>CAYIFW010000047.1:0-4438 GCA_964362795.1 uncultured Planctomycetales bacterium | reverse complement strand
GTCATCGTCCCGGGCTTTCTTACCCCGCGCATCGACATGCAATTTCCAGAAATAACAACTCTCCCATTTCGCCTAACCAAAACTAACCCTTTTGGCACGCTCACACAAAAAACTTTTCCATTATATTTTTTAAACGAAAAATTACACGGTCTTAATTTCGAATACCATTTATTTTCCCCTTGCTTTGTTTTATGTGTCTCCATCCTAAAGAATTTTTTATTATTTTGCTTTGTACAACCAATACCTAATTTAATACAAACTTCTTGTAAATCATTTATTAGCCTCTCCGATTTTGAAACAAAATGTATCGCTTTGTTCTTTTTAATATGCCCATCCCCTTTTATATACCAATCAAGAAACAACATTAGTAATTTGGGAGGGGCATTTTTTATAACCTCAGGAATATATTTATCTGCTGATTTACCAAATTTCTTAAAATATTCGTAAAAATCCTTATCTTCTATTCTAAACTGAATAGTTCTTCCGCTTTTGCACTGTATATACTTAATTCTTAAACCGTCAAATAGCTCCTTAATTTCCGAAAAACTTTTTGATTTAGGACTTTGAGAAACAACAACAAATTTGCGTTTTCCAGCCTGCGTAACACAACCTTCACTAACCCAAATTCCAAAAAATTGCGCAAACATATTTGCGGATAAAGTATACCTGCCAATCTTTATATTCTTCACATTCTTACCAGACCAATTACATGCCCGAGGAATTACAACATATTTTTTCATTAATTCCTTTATCGGGGCAATATGCCAATTATTATTACCATTATAAAAATCCCATTCTGAAGAATAATAAAATCTATGGTCTGGAGTAACCAACAAATCAACCGAAAGACTCTTGGCTCTTATCATATTCCCATTATATTTGTAAGAAATAGAACTCTTGGGCTTAACAAAAGACAGGCGCCTTGTTAAAGGATCTACTTGAGCTACTTTATCAATATTCTTTAAATCCTTAAACAGCTTCCAACTATTTTCTGTTAATATCTCTGTTTTTTCATCATAACAAAGATGCTCTGCCTCGATAACCACCATTACTCCCAACGGCTTTAATTTACTCATTACAATCTCGGCAATCTGCGTAGTTAATCTTTCCTGAACCTGCGGCCGGCGCGCCAGGATATCCACTACCCGGGCAAGTTTGCTTAACCCGGTTACCCGGCCATTCTTGGGGATATAGGCAATATTGGCCCTACCCAAAAAAGGCAAGAGATGATGTTCGCAAACCGAATATAACGGTATACCGCGCAAAAGAATAATTTCATTATGTTTTTGCTCTAGAATAACTTCCAGCTCTTTTTCAGGATCCTGCTTAATTCCGGAAAAAATTTCTTCATACATTTGGGCAACCCGCCGCGGCGTCTCCAGAAGATCCCTTCTTTTAGGATTCTCCCCGATTGCCTCTAAAATCTGGCGAACCGCTTTCTCAATTTTTAGTTTATTCATAGCCATTTAGCGCCTTAAATTGAACTTCAAAATTAGAGGACTTATTATCTAATGAAAACTGCCTTTCTGCAATAAGTTTTTCTTTGACTATTATCCTAAATATAATTATACTATTTAACATAAAGCTACCTAAGGATAAGCAAGGCCTTCATTACTAAAAAATAAATGTCAAAAAAACGCATATTCGTGGTTGATGACCAGGAAGAGGTACTTTCCCTCTTAAATGACTCTTTAACCGAGAACGGTTTTCAAGTCATGCTTTGCAAGGAGCCCAAAAAAGTCCTCAGCTCAATCAAATCCTTTAACCCCGACCTCATCCTGCTGGATTTATTAATGCCGGACCTGGGAGGATTTGAAATCTGTGAAATTTTAAACAGCGACCCCCAAACTCACGGCATTCCGATAATTATTATCTCCGGTTTTGGCGATTTAGGTGATGTGAAAAAAGCCTACAAGCTGGGAGTAGTCGGTTATTTCGTCAAACCCTTTGCCCTCAGCGACCTCAACAAAGAAATATCCAAAGTTATTGCCAACAAAGAAAAACTGCTTTAACTCAAAACATCCTTATTTCCCGATACAGAAATCAGCAAAAATTTTTTCTAAAAGATCCTCCGGGAAATTTCTACCCAATATCCCGTCTAAATAAACACAAGCATCTTTCAGAAGTTGCCCGATGCATTCCGGCGGCAGCTTATCGCCTAAAGCAACCTTGGTTTGACCGATTCGCTTCTTGGTATTTTTAAGCGCCTGGATATGCCTTAGATTACTCACTAGCGTAAACTCCGGAGCAAACAATTTCCCCTGATAGACTAAATCGCAAATAGCATCCTCCAGTAAATTAATATTTCTGGCTTTTTTTGCGCAAAGCTGGACCACTTGAGGAAAAACCCGGTTAATTTGATTCTTTTCAATGCGCGCCTTTAAATCAATTTTATTAATTACCGCGATAACTTTTTTATTTTTTATTTCCTTAATCAATTTCTTGTCTTGAACATTGAGTTTCTGGCTGGCGTCAAATAAAATAATAACTAAATCCGCCAACTTAATCTGCGCTCGGGAACGTAAAACAGCTTTTTTCTCAATTAAATTACGCGGCTTAAGAATACCGGCGGTATCGACAATTTTTACCGGTATACCTTTAATATCCAGCGTCTCTTCAATTGTATCGCGGGTTGTGCCGGCAACCGGGGTAACAATAGAACGTTCTTTCTTGAGCAGGGCATTTAACAGCGAAGATTTCCCCACGTTGGGCCGGCCGCAAATAACCACCTGGATGCCTTCACGCAATATCCTGCCGCAAACAGAACCATCTAATAATTTATTTAACTCCATATCAATAGCCATAAGGCCCCTGGATATTTTCGTTATATCTTGCTGCCCAATATCCTCCTCGGGAAAATCAATATTTGCCTCTATCGAAACTAGAATATCTAATAATTGCTTACGGATTTTATTTATTTCACCGGACAATCTTCCGCTTAACTGCCCTAAACTTACCTTCAGCGCAGAATCAGTCTTGGCCCGAATGATATCAATCACGGCCTCAGCCTGGGCTAAATCAATCCTGCCGTTTAAAAAAGCCCGCTGGGTAAATTCTCCCGGGCTAGCCAGCCGGGCGCCATGCTTTAAAGTTAAATCCAATACTCTACCTAAGGCTAAAATTCCGCCGTGACAATTTATCTCCACCACATCTTCCCGGGTATAAGACTTAGGCTTGCGCATCAGAGTAAGAATAGCTTCATCGATAACTTTGCCCTTATCGCAAATTTTACCGTAATGCAGAGTATAACTCTTAAAATCCGCCGGTTTAGTTTTGCCAAAGGGAATAAATATTTTATCGGCAATTAACAAAGCTTCTTTTCCGCTTAGGCGCACAATGCCGATACCGCCCTCTCCTTGAGCGGTAGAAATCGCCGAAATTGTGTCTTCTAAATTATCTTTAAACATTTCTAAACTCTCCCGCGACAAACAATGAACCGGTGACCAAAATTAAGTCTTCTTTGCGCGCCAGGCGCCTAGCTAAAAGTTTAGCTTCTTTTACGCCTTGCGTCAAATATACTTTTCTCTTAAAATAAAACGCTATTTTTTCCGGCTCCATCGCCCGCGTGGTCTGGGCGCAAGTAAGAATAATCTGATCCGCCAGAGGGCCAAGTGCCTTACAAATTCCCCGGATATCCTTATCGTCGGATATTCCTAAAATTAAGATAAGCTTTTTATATTTAAAGTTATCCTTGATTGCCAATTTTAAAGTTACTGCCGAAGCCAAGTTCTGCGCCCCATCTAAAACAACTAAAGGCTTTCTAGCCATCACCTCGCATCTGCCCGGCCAAACTGTATTGCCCAAGCCAAGGCGTATTGGCTCTTCCTGAATATCAAAACCATAAAAATTTAGAGATTCAACTAAGCCGACAGCCAAAGCGGCATTGGCCATTTGATGGCCCCCTAAGAGCCGCAAACGCAGATTTTTATAATCCCGACGCAATCCTTGGACCGTAAAACCGGACTTAGTCTTAGAATGTTTTATCTTCCTGCCCACTTCAAAAAGCTTAGCCTGAAATTTTTTACAATGCCGAGAGATAACTCGCCTAGCTTCTTGCTTTTGGCTAGCAGAGATTACAATCGCTCCTTGATCTTTAATAATGCCTGATTTTTCAGCGGCAATCTTAGCCAGTGTTTTGCCTAATTTCTGAACATGCTCAAAACTAATCGGAGTAATCCCGCAAACAAGAGAATGTGCGCTATTCGTCGCATCCAGAGCGCCGCCCAAACCGGTCTCTAAAACTGCAAAATCAACTTTTTTCTGTTTAAAATATAAAAAAGCTAACGCCGTATAAACCTCAAAAAATGTAAGCGGCCCGTCTTTTGATTGACGGTTATATTGATTAATTGCCGGCTTTAATTCACTCACTAGCTTGGCTAACTCTTTCTGCGAAATCATTCCTTCAAAATCATTAATCTTACCTTGTGTCATTGCGAGC
>CAYIFW010000046.1:1958-9016 GCA_964362795.1 uncultured Planctomycetales bacterium | reverse complement strand
CAGCCACCACGATATCGGCGCCTTCTTGAGCATAAGTCAAAGCGATTGCCCGGCCAATACCTCTTGCTCCACCGGTAATCAAAGCTACTTTATTCTTTAATCTCATCTTCATCCTCCTAATAGCCTAATAGGGGACGTCCTGAAAAGGGACACCCTACTGCAATACTAAGATATCTTCTTTCTTTTCCACATTCACAACCTGCGCATTGCTATCAATGCGGCGCATTAATCCTTTTAATACTTTACCCGGGCCGAATTCAATAAAATTGGTTACTCCCTGCGATAACATAAATCTCATTGATTCTTCCCATCTAACGGATTTATATATCTGATAAATTAAATTTTCTTTTATTTGCATAACTTTGTATTGCGGTAAAGCACTATAGTTGCTAATTATGGGTACAGCAGGCGCAGATATAGGCATACTCTCTAATTTTTGTTTCAATTCTACAGAAGCTTCAAACATTAAAGAAGAATGAAATCCTCCGCTAACCTCTAATTCAATTACTCTTTTTGCCCCGGCTTCAACGCACAGATCTTTAGCCTTATCTACCGCGTCTTTCTTGCCGGAAATAACAATCTGCCCGGGAGCATTGATATTAGCAACCTCAGCCCCACTCTTTAAACAAATATCTTTTATCTTTTCAAAAGATAAATCTAAAACCGCAGCCATTTTGCCGGGATACCTAAGTGTAGCTTCCTCCATTATCTCAGCCCTTCTACGCACCAATCTTAACCCGTCCTCAAAAGTAAAAACTCCGCCTGCTATTAAAGCAGAATATTCACCTAAACTTAAACCGGCCATAAAAGACGGCTTTATGCTTTCTTTAGTTTTAAATGCTTCGTACGCAGCTATACTTACCGTCAGAATAGCTGGCTGAGAAAAAATAGTCTGCTTTAGAATTTCCGGTTGGCCTTTGAAACAAATTCCGGATATAGAGAACCCTAACGCTCTATCAGCACGCTCAAAGATCGCTTTACTCTCAGGAAAAGACTCATACAAATCTTTGCCCATTCCCACATATTGACTGCCTTGCCCGGCAAAAAGATAACCTACCACTCGATAATACAGGCGCCCCAGACCAGGCCCGCTCCGAATGCATCCAGAAGGATAACATCTCCTTTTTTAATTTTTCCTTCCTGCACCGCTTCACAAAGCGCTGTAACGGTAGAAGCGCTGGACATATTACCGCACCGCTCAATATTAAGATAAACCCGTTCCTGCGGAATACCTAATTTTTTAGCCACTGCCATAATAATCCGCGCGTTGGCCTGATGCGGGATAATCAAATCCACATCCGCAAAAGTCATCCCGGCCTGCTTTAAAACAGTTTCGGCGGCATCGGTCATGGTATTAACGGCAATCTTAAATAATTCATTGCCCTGCATTTTTAAATAATGTTGACGATTCCGAACAGTTTCAGAGGTCGCCGGATTACGCGAACCGCCGGCAGGCATATTCAGTATACCGGCTTTGGATCCGTCACAACCTAGATAAGTCGAAATAATCCCGCCTTTTTTTACTTCCGCTAAAACTACCGCCCCTGCCCCGTCACCGAATAAGACGCAAGTATTACGGTCCTGCCAGTCAGTAATCGAAGATAGCACTTCCGTACCAATAACTAAAGCATTTTTGTAAGCAGATGCGGCAATAAATTTTTCCGCCACAGAAAGCCCATAAACAAAACCCGCACAGGCCGCAGAGATATCAAAAGCCGCGGCTTTTTTTGCACCAAGTTTATCTTGAATAATGGAAGCTACCGAAGGAAAAGGCATATCCGGAGTAATCGTGGCCACGATTATAAGATCTAAATCTTCAGCTTTGAGTTTAGCGTTTTCCAGCGCCTGCTGGGCGGCCTTTAGCGCTAAATCCGAAGCGGCCTGCCCCGCGCCTGCCATATGCCTTTCTTTTATACCTGTGCGCGTAGTAATCCACTCGTCAGAGGTATCCACCATCTTCTCTAAATCGGCGTTAGTAATAATTTTTTCCGGTAGGTATTCACCTACTCCGATAATTCCGACTTTTTTCATTTTATTTTATTATTTTAGCTGTTCGAGGATCTTAGAATTAACCTGGCGTTCCACTTCTTCTTTAGCTACCCGAATGGCATTTTTAATCGCTCTTTTATTGGAACGGCCATGGCCGATAATTACCACTCCGTTTACCCCCAACAAAAGCGCGCCGCCATACTCGGCGTAATCCAACTCTTTCTTAAAACGCTTAAGGCTGGGCATCATAAAAATTAAGCCGATCTTTCCCCAAATATTACTTAAAAGATGCCGCTTTAAAAATATCTGCATGGCTTCTACCGCGCTTTCGGAAACCTTTAAAGCCACATTACCGACAAATCCATCGCAGACAATAATATCGCATTTACCTTTAAAAAGATCTTTACCCTCAACGTTGCCGATAAAATTTAATTTACTTTTTTCCAATAAATCATAAGCTTCGCGAATAAACTCCGTACCTTTTTTTTCTTCTTCGCCGATATTCAACAGGCCTACGCTGGGATTAGCTTTATTTAAAATATTCTTGCAGTAAGCATCCGCCATAATCCCGTATTGCAGTAACTGCGTCGGCTTAGGGTCAATATTGGCGCCGACATCAATAATCAAAGACACTCCTTTTAAAGTAGGAGTAACGATACCGATTCCCGGCCGCTCTATTCCCGGCAATAACCTCAACTCTAAAGTAGCCGCGCAAACCACTGCCCCGGTATTGCCCGCGCTAAAAAAAGCATCCCCTTTGCCCTCTTTAACTAAATTTAAACCAATAACAATGGAAGATTGCCTTTTACGCCGCACGCTATTAGCCGCAGGCTCGCACATTTCAATTGCTTCCGCGGCGTGTTGGACGCTAATGCGATTACCGGTATATTTAGCTTTTTTCAGGAGCGCTTCGATTTTCGGTTGATCCCCAACCAAAATAACCTCCACAGCATACTCTTTTACCGCATCCATTGAGCCCTGAATAATTACATCCGGAGCGTAATCACCGCCCATAGCGTCAACAACTATTTTCATTACGTTTTCCTTTTAATTATTGAGTTTTTTTCTTTTTTGTTTTTACTTTAATCTCGATGACCTGCCGGCCATCATAATAACCGCAAACCAAGCAAGCCCGGTGCGCAAGCTTTAACTGCTTGCAGTGAGGACAGGCAATCAGGCCGGCGATTTTAACTTTCCAATGCGTACGGCGTTTCCTACCGCGCGCTGTTGAATGCTTTCGTTTAGGTAGAGCCACAGTTACATCCTCCTTCGTTTTTGTTGCCACATTTTACACAAAACCCCTGACAATCTATTTTACATAAAGGCTTTATGGGGTAATCTAAGATTACCTCTTCTCTGATATTGGGATTTAAATCAATAAAAACAGTGCTGCTTTCCAAAGAGAAACTTAACTGCGCATCTTTGCTGAATTCCCAAATAAATTCATCCAGGCAGCGTGAACAATCCGCGCCCATAACCGCGCTGATATTTAATTCTACGGTAAGCGCATTAGTAATCCGGTAAACCTGCGCTTTTACCGTTAAATCGGAATCAAACCGCACCAAATCCGTCGGCAGATCCAATTCCGCCGGCAAAACCCTCTCTTCTAAATACAGGCCCTCTTGAGGAACCTGATTGACGATTATTTTCACTATTTTCTACGTAATTTTTTCTGCAAAGCGTCGGCGACAAACTCCGGCACAAAATTAGATAGATCCGCTCCCAATGAACCCGCTTCCTTGATCAATTTAGCCGAAAGATAACTGTAGGATTCATGCGGCATAAGAAAAATTGTCTCAATATCGCTGGCCAACTTGCGGTTAGTCAAAGCCATCTGAAACTCATATTCAAAATCCGAAAGCATGCGTAATCCGCGCACTAAGACCTTAACCTTCATTTTACGCGCAAAATTTACCACCAAACCGTCAAAATGCGTAACCGTTACCCCGTCCATACCGGCGGTAGCTTTTTTAAGCATCGCCATTCTCTCGGCAACGCTAAAAATCGGCTTTTTATGCGGATTATGCGCCACAGCCACGACTACCTCATGAAAAATTTCATGCGCGCGGCAAATCAAATCAATATGGCCGTTAGTTACCGGGTCAAAGGTTCCTGGATATAAAGCAGCCTGGCACATCTTTACTCTTTCTTCTTGAAAATTGAAAGCCAGGTATCTCCATACTTGGCTTCTTTAATTAAACTAAAATTTTGGTTATCTTTTGGCAGCTCTTCTGACTTAAAATGCTGCACGACTATCAAACCATGAGGCGCCAATATATCATAACCCTCAAGAGTTTGCAAGATTTTTTTTGCCATATCCGAATGATACGGCGGGTCGATAAATATTATATCAAAGAGTTTCTTATCCAAAGCTAGCAGTTTAACCCCTTTATCTGCCTCCAGATGATATAAATTACAAGCGGGAGCTTTAAGCAGCTCAATATTCCTCTTGATAGCCAATATGGAATCACAGTTGCTCTCCACCATAGTTAGCGAGCTTGCGCCCCGGGAAAGCGCCTCTAACCCGACTGCTCCCGAGCCGGCATAAAGCTCTAAAAAAGCTAATCCGCTAATATCTCCCAGGATATCAAAAACCGCCTTACGCACCAGGTCCTGAGTAGGCCGGATACCCCTGGGCATATAAATCTTAAAATTACGGTATTTTCCTGTAGTTATACGCATTGTAATATTGGGGACGGTTCTCCGAAGGAGAACCGTCCCCTTGTTTTTATCCTACGAGCATTAACTTTTCATACTCCGGAAATCTCTGTAAAAGTTTTTCTTTTAATAATTGATGCGCCCGCTCCTCTAACCGGGTATCCTGCTTGAGTAAATTAATCGCTTCCTCCCGGGCAACCTTAAGCAGCTGCATTTGCGTCAAAGGATTGGCAATCTTTAACTCCGCCAATCCATGTTGACGTTGCCCGAAAAATTCACCCGGCCCCCTGATCTTTAAATCCTCTTCGGAGATACGAAAACCGTCATTGGAATCGACCATAGCTTTTATACGCGCCACTGACTCCGGGCTTGGGCAATCAGAGATCAACAGGCAAACGGAAGCAAACTCCCCTCGGCCGATCCTGCCGCGTAATTGGTGCAGCTGGCTCAAGCCGAAACGCTCGGCAGATTCGATAATCATACAGGTAGCATTAGCAATGTCAATACCAACTTCTAAAATCGTAGTCGAGATTAAAAGATCCAGCTTTTGATTTTTAAATTTAGACATTACCTGGCCCTGCTCCTCGGTTTTTAATTGTCCATGAATCAAACCTAATTTAAAATTTTTGAATTCTCCGTTTTTAAGTTCGACAAACATCTTTTTAGCTCCGGCGATATCTAAAGCGCAGGATTCTTCAATTACCGGATAAATAATATAAGCCTGACGGCCGCGCCCCAACTCATCTTTTGCCAAAGCATAAGCCTGCTGAATATTCCTTTGCTCAAAATGCATCGTTTTTATCGGAATACGGCCGGCGGGCAGTTCATTAATTACGGAAATATCTAGATTACCGTACAAAGTAATTGCCAATGTGCGCGGAATAGGAGTCGCGGTCATAATCAATACATCCGGATTATTACCCTTTTTAGGCAAAAGGGCTCTTTGCCCAACTCCGAATTTATGCTGTTCATCAATAACAATAAAACTTAAACTCTTAAAAATTAATTCTTCCTGCAACAAAGCGTGGGTGCCGATAATTAAATCCAGCTTACCTTCTTTTAGATCGTGATATATTTTATCTTTTTCTTTATCCTGGCCGGCCAATAAACCTACGCATAATTTACGCCCGGAAAAATTTAAACCTGCCAATTGCGCAGATATTTTTTCATAATGCTGGCGGGCAAGTATCTCCGTCGGCGCCATCAATGCCGCCTGGTGCCCGCTTTGAATGGCTATCAGCGCAGCTAAAGTAGCCACGATAGTCTTTCCCGAACCTACATCCCCTTGCAGAAGCCGGTGCATGGCTTGCGGGGAGGCCATATCCGCTTTTATTTCATGCAAAACTTTTTCTTGAGCGCCGGTTAACTTAAAAGCCAGGCTAGAAATAAAATCTTGGATCAACTTGTCTTTAACAATATGGCTGAAGCCGTTTTTTTCTTTGCGGCTTAGTTTTCTTAAAACCAGCGGAAGCTGAAAAATAAAAAACTCTTCAAAGCTTAAACGCTGGTGCGCCTGTTTTTGTAAATCCAGATCCGCCGGAAAATGTATATTCAACAAGCTCTCTGCCAGATTAATCAAGCCGTTACGCCGGCGTAGATCAAAGGGCAAAGGATCGTTAATCTTAGGCAGAAACTCATCCAAAGTATTTTTAATTAAATGGCGCATACTGCGCTGGCTGAAACCTTGCGGTAAAGTATAAACCGGGACGATCCTGCCCACATTTAAAGAACCCTCATCTTGCCCGTCTAAAAATTCATATTCCGGATTATTCATCTGTAATTTAGCGTTATACCGCTCAACTTTCCCATAAAGGATTACCGCAGAGCCTACCTTGAGATAGTTCTTAAGATACGGCTGATTAAACCAAACACAGGGAATCTTTCCGGTAGCATCCCCCAGCTCTGCCTCAGTTATGCTAAATGCGCGCCTGCGCCAGGAATTACGCTGTCCCCCGGCCAACACTTGAGCTTTAATCGTATAAATTTGCCCTTCCTGGAGATCAGCAATACTGGAAAAATTTGTGCGGTCTTCATAGCGGCGCGGAAAATAATAAAGCAAATCTTCGATCGTGCTTACCCCTTTGCACCGGAAGCTTTCCGAGCGTTTTGGCCCGATTCCCTTAAGATAACGGATAGAAGTATTCAGCATAGGGATTATTATACTATAAAATCAATGGGGACGGTTCTGTTTTTTAAAACAGAACCGTCCCCGATATTTTTTAAAGGAACTTGAAATTTAAATATTTATATGGCATACTTACTTAGAGAGGTGAGAGTAGTAAACACAACTAGGAGGCTTGAAACGATAGCGAAAGCTATTAGGCCTATCACCTACAAAGAAACCCCGGAAACAGTCGGGGCTTTTTTGTTTAATGAGCGGACAACTTACGGAGGCAAAGCCGACGTAAGTT
>CAYIFW010000046.1:0-1858 GCA_964362795.1 uncultured Planctomycetales bacterium | reverse complement strand
GCCTCCCGGATAAGCTCCTGCACTTCCAGCCTGGTCTTCAGCCGCGAAGACCTCTCTCTTAAACGGCGCACCTTACGCAACCCCTTGGTATACCAGGTATAGAACTTACGAAAAATAATTACACCATTCTTCTCTCCATAAAAACCGATACAGGCTTCCAGATGCTCAAGCATAACTTTAGCAATTTCCTCTTTTCCGGGATAACTAACAAACTTACCCTGATGCAGGTACTCTTTTATCTCCTTAAAAATCCAAGGGTTGCCAAAAGAGCCGCGGGCAACCGCCAAGCCGTCGCATCCGGTCTCATCCAGCATTTTCTTGGCCAATAAACCGGAGAACACATCCCCGCTGGCAATTACCGGTATTTTTAAAGCCTTCTTCACCGAAGCAATTACACCGTAATCCACCTGGCCGCTATAACCTTGAGTTTTAGTGCGTCCATGGATAAACAAAGCGTTTGCCCCGCAATCCTGAGCAATTAAGGCAATCTCTCTGGCATTGACCGAGTCTTTATCCCAGCCCAGACGGATCTTAACGCTTACCGGAAGCCAGGAATTTTTTACCACCAATCTTAATAACTTCGCGAATTTTTCCGGTTCGCGCAATAATCCTGAACCCTCTCCTCGGCGCACAATTTTCTTGGCCGGGCAGGCCGCATTAAAATCCAAAATATCGAATTTATAATTTTTTAAAACCTCCATGGCTTTAAGAATGTATTGTTCCTCACATCCTAATATCTGAATGCCCAAAGGTTTATCTTTAGCCTCAGTAAGAAGCATCTGCTTAGTCCTTTTACTTTTAAAACTAACTGAGCGGCAATTAATCATCTCCACAAAAGCCAGCTCAGCGCCAAACCTACGGCAAAGCATGCGGTAAGGCAGGTCCGTAATTCCGGCCATCGGCGCCAGTATTAAATTTGATTTAAGTTTTAATTTTCCGATTTTTAACATAGAAACTAGGGGACGGTTCTCTTTTTTAAGAAAAAGAGAACCGTCCCCTTTATTTATAAAATATATTTGGGATCTTTAATTAATGGTTTACTTTTGATTTCTTCGGCGACGGCCTGCGGAATTCCGGGTTTGCCTAATTTATAGTACATATAATTCTTATATCCTTCCACACCCGGCTGGTCAAAAGCATTCACATTAAGCAGTTCACCTTCAAAGGCGGTAGCCATTTCAAAGAAAAATAATAAAGCGCCCCAGTTATAGGCGTTAACTTCCGGCATAATAATCGTGCAATTCGGCCGGTTCTCATAAACCAAAGCCCACTCGGTTGCCTCCTGAGCTAAATGCATCAGCGCGCTGAAACTTTTCCCGGAAAGCAAATCACCCTCACCCGGTATTTTTAAATCTGTCCTAAATTGCTCAACCCGAATAAAAGTAAGGACTTTATTATCTTCCCCTTCAACATTATTCTGCTGGATAGAATGCAAATCGTTAGTTCCGGCTGCAGCTATAGGGGTTCTCCCCTTGCTAAATAAAGATTTTTCATCCGCCAGCCAATTTTCTGACCCATCAACGCCTACCTCAATCTTACGGTGGTATTTTTTACCTAAGCTTTCAGCTAGAAGCTGCACATACCAATCTGCCGTGGATTTAAGCGTTTGAGAAAAAGGCATTAATATGGCCAGTGATTTTGCTTTTTTATTATAGAGAATCGTATGCAACAAGGCATACATATACGCCGGATTTTTCAATACATCATCCTGGTTACAGCGATTAAACATCTCCTTTACACCCGAAAAAAGCTCATTTATATTTACACCCACAATAGCCAAATGCACCAGGCCCATATTAAACTCTGAAAATCTCCCGCCCACACCTTTTAAAATTGGAAACGCCCGAAAACTTAAAGC
>CAYIFW010000045.1:3548-9124 GCA_964362795.1 uncultured Planctomycetales bacterium | reverse complement strand
TTTCTGTATACCTTTCTGTATACCTTTCTGTATACCTTTATCCTTAACCGGCTTTAAGGAATATTCAGGGTTACGATAGAATATTGCCCGGAAGAAATTAGTCATTTCAAAATGCGGCTCTTTAAGGCCGGCCTTTAGCATAAAATCTCTCATTCGTTTAATACCTGAGCCAATTTTCTCCACCTTTGCCATTCTATGAAACATGTCAGCAATGATTTGGTTTCGGCGTACTGATGTCTTGCCAAAATCTTTTGGCGACAATCCAAAAGGAAGCCCTCCGGGGTTTTCAATCTCGACCCGGTCATCAAAGACGCCGACATGGATACTTGTGCCTCTCATAGCATAATCACGGTGAATAAGAGCATTTACTAAAGCTTCACGCAAAGCGTCAAGGGGAAGCTCATAAATATCAATGCGATTCAACTCATGTATTTCACTACGTACATTAAGCTGTCTCTTAATAAAGGCCATTGATTCGTTGAGTTGGGTCAACAGATCATCTCGGACATCCTTACGATCATAAATATATGTTTTGTCTACACCCTTAAATGCACCAAGTATTACCTCCGAGTAAGGGATGAATTTATTAATATCCTTGGCGAACATTAAAACACCGGCATTATTAATCTTGCTATCTCTGTAAAGGCTTAGGCTTGAGAAAAAAGACTGCAAATTGTTCTTATTTACTCGGAAAGAGGTTTTTGCTTCTTGAAGAAATGTTTTCACCCTGACCAGCGAAACGTCTTCAAAATTAAAGTCTTTGGAAGGCAGGCTTTCAAAACACATATCTGTTGTTTCTCGAAATATCGTGCAAACTTCTTTTTGCGACATTTTTTGAGTTACCGCGTCAAGCCTGCGGAAATATCCCGATGAACAACTATATGGTTTCTCATCACCTTCAGGAACCTCAATAACCACAGCGCTATCAATCTGGGAAGCTCTTAAGACTGCTATGTGCGGCTCGCAATTTCTGCCAAGCGACAGGATTTCAGCTTTCATCTGATTAGTAAGTTTTTCACCAACGATTTTTCCTAGATCATTGACGCCAAGAACAATAAACCCACCTTTGGAGTTTGCCATCGCAACTATATCTCGGTCAATCTTAGAAGTATACCTTTCCTTGAATTCAACCGTTAATCCTTCACCTTCTTTTATAATAAATTCTATATCTCGAATTCCCATTTTTTTATTTGTCATTAGGCATCGTCGTTACCATATTTAAATCGGTAATGCTACATAAATACTTGTGCCGCGGCCTTTGCCTGAATTTATCTGCATCGAGCCATCCAACAGCTCCACTCTTTCTCGCAAGCCTAAAATCCCCAGCCTTAATTTATCTTCCCTGCGGCGAAAAGGCGACTTAATTACTGCGTCATAATCAAAACCCTGGCCATCATCTGAGTAAAATAATTCGGAAATATTAGGTTTTTGAACTAATTTTAATTCTACATGCTTGGCCCCGGAATGCTTAGCCATATTCGTTAAAAGCTCCTGAGTGATCCGGTAAAAAAGTAAGCTGCATTCTGCGGAAAGTTCGAAAAATGCTGCGGGTTTTTGATAATTATATTCAATACCAGTAAGATGTTTATACTCCAATAACAGAGCCTCTAAACTATCCACTAAACCTATTTCATCTAAATCCGGCGGCCGCAGCAAAAAAGCGATATTATGGCTTTTCTCCAGCAACCCATCAATAATCTTTTTACACTGATTGATTTTTTCCTGAATCTCGGTCGAAGTGTCTGTCAAGCCCTGCTGAATAACCCCCAGATAGATTTTTAAAGCGCTTAAATCCTGGCCCATCTCATCATGCACGGCATTAGACAAATGCTTACGCTCATCCTCTTCAACATTAATCATTCGATTAAACATATCTTGCCGTAAAGCCCGCTCTTTAATTCTGCGCCGGTAAACTGCCAGAGCGATTAAACTACCGGCAATTAAGGACGTAATCAAACTAAATTGTAAGAAAGAAACCGCACGCTCCTTATCTCTTCTGGCTTGCCCCATCTGCCGCTGAACCTCTTCCAGATTAGATTTGCCCATAGAGCCATCTAAAAACTCATCAATTCTAAAAACCCGATTCTCAAAATTCATCAATAGGCTATTTGCTAGTTCGCTGATTTTGCCGGGCTCTTCCTGGTCGACCAACTGAATAATTTTTTTCCCTAAAACGAATAGCTCCTCAAAAGCAGATTGCGCCTGAGCAGCCCAAACTTTCTGCTGATTTAAATATGCATTTTGGCGATAAATTTGCAGTTGTTGCTTAAAGTTTTCTCCGGATGAAAAAATTTTATTGGCGTCTGCGGCCATCGGCGCTGCACTTAAATACCGGGCGGAATGCCAATAAACATAATTGCGAATACCCAGGGCATAATTAGCATTTTTAATACGCATTTCTAAAACTGCGGATTCCAGGCTGAGATTATTTTTGCCTAGATCTTCAATCCTCTGCATCAGCCTCTGAATCTGAAATATTCCCACTAAGCCGATAACCAACGTAAGTGAAATTAAAAACCCAAAAGCCAGAAGTAATTTTTTCTCTTTAATTTTCAAGCTCCTTAACCCGCTTGAGCGCCTGCACCGTCCAGGAATCATTAGGATCACCGTAGGCCACCCGTTTTTTCCAATATTCTAAAGCCTTGACAAAATCTGCCCGGTCCTCATGAAATAACGCTAAGTTTGAATAAGCCGCGCTAAAATTCGGATCAACAGCAATCGCCTTAAGATACATTGCTTCGGCCTTCTCCGATTTAGAATCCCGTTCATAAATTATCCCTAAATTATTATAAGCAGCGGCATATTTATTATCTAGCTCCGTGGCCTTGATAAAATTACGCGTGGCCTCATTCAGATTAGAATCTGCCTGCGCGTGCAACCCTTTCTGATAATAATCTTTAGCGGTTTCTTTTAATAACGGCTTATCTGCTTCCGGGGCAACTGTTTTTACTGCTTTTTGCGCCTTTTTTCCGGCTTTTTTAGCCGCTTTATCAGCATCTTTGCCCGCGGAAATTTTAGCCGCTCTTTCAGCTGCCTCTTGGGCGACCATCTCTAGCGCCTGCTTCTTATCCACTTCATCCTTCATCTTCTCCGGCGTGAATAACCCCTTATCGATAGCCTTATCCCTGACTACTTTATTTTGTAAATGCTCCGGCAAATACTCCATCGGGATAATCTTAGTGATTTCATCACCGCGTAAGCTTACATCTCCTTTGGATAAATGCGGGGTAAGAAAAATAATTACCTCGCTTCTTTTAGCCTCTTTCACGCGGTTACTAAACAATACCCCTAAAAAAGGAATCTTGGATAATACCGGCCAGCCGCTGATTGCATCGGTTTTTTCCAACTTAGTCATCCCGGCGATCATAATCATCGTACCGTCTTTTATCTTAACCACCGTTTCTGACTGCGAGGTCTGGACTATGGGAATAATATTATTATTGGCCGTAGTAAGCGTTCTGGCGACCGAGCTGACTTCCGGTTTAAGTTTCATCGTAATAAAACCATCCGCCCCAATCTTAGGAATTATTTTTAATTTTACCCCAACATCCACAAACTCCACCGACTCCGAAGTTACTAAAGACGATGTCGCCTGACTTTGAGTGGTAGTCACGTAGGCCTCATGCGTACCGACCATAATATTAGCTTCTTCATTATTAACTACGGCAATCCGCGGTTGAGAAATAACATGTGTCGTTCCATAAGTATTTAAAAAATTCAGAATGGCATTATAATGATTGGCCGCCAATGTACCTACGGAAATTTTCTGGGTGATTGCCCCGGCTGCCAGCGAGTATGCCGCCGGAAAATACCCGTTAAAGGCCAGGCCATCCATCGCTGCCGAAGTAAAGAGTTTTTGCCAATCGATACCGCGTTGAAATTTATCATCCAAAGTAAGCTCGACAATATCGGTCTCCACATAGACCTGGCGCGACTCTTCATCCAGCTCCCGGACTAGCATATTCATTTTTTGCATCTTCTGGGGTAAATCTGAAATAATCGCTTTTCCACTGCGCTCATCAATAATTACCTCACCAGTTCCCGGAGTAATCGCCGCGCCAAGCTGCGCTTTAGCATCAGCGGCTTTAATATAATTCAGATCATAAATTGCCGTAGTTAACGGCCGGTCTAATTCTTTAATTGTTTTATTTAATAATTCTAACTTCTCCGGAATATCAATTAAGATTATCGTGCCACTGGCTTCATCAACCACAATCTTTCCGACATCGGATTTTAACTGGCCCAAGGCATTAAAAATTAGCGCCGGCTTGGCATAAACTAACTTTACAGTCTGAATTTCTCTTTGATCGACATAATCCTTACCGAAATTTTTCCGGTATTCCGCTGCGCTCATCACGTAATAAACATTACCGGCGTGATTTAAAGCCAAACCTTGAGTTACAAGAATAATATCCAGAACATCGTTAAAAGCAACATTGCTTAAATATACCGTAATCCTGCCAGTAACCTCTTTACTGGGAACAATCGTCTTTCCGGTTTTTAAAGAAATAATCCGCAATAATTCTATGATATCGACATTTTTTAAATCTAAAGAAATCTTATCGCTGGCGCTCTCCTGCATCTGTGGATCCTCAACCGCGCAATCGGTTTTTAAACCCAATGGGTTAATTAACACTGCTATTACTAAGGAGGCTGACACTGCAAACCGGAGGCTTCCCGTCATTGCGAGGATGCCGCAGGCAGCCGAAGCAATCTCGCTTCTGGGATTGCTTCGCTCACTACGTTCGCTCGCAATGACACCATGCTCTTTATTTGGTTTCATTCTTTACCTCACGGCCGAGATTACCGGCTCCGGTTATAATTGTCGGGGTTATAAATATAACTAATTCTGTTTTTTTGCTTTCTTTAGTTTTAGTGGAAAACAAATACCCTAAAACCGGCAAGCGCGATAATCCCGGCCACCCGCTACTATTATCTATATCTTCTGGTTTAAATAAACCGGCAATAATCAAAGTTTGGCCATCCTTAACTTTTACTATCGACTCAGACTGAGAAGTCTGCACAATCGGAATTATGTTGCCGGCATTCGTCGTTAAATTCCTTTTTACCGAGGAAACCTCGGGTTTAATTTTCATCGTAATAAAACCATCGCTACCGATTGTCGGTATCACTACCAGCTTTAAGCCCACATCAATAAACTGCACATTTTCTGAAGTCACCGTGGATGATTCACTCTGGCTCTGAGTGGAAGTAACATAAGCCTCCCGGGTGCCCACTAGAATTTTGGCCTCTTCTTTATTTACTGCTACAATTCTCGGGCGATTAACCGTCTTAGTGCTCCCATATTCACTTAACATCTGCATCACAATATTATAATGATCCTTGGCCAGTGTCCCCATACTGATTTTCCCGTAGCTGGAAAGCGCCGGGGTTACCGGAAATTTTCCGGCAAAATCCAAATTATCCATATTCACGGATTTAAATATCTTTTCCCAATCAATCCCGCTTTGAAATCTGTCGTCAACATAAACCTCAATAATCTCGCCAGTAATTAATACCTGCCGGCTTTGCTCATCGAATTCCTCCATCAATTTCTTTATCCGGACTAACCGCTG
>CAYIFW010000045.1:0-3448 GCA_964362795.1 uncultured Planctomycetales bacterium | reverse complement strand
TGGCATAAGCTAATTTAAAAGTACGCGTTTCTTTGTGTTCAGAATATTTTTTCCCGTAAAGTCTTTCATATTCGGCGGCAGTCATTACCTTGACCACATTCCCCTTGCGCTCATAAGCCAGCCCCTGCATCGTCGCCACAACATCTAAAGCATCAGTAAAACTTAAATTATTCATAAAGACAGTAACCCGGCCCCTGACTTCCGGGGAAGCCACAATCGTCACTCCGCTTCGGGCTGAGAGCACATTAAAAAGCTCATTAATATCTATTCCCTTAAGGTCCAAGGAAATTTTTTCACTAGCTTGCGCCTTCCCGGATTCAGAAGGCGAAACTTCCTGATTCTCAATAACCGCAGGAACAGCTTCCTGTACCGCTACTGCCGGCTGAACATCCTCGGCAAAAATTGATTTTGTCATCAGTATCATAACTAATACCCCTAGAAAAAAATACCGAAATCGTTTCATCTTAGTTCATATTCCCGAGTGCCTGAACCCAGGTCAACTTCTAAAGTAGCGGAACTGCGCGAAATCTCTTTAATTTTAAACTGCTTATTAAAAAATTCCCCCTTCTTTAAAGTATAGGTCCGCGCATCTTTAGCATATTCAATCATTACTTCCGGATTCTTGGACCAAATAACTCCGACTAACTTAAAATCTTTAAGTTCATTTAAAACATCAACGCTTTCTGCAGTGGTAAGCCCGGCGACTTTTACGCTAGCAGGAAGAAAAAAATTTCTTCTTAAATTTTCTCCGCTGATGCTTTTACGCGTCGCTCCCTGCTCCTGACCTGCTGAGATAAATTTTAATACCGCCTTAGAATCATTCGGCGTAAAATAGGCGGCATTAGATTTAGAGATCGAAGGCGCGCTAAATAAAGTATAAAGAAAAATTAAAGTTAACAAAACCCCCACTCCGATTAAGCCCAGATTTACTTTGGCCAAATTAATCTTTAAATTTTTAAAGATACTCTTTAACGTAGCCAAATCAAATTTTAGGCCCGCCACCTGGCCAAACAGTTTCTTGGGAGCGCCGATATTAATCTTGGCGCGCCGTGGCTCGCCCGAGCTTTCAATTATCTTAAGTAATCTTTCGTCTGAAGTTTGTTTATCCATAGTTAAACCACGCTGCGGGCAATTAGATCCCGGATCATTGCTCCATCAATCACTGCTTTATTGCTCGTCACCAGGTTCCTTAAAGCATTATGGCAGATTAAATTAATTCTCCGCGGATACCCCTGGCTATAACGCTGAATTTCACTAACCGCTTCGTTAGTAAATAGTTGCAACTCTGTTTCAAAACCGGCATGGTGCAGACGAAAATTAATCAGCTCGCGGGTTTCCGGCTCATCCAGAGGATTAATCACATATTTAAGTACAATCCGATCATAAAAATTCTTAATCTCTTTAATCTTAGGTAAAAGCTCCATCTGGGAAAAAAGCACCAACTGCAGCAACTTATAATCATTGGTTTCATAATTTAATAAAACCCTTAAAACCTCCAGTGACTCCTCGGTCAGCTTTTGCGCCTCATCGACGACCAAAACAATAGTTTTGTTCTCTTCCACACCTTTCTGAAAAAGATGCTTTTTAATTACCTCTTTATAATCCAGGATGCTTGTGGAACCGGCAAGCTGCTCCTGGAGATTAAAGGCGCGCACTAACGATTCCAGAAACAATTCTTCGCTTTGGGCGGTAGGATCGAGGATCATATAGAATAATATACCCTCCCGCTCTTTAAGCATCTGGAAAAGCTTCCGGGATAGAGTGGTTTTACCCACTCCCACATCACCCAAAATTACGCTTAAGCCCCGGCGCAGGCGAATCTCTACCAATAAACGGATCAACGCCGCTTTGTGTTCATTGGATTCAAAGAAAAACTCCGGGTCCGGGCTATTGGAAAATGGTTCCTTAATTAAACCTAGGGGCGAAAAATAACTCATTTAACCCTTTCTTAACAAATCGCAGATTAATTTTAAAGAATACCCCTGACTTTTAAGATTACCGATCTTTTTTAAACGGGCGCCTACCTGCTGAGGGTCATAAAGCCGGTTGTTGCCATTTCTCTTTTTAACCATCAACAAACCTAAATTAGTGTAATAATTAACCGTTTGATAGGAGATACTGTAAATTTTACCAATTTCCGTCGGTGAGATTAATGTTTTAGCCATGATTGCTTCCTCCGTAGTAGAATTAATAACTTTGATTTAGCGGGATACTTTTAACTGCATCCCAGGTTGCTGAAAAGCAGACAGTAGTTATAGTAAGTGCTATCATGCTATATTAAATAGTATAACAAGCTATACATTTTGTCAAGCACTATTTTGCTTTTTTTAGCTATTTTACCGACGGGCAACGCAATAATGGGGTCAGAATTAATTGTTTTCCTACCCTAACCGGATAAAATAATTCTGACCTCATTAAAACAGGTTGAGCCGTCATAACTGCAGTATTCACAATGTCTTTTGTTCCAGATTAAATAGGAATTTTATATCTTTTTAAGTAAGGAAGACAGGAACGAGGATTCAGCGCGCAATAAACAGAGGTTATGCTCTAAGATCCGGGAATGGGCAACGGAGCCTTTCAAATCCTTAGAGCCCAGCAGCTCCTGAATACTCAAAGATATCTTATTAAGAATGCTTAAGCGGGCAGCAAGCCTGCGGCGAGCTAAATTTGCCGGCAAATAACTTAAAAAATAAAGGCTTAAGTCCAAAGTAAATTGCGGACGTTTAAAATCCAGCAGATTCTTACTTAGAAGTGTTTCAAAGCGATCCTTGCCTTCTGGAGTCAGGCAATAAACCAAACGCTCCGGCCGCTTGCCGCACTTAGATGCCTGTTTAGTTAAGTACCCTTTTCTTTCTAAAATTTTTAGCGGATAATAAATTGATTTTAATTCTACGCCGGCAAAAAGAGAGAGGATTTCGCGGACCTTGGTCTTAATCTCATAACCGTGTTTCGGGGTTTGACGTAAGAGGCCTAACAGCAGGAGCTCTTGCTCGATCATGCGGTGACACCCATAACTCTGAATTTTTTATATCTTAATTTTAATAATTCTTCTTTATCTAAAGCTTCTAGCTCCTTAAGATTCCTTAAAATTACTTCTTTAATGCTCAAGGCGATCTTTTGCGCGTCACGATGCGCTCCTCCTAAGGGTTCAGGGACTACTTCATCAATCAATCCCATTTTTAAAAGATCCGTTCCGGTAAGTTTTAAAACTTCAGCTGCCTGGGGAGATTTGGAACCATCCTTCCAGAGGATCGCCGCGCAACCCTCCGGAGAGATAACTGAATAATAGGCATTCTCTAAAACTGCTACCCGGTCAGCCACCCCGACCCCTAAAGCCCCACCAGAACCGCCCTCTCCGATAACAATAGCTATAATAGGCACGCTAAAGCCCATAATATCCCGTAAATTAATCGCAATAGCGTGAGATTGCCCCCGCTCCAAGGCTCCC
>CAYIFW010000044.1:0-9318 GCA_964362795.1 uncultured Planctomycetales bacterium | reverse complement strand
TTTTCTGCTCACGCTCTACCTTTTCACGCAGGGCACCTGTCCGAGGATCGGTAATTGCCAAAATCTGCCTGCCATATTTTTTTCCTACTCCTTTTTTAAGCCAGGCTTCGACTAATTCAAAAGCCGCCTTAGGTTCTGTAGTTTCACCGGATTTAGAGATAACAATCACAAATGTTTTCTTAGGTAAAAGATTCTTCAATAAAACCTGCAGAGTATCCGGATCAAGATTATTGCCTTCCAAATAAATCCGTGGCCCCTTCTTTCTCAAAGGTTTAAATTCATTATAATAAGGCGCGCACAATGCATCTTGGGCAGCTTTTAAGCCTAAATACGAACCACCAATCCCCAAGAAAACGACATTTTCATATTTTTTAGAGATCTGCGCCCCCAGTTCCTGGATCTTGGCGATCTTCTCTTTATCTTGCTGAAAAATAACCGCCCATTCCAGGCCTAAATTGACCCTGGCTTCAGGATTAGCAATGATTTTCTTTAAGTGAGCTGCGCAAAGTTGCGCTTTGGGAAGGATCTCATTAATATCCTGCTGGCTTACCCCATGCTTACCAACGTTGGAACTGAACATATTATTAAAATCAAATTTTAGGCCCATATAAAACTCCTATTTAAATTTATCCGCTAAAGCTAAAATTAACTTTTCCGTTTCCGCCCAGCCCAAACAAGAATCCGTAATTGACTGCCCGAACACTTTACCGCTAACCTCTTGGGCGCCCTCTTTCAGGTAACTTTCTATCATCAGCCCCTTAATTATTTTTTTTAAATCCTGAGACCTGTTTAAACTGCGTATTACCTCATCGGCTATCCTGGGTTGTTGCCGGAAATCTTTATCGGAATTAGCATGGTTAGTATCCACGATTACCACAGGATTAGCTAACTTGCGTTTTAAATAAGCTTGAGCAAAATTAATCAGGTCCTCATAATGATAATTAGGCAAACTTTGGCCATAACGGTTAATTGCTCCGCGCAAAATACAATGCGTCAGAGGATTACCTGGCGTGCCAACCTCCCAACCGTTATAAATAAAAGTATGCGGAATTTGCGCGGCTTGGACAGAATTTAATAAAACATTCAGGTCTCCGCTAGTCGGATTCTTCATCCCTACGGGAATATCCAATCCACTTACCGTCAGACGATGCTCCTGATTTTCCACAGAACGGGCGCCGATCGTTACATAACTTAGGACATCCTCTAAGTATGGATAATTTTCCGGATAAAGCATCTCATCGGCGGCAGTCAACCCGGACTCAGCTAAAGCCCTAAGGTGCATCCGGCGTATCGCGATAATCCCTTGAGAAATATTCGGCCCCTCTGAGGCATTGGGCTGATGCAGCATGCCCTTATAACCCTGGCCGGTTGTGCGCGGTTTATTAGTATAAATCCTAGGAATTAGAATTAATCTATCCTTAACTTTACTCTGCAAAGCAGACAAACCTGATACATATTCGCAAAGAGCATCCTCATTATCGGCCGAACAAGGCCCGATAATCAAAAGCAGGCGCTTATCTTTACCTTTTAAGACATTTAAAATTTCCTTATCTCGGCTCACCTTTGTTTTTTTTAGGTTAGCCGACATAGGCATTTCCTGCAGGATTTGAGCTGGGGTAGGAATTTTCTGAATATATTTAAAACCCATAATTTTAAAATTTATTGTTGAATAATCTTTACCGTAGTGCGTTGGCCGTCTTTCCAGGGCCAAAGCATGGCAAAAATATTGTCGGCTCCGGAAGCTTTATGGTACAAAATCTGCCCCGGCATGATCCCGCCTAATCCGTCTACGGTTTTGCGCACATTCAGCGCTAGCCTGTTTTTTGAGGGAAACACCGGTTCCCCGAATAAATTTCCCAATTGCAGCTTAAGTTTATCTATCTCTTGCTGGAAGATAACCCCTTCAAAAAAATTATCACAATCAGTACGCAAAATCTCAAAACTAAGGATTCTCATATCTTTTCTAATTGCCTCAAAATCCATAGATCCCCCTTTTTAGAAAATCCTTAACAGGTTCAGCCCGGTCTTGGCATCAATATCCTTACCGGCCTTGATGCCTTTCAGTTCAAAAATTACAGCTTCAATAACCAAAAATACTTTTGACTTGCCGCGGACACATCCGGTTAAAACCTTATTTTTCTTGCCCAAGCTGGAATGAATATGTATTTGCGGACCATGAGAATTCGTAAATATCGTACCAATCCCCATTACCTCCCAGCCATCTTTAAAAACTACCTTATTTGGCTCCGGAGGAATAACCGCCTGCTTTGGGCCGGTAACTAAATCACCTTGTTTAAGCGCGCCGATAAAGATCATCGTCGCGGCATTAACTTTTTCTTTTTTTACAAAACCGCTTATACTATCGATTAAAATATCATTATTATCAAATTTCAAAAGAAATACTCTTCCTATTGTCCCTTGGGTGTATTTCATACCTGCTGTTGCAGCAGTTGATAATAGCTGCTAATTGATTTTAATGAAGCGGCTAAACTGGCAATTAAAAAATATGTTAAAATGGCTATAATTACGGTAATAGTTATTTTTGCTTGCTTACTTAAATGCGGATTACTCCAAACCAAAGGCAGCATAAACGGGCCCAGGCAAAGAAACGATATAAGAAGCGACCAATTCTTAAAATACCATTTTGGCTTGCCTTGATTATCTTGGCTCATTTTTTCCTGCGGGCTTTTGACTTCTTAATTTTAGCCTTATGCACCGAACATAACACATCGGCGATAGGAGCGATCTGATCACCCTCATAAGGGAATTCTTTACAGGTAATCGGCTTAAAATCATAATCGACCTTATGGATCCGGCATAATCCGTCAGGGTCTAAAAAAACGCATTTTTCATCTTCAATACTGGTGCCGACTTTGTATCCGGAAGGAAAATCTTTATCTTTCTCTAAGTGAAAGAAATCGCCTTTAATTCCCAGCATTAATATCCGCTTAGCTTCTTCTAAATCAATCCAGGCTCCGAATCGGCAGCATTTTGATTGGTCCTGGCACTTAAAACAGTCGATAGCCATTTTTTTCTGCTTATTTTTTTTCATAGGTTATATTATACACTTTTTAACGTAAATCCCAAGTAAAATTAAGTTGTCGGCAAAAAAATAGTCCCGCTTATTAGTATTAATAAACGGGACTATTCTCTACCAGTTTAAAGCTTGACTACGTTAGTAGCCTGCTCGCCTTTAGGTCCTTTTTCGATGTTAAACTCAACATCCTGACCCTCAGCTAAAGATTTATAACCTTCACCTTGGATTGCGCTGTGATGAACAAATACATCGCTACCAGATTCAGGTGTGATAAACCCAAAACCTTTTTGGTCTGAAAACCACTTTACTTTTCCCTTTGCCATTATTTACTACCCCCTCTCCTCTAAATTTTTAGTAAATAACGGCAGAAACAAAAAACCGCGAAGGTTAGTTTTCTAAACCTCGCGGCCTACAAACATCTAATCCTTTATTCACTACTGCTGTAAGTCTAACACATTTTCCGGAATTGTCCAGTAAAAACTTAACTATTTTTTCTTACCTCAACTCCGGCAATAAATGCATTCTTGACTTAAATATTAAAATCACCTTGGCAAGCGCCCAGTTATGGTATAATTAACCAGGAGGAACAAATGAATAAAATTTACCTGATTTTTCTCTTTATTATTTTGAATTTTGTTTTTTCTAATATCTCTGCCCAAGCTGAAGATAATAATTCCACCCCGCAAGACCCGCCCAAAGGCATGGAAATAATCAATATCGGCCCGGCCGGACAACAATTAGTCCTTCCCCAGGGAACAAAGATGCGCAAGGTTGGCGCTCAGTTAATGATCGAAGATAATGCCCAATATATCGCAACCCGGATTTGGAACCTAGAAAAGCGGATGAAAGAATTGGAATTATCTAACGCGGATTTCAAAAAACAATTAGAAGAACTGAAAAAAGCCCTGCCTTAACGGGGCTTGCTCGGAGCGGATATTTTCTTAAGCACGGAAACCCTGCCCAATTCAGAATCTATGCTTTTATTCAATTCGCTAAAATCGCTCTTTAATTTTTCTTTATAAACTTTCGTCTTAGGCTCAAGCGTCTGTGTTACTGAATTCAAACTCTTAATATTCAACTCGCTTGTGCTCTTGATTATATTTAACCAATTAACCAGAAAATTAACCGTGGCATCAGTCGGATTTTCTACACTGTTAAAGATCCCCACCATATAGAAATAGGCATCCAATTGAGTCATCGTCATAATGCAGGAATCCCACATACTGCTCATTAGCACCATGTCTTTTGACTCTAACAGCAAGGCCTTTAACTGTTTTGATTCTACGACTATTTTATTGCGCATTTCAAAAAGCCCGGTATCCAAGGCAAAGCCGGCCCTAAAAGACATTAATAGAAAAAATATAACAAAAATGATTTTTTTCACTTTTCCCTCCTTTAGTTATTCTTGATCTTTAAAAAACTACTAGTTAATTGTTTTAGAGATAACTATATTGCATCTGGCGATACTTGATCCTTTTGCCTTAGGGCTGATCTGAAACCTTTCTATAGTCAGGAGCTCTTTAGAGTTTTCTATATTATACATGAAACCAACCAATTGTTCCATCTGTGCTTCACAATTCAAATTGATCAGATATTTCTTCGCCGCGGGCCCCTCTTTTGCGCTAGTCGGCTTCATATCAATCAGATAAACCGAAGCCTTATTAGCATACTCCTCTATCTCTCTTAAAGCCGAAGCTGCCTGGTCATCACTGGACTCAAAACTATCTAAAAAAGAACCATATTTAACATTCTCAGCTAAAATCCTATCCTTGCGGGCCAAAACACGTAAATCCTTTTTTATTTCCAATTCTTTACTCTGAATCTCTTTGTCCAAGGATTTCATTTTAGAGATCACCGGAGAGATTATTAAACGGTCTAGAATTACCAAAGCCACAACACAGACCACCGCATAGAGGATAGTTTTTTCTCTTTTAGGCAACCGGGTAAAAAACGCCTGAAGCGCTCCTGTCTTAATCATCTTAGGGGTTAGCTTCCTTATTTAATAAAGCCGTTACTTCAAAATCCGTAAGGTCCTTTAAGCCGTCTTTTCTTTTGGTAGTATATTTGGTTTTAACGTCCTGAAAATACTTAGATTTCTTCATATTATCCACGAAAGAAAAAACCATCGACATCGATTCCGAGGTGCCCCTGACGGAAAATTTATTCTGCTCATCGAAACGAATATCATTAAACTCTAATTCCAGCGGGCTGATATTATGCAATTCCGTTAAAACCTCTAAAAAGAAACCCCGGTTAGATAAATAATCCCTGACGGACTTAACCTTAGCCGAAGCCGACTCTAGTTTTTGCGACTCCTGATTCAAGGTTTGATATTTACTGCCTAAATTCTTAAGATATGCCGCCTTAAAATAGATCTTACTTAATAATATAAAAAATACTAGGATAAAAATCGTCAGCGTAAATATCCCTATCCGAATTAAATCCCTGCCTCTTTCTTCCAGGCTGCGTTTTATCTTTACCTCTTCAGGGACAAAATTAACCTTCAATTCTTCCAGGCTGAACAAAGGCGCGATGACATTTAAAAAAGAAGCATACCTTGTCTTAAAAGCCACCCGCAAGATCTCATCCGGAAGCATCAAATTACCGAAATAAGGAGTAATCCTGGCTGGCAGATGTAAGTTATTATTCAAAAGAGCTTCAATTTCTTTTAGCTCTTCCATGGCTCCGGTCAAAATCAATGTTTTAGGATAGCTCTCAATGTCCTCGGCCTGATAGGCCTCCAGCGACCTTTTGATCTCTTCGATAAATTTCATTTCAAACTTTTCTCTTTCGTTTAAAAGGCTCCTGGCGCCGATAGGAATATTCCTGATAAACAAAACTTTCTCCTTAAAAACTATCGCAAAATCCGTAAAATTTTCATCAACATGGATGATCCCGACCGGAGAGATCTCAGTTTCAACTTTTAAAGTCTTATAACAGCTGCGAGCAAGCCCCTCCGGAGCCAGCAATACGCTTCCTAACTTTAATCCCGCTTTCTCCAGGATCTCAAACTGCCTTTTGATAACATTGCGCGCGACAATCACTAAGAGAATCTTAGTATAAGTATTTTTATAGGTGCAAATATCGATATAATCACAAATTATCTCTTCCCGGGAAAAAGGAGTATGGCGGGGCGCCTGTAAATCTATAATTTTCTTAATAACCGAATGCTCTATCGACGGTATCTCAATATTTTTAGTTAAAATCAGGTGTGCCGGGACGGTGTTGATGATATGCGCATCCTTTACCCCTAATTTATTGCAACATTCACGGATAACTTTAGAGATCTCCAGATCCGGCAAGCCGGTAATATCGCGGCTAAGGAGATTAACGATTTTTCTTTTATTAAGCGGGCCCTTGGCCTGGGCGACTTTGAGCGTGTTGGAACTAAAATCAATCCCCACCAGATCGCCTTTGCCGCTTTCAGCCAGGAAATTTAATTTTCTAAAATTAATTATCGGCATGCCTTAAGATTCCCGCCAGTAAAGAATCTCTCCCGTACGGTTAACTACGCAAATTAATTCCACTGTATCTTTTTTATTATTTAATCGGGCAACTGCTTTAATCATAAAGTTTTTGGAACTGGTAATTAAATACTGTTCAACTACGGCGCTCAGATTGGTTAACTCCGAATCGCCAAGATGGCTGAACTGGCTAAACTTTGGAATTATATTGGCCGGCATATCGAAAAAATTGTCATCCAAAGTGGCGCTAACCCCATCCGCTCCCGCCCTGAAGGAGCTAATACTATCGACAATAGCCTCATCTAAACCTAAAGCCAGAAGCACCGGTCTTGAGGCGGTATTGATATTAACCTTACCGCTTCCATAGATAGTAACATAATCTTTGATTTTTTCAAAGATATCCTCATTCATCCCGTAGACCAGCAGCAACTCATCCAAAACTTCAAAATCCTGATCCTTAGCTTCATAAGGTTGTTGCAAATTACGATAATCAATGTCTTCGGCGCTTCCTAAAGGTATGGATAGAAGGCTATCAGCATCCCTCCAGTCAATTATGGAAGCCGCTAGCTCCTGAGCGCTAGTTTCGTCCAGCCCCGCCACAATTCGAAAAAGTCGTTCCAGCACCGGCATCCCAACTTTATTAATATTTATCTTTCTTTCTTCATCCAGAAGCCCGTAACGAATTTGAACAGCTTGAGATTTTTCATCGCTATAATTATAGGAAATATTAACCTTGCCTTCACCGATATCCATCTCATTAAATGCCGCCGGGTCACCGCCCCAGGGATCGCTCAAGAGATCATAAGGCTTCTGTTCTAACTTCTTTAAATTAAAAATCGTTTTAATTATCGCGCTTTGGGCAATAAAATGCAGTTTACTTTTTTCATCCAACCTTTGCGCCAAAGTTAATTTCTGCCTGACCTGATAACCTAAGGCAACGCTAAAAACGGTCAACAGGCAAACCGTCCATAAAGAAATAAATAGTATGCTTCCGCTTTTAGTCCGCACTTTCCCCTTTTAAATAATCAATTAGTTGCTTACCGGAATACCTACAGTTTTAACAAATCCATTAATTTGGCCGTTATCTTTTAAACTCAACTCCACTCTGACTGCCAAAGGAAATCCTTCTTTGGCCCACTCATCAAACCAGAAGTATTCCTTGGTTCCCTTATCATAGAAATAATATTGCAATTTTAATGATTCCACGTTTTTTACTAATACTTTGACTTCACTGGATCTGCCTTCATAAATCTGACTAAAATCCCAAGCAGATCTGGTGATTATTTTTGACTCTGAGTCGTAGAAATAACTTACTTTGCCCACCGTATACTTATGCATTTTCGGGCTATTTACCAGAGTGGTAAACTCAACCTTTTCTTTTTCACCGGTAAAAATGAACGGGGTAAATTTAAAGGTATTTCTTAAATCTACCGTAAATTCCTCTAAAAAAATGTCCAGATCCTCTTGGGCCACCTGCACGTTGATCTTCTGCCAAATCTTAATGCCATTATTAAAAGTAGCGTATATCGCTAAAGATACGACCGCCAAAAACGCGGTAACCAACAGCAATTCCATCAGGGTAAAACCCCAATTATTCCCTTTTTTTATATTCGGCATACGCGCTTCTGGATAGCCCCGCTTTTCTCTGGCCTTGTTGCCAATAAAGATCCAGGTCAATCCTGTATAATCCATCATCAATTAAGCTATAATTTAGGCCCCACTTAAAATCCTTGCCGGCATTTTGAAAATCACCTGCCGACTGAAGCTGGGCTTGCGCTCCTAATTTAGTCAGCTCATCTTGAGCGTGCCAAAGATGCTCATCCATCCACGAAATAACACTTAAATAATTAGTATAGCGATTAAACGAATCTAATGAAGTAAAAAACGAACTGTAGATTAAAACCGTGCCCAAGGACAGGATAACCGTGGCTACCATTACCTCCATCAGGGTAAACCCCGTTAGAGATCCCGCGGCGCGGGACGCCATCTTTAACGGGGTAAACCCTTTATTCCCAGTTTTTAACGTCATCCTCGTTTCCTTCTTGGGCATCTCTTCCCGTTGAATATAGGTCATAGTCCGCCCGGTGATCACCCGGAGATTTGTATTTATATTCATTCCCCCAGGGGTCTATCGGGGGCTTCTCTAAATAAGGCCCATTCCATTTGCGGCTAGAACTTGGTTTATTCAACAGAGCATTTAAACCTTCACCGGTTGCAGGAAAAGCGCCATTATCTAACTCATAAAGTTTTAAGGCCGTGGCAATGTTAGCGCGAATATCCGCTTCGGCCGTAGCCACGCGAGCCTGCTCTGTCCTTCCGGTAAGCCGGGGCATAACCATAGCCACTAAAGCTCCAATGATTATCACCACCAACATCAGCTCAATCAAAGTGAAACCTTTAGCCGCCGTAACCTTCTCAATCACCGCCACTACCGCATCTATTTCTATCGGCTTAGTCACATAACTGAGCACTCCTAATTGATAAGCCTTAAGCTTGTCGATATCCTTATTTAAAGCCGAAAGAATTACTATCGGAGTCTTACTGCCAACAGGGCTGTTGTTGAGCATTCCACAGGCGTCAATACCGCCGATCTCAGGCATAAGTAAGTCCAGTAATAAACAATCCGGCTTGTGCTTATCCACCTGAGCCACGATATCTTTAGCGCTGGATAAAACAATTACCTCATAACCTCTTTCCTCTAAATTTAATTTCAATATTCCCGTGAAGTCTTGCTCATCATCCACCAGCATAATCTTCTTTTTTTTCATCTTATCCTTTCTCCTGCACCTTAAAAGTAAGAATTACTTTAGTAAATAC
>CAYIFW010000043.1:0-9574 GCA_964362795.1 uncultured Planctomycetales bacterium | reverse complement strand
AACATATGTAAGGCTATCTTTACATGAAGTATAACACTTTCCGGACAATTGACAACTGCAAAATATGACTTAACTGAAATTCAGGGAAGTATTATACTCTTTGACACATCAACACATAAAAATTACCCTGACTAGTGCTATTAATCAGGGTAATTTTTATCTCTCATTATGAATTTTGAGAGATTTATTTGGCTCCCCCTCGTGGATTCGGACCACGGACAAAGTGATTAACAGTCACTCGCTCTACCAGCTGAGCTAAGGGGGAATAAAACTATGAAACTAATTTTGTTGCATTTTAACACTAAATAATCTGGTTTTCAAGAGCTTTTATCTGCTGATCAATCTCCAAAATAAGCTTTTCAATCTCTTTCATCCGCCGGCCATACTCCCGAGCCGTCTCTTCATCCCGGTAAAAATGCGGACTGGATAAAGCCCGTGCCTTAGCATAACTTTCCAACTCCAATTCTTCTTTCTTCTTTAAGAACTTGTTGATCTTATCGCGAATAACGGAATTATTAGTTTTACGCTTTTTCTCTTCAGTCTTACCCAAGCGCTCCTCTTCCTTAGCCTTCTCTCTTGCTTCATCAATCGGTTTAGGAGCATGAAGTTTTGACTTTTTAACTTCTCCTGCGTCAGCTAAAGTATCGCGTTTTTCAAGATAATAATCGAATGTTCCGGGGAATTTCCTAATCCGCCCGCCTTTAACTTCAAAAACATTATTGGCCACGGAACTAACAAAATAAATATCATGGCTGATAAAAACAATCGTGCCTTCATAGCTTTTTAACGAGCGCACCAGGGCATCAACAGCATCAACATCAAGATGCGTTGTCGGCTCATCTAAAAGCAAAAAATTCGGCGGGTCAATTAAAAGTTTTGCCAAGATAAGCCGGCTCTTTTCTCCTCCGGATAATACTTTAACCTTTTTCTCAACATCATCACCGCTAAATAAAAACGCCCCCAAAATCGTTCTGATTGATTCCTCGGCCATAAAACCGGGAGCTGCGCTATAGGCCTCCTGTAACACCGTATTTTCCACATTCAAAACATCCGTGCGAGTTTGTGAAAAATAACCGATATCCACATTATGGCCGACAGCTCTGTTTCCGCTGTCAATCTCGACAATTCCGGCCAGTATCTTTAATAAAGTAGACTTACCCGCGCCGTTTTCTCCTGTCAAAACTGCTTTTTCTCCCTGCACAATCTCAAAATCCAGGCCCTCATAAACTTTAATCTCTCCGTAAGATTTTTGAATCTTATCTAAACTAATTACCTTGTGCCCGGAGCGCCGGGTTTGCGGAAAAACAAAATCACCAATACTCTGACGCGGACTGGGCGGAAGAACGATTTTATCATCCTCCATTCTTTCTAAAACCCGGCGTTTAGCGCGCACCGACGCTGCCTTATTCGGCTGAGCGTGAAACCTGGCCACAAACTTTTCTAGCTGCTGCATCTTCTTATCCTGCTCTTTGGACTGTTTAACCAAGTGCGTATGCCTCTGCGCTTTTATCTGTTCATAATGTTCATAATTACCCTGGACTTTAAAAATCGATCCATTCTCTAAGATCAGCGTATAGTTAGTAACGTCCGTCAAGAAGGCCCGGTCATGGGAGATCATGATAAATGTGCCTCTAAAACCGGACAAATAATCCTTAAGCCATAACGCGGCGTTTAAATCCAAATAATTAGTCGGTTCATCCAGAAGCAAAAGATCATAATGATAGGTGAGTAGTTTGGCTAAAAGAGCGCGCATCTGCCAACCTCCGCTCATCTGTGAAATCAAGCGATTAAAATCTATTTCTTTAAATCCCAAACCCGAAAGAATCTTTTTAGCTTTATGTTCCAGTTCAAAAAAACCTAAAGTTTCCAAATCATGTAAAACTTCACCATAACGCTGGGAGCCAGCTTCATTTTTAGATTCTAAAGCTTCTTTTTCCTGTTTAAACCGCATAATCCTTTCATCGCCTTCGGTTAATTCCGCCAGCACAGTACGCTCGGATTTAAAACTTGCTTCCTGAGGAAGATAGCCAATATGCACGCCTTTATTTACCCTAACCTCCCCCTTAGAAGATTCAATCTCCTGCAAGATCAGAGAAAACAAGGTACTTTTACCGGAGCCATTTGGCCCGATAAGGCCAATTTTCTCTCCCTGATTTATATTCAGAGAAATATCCTCAAAAAGAACTTTAGCGCCATAATTTTTAGAGAGATTAGTAATATTAATCATAGGAATTAAATTGCGCGGCGAGATTCTAAAGACTTCGAAAGTGTGGTAGCATCAGCGTACTCCAGATTTGAGCCTACGGGAATTCCCAGGCCAATGCGGCTTAATTGCACACCAAGCGGCTTAAGTAATTTAGTAAGATATAACGCAGTGGTTTCACCTTCAGTATCGGCATCGGTAGCGATAATGATTTCTTGGATATTTCCCTGTTTCATTCTTTGAATTAATCCGTCAATTTTTAAATCTCCGGGGCCCCTTCCTTCCAAGGGAGATATCGAGCCCAAGAGAACATGATAAAGCCCGTGAAAATTACCCGCCTTTTCAATGGCCGTAACATCGCTGGGCTTTTCAACCACACAAACAATATCTTTCTGACGGCTAAGATCCTGGCAAATTTTACAGATATCTTCCTCGCTTAAGTTATTGCAAATCTGACAGGATCGGACACTATCTTTTACTTTATTCAAAGACTCTGATAAAAATTTAATTTCATCTTTAGTGGCGCCTAAAACATGGGCGACAATACGTTCAGCGCTGCGCCTGCCGACACCGGGCAACTTAATCAAACATTCAATTAATTTTTCTATAGAAGCCGTATAATTAGCCATTAGTCCTCTCGGATTACCCTTCCCCCGAACATTTCAATAGCGGACTTAATAAAAGGATTGCTGCGCGCCTCCGTGTCACGTTGAAGATTAGCAACCAAAACAAAACTTAATCTTAAATCCGTATTACACAATTCCGAGGCGGCCTTTTCAATCATTGCCTTATTTTCCTTCTTATCCAAAGATTCTTTATGCAAAGAACAGGTTTCAGGAAAGGCCACGGTTACCATATTCCCCTGTACTTTAGTCGGTTCCCCTTCGCTTAAATAAGTAGATACCGACATTTTAATTTTAGCCAGGTTATTGACGATATTACTCCAAACGTTTTTTACATTTTCTAAAGAAACCGTTGCAGCCTGCACCGAGGAATCCTTAACTATCTCCTCAATAACCGGTTTTTCTTTTTTCTCAGTAACTACGGCCGCTAATTTCGGCTCAACCCGAATAACAGGTAAATCTGTTTTATTTTTATTATACGCCAACCTTACTAAGCTTATCTCTAAGGGAATACGCTGAGAATCCAGGCGTTTAGTCATCTCTTGCGTGGCGATCAAAATATTAAAAGCAATAAAAATATCCTCCAAACTTAATGCTTGGCCCTGCTTAAGCAGCCGGTCGCAAATCTCCTGCGGCAGGTCAACCAGTTTTGCATCAGCCTTAGAAACCTTAGCTACCATTAAATTACGAAAATGCTCAATAAGATTCACCAAGAATACGCCGGGATCTTTACCGTCGTCGATAATTTCATTAAGCAGTTTTAAAGCCCCCGCGGGATCTTTCTGGATTATCCTATCAGTTATGGCAAACAAAACATCCTGCTCAACCATTCCTAGAACAGAAATAGCATCCTTTAAAGATAACTTGCCTTGAGAAAAAGATACCAGCTGGTCAAGAATAGATTCAGCGTCCCGCAGTGAGCCATCGCTGCTTTTGGCAATCGCAAAAAGCACTTCTTTGTCTATTTGAATATTCTCCTGGCGGGAAATCTTCTCCAGCTGGGCGATAATTTCAATTACCGTAATCCGGCGGAAATCCATGCGTTGGCAACGCGAAATAATTGTCGGGATGACTTTTTGCGGATGGGTTGTGGCAAAAATAAATTTTACAAACTCCGGAGGCTCCTCCAGGGTTTTAAGCAAAGCGTTAAAACCATCCGAGGTTATCTGATGCACCTCGTCGATAATATAGACTTTATATTTACCGTTAGTTGGAGAGAATTTTACATTTTCCCGCAATGCCCTGATCTCATCAATACCGCGGTTAGAAGCGCCGTCAATTTCAATAACATCCAGTGAGCGGCCCTGATTAATCTCTAAACACGCCGAGCACTTCTGACAGGGTTTTATTGTCGGGCCGGCTTGACAATTAAGCGCTTTGGCTAAAATCCTGGCGGTGGAAGTTTTGCCGACTCCTCGCGGCCCGGCAAAAAGATAAGCATGAGCCAGGCGATTTTTCTGAATGGCATTCTTTAAGGTGCCCACAATATGATCTTGGCCAATGATACTGTCAAAATCCTGCGGGCGCCATTTTAGGGCAAAGACGGTATAAGACATATTAAGCTATTATTTTTTATTTATTTGAATCGGTTGAACTTTTACGCCTTTTTCCGCTAAATACGCAAAAGCGCGTTTGATTTCTTCCTCCAGGCCTTCAATTTGCAGTATCGCCCAGCCGGCATCCATCGAGAAAGAAGCTTCAATAATTTTTAAGTTGATCTCGAACTTCTTACAGAGATCGCAAATTATACTTTCATCCTGCAGCGCCCCCGGAAAAGTTAATCCAAATGCCATATCCATTTATTTTTCTCCTGGTTAGAAAATATATCGTTGTAAAGCGGCTTTATCAAAAAAATTTTCGGAGAGGCTGGGATTTGAACCCAGGGACCCGATTGCTCAGGTCAACTCATTAGCAGTGAGTTGCTTTCGACCACTCAGCCACCTCTCCAAATTTTAAATTTTTTTTCTTTTTCGCTTTCCCGCTAAATCTCTTTTAATCGATTGCGGGATCCCGCTTTCTGTTCAGCGCGCTTGCGGGAAAAGAAATCTTTGAGCAAAGAACTACATTCCACTTCCAGGATTCCCTTAGTTACTTTAATACGGTGATTTAATTTTTTATTATTTACTATATTAACTACCGAGCCGCAGGCACCGGTTTTAGGATCCTTTGCGCCAAAATATAAATCTTTTATCCGCGCCAAAACTAAAGCGCCGGCACACATGCTACAAGGCTCAATTGTAACATAGAGGCTAGCCTGGTTCAACCACTTTGTCCCCAGATAATTTGCTGCGCTAGTTATGGCAATTATTTCAGCATGGGCTGTGGGGTCCTTCAGGCGTTCAATCTGATTATGGCCACGGGCAATAACCTTATCCTCAAAAACAATCACCGCTCCTACCGGCACTTCATCGGCCGCAAAAGCCTTTTGAGCCTCTTTTAAGGCCTCCAGCATATATAATTCATTACGATTATTCATCAGGGGAAAAATTATGCGCCCAGGAGGGGTCGAACCTCCAACAACCAGCTTCGTAGGCTAGTGCTCTATCCAGTTGAGCTATGGGCGCGAAATCAATTCTTTAATCTATCAGGCAATTCTATATCCGGATATTTATCTAATATTTTTGTAATTACCACCTGGGCAGTGTAATTAGAAATAATCCCGGAAATATCCTCAAATTTTAATAAAAGATGATCCAAAGCCTGCTCTGGATCATTGAGGAATGAAACTACTTTTCCGTCCGCGTCAAATTGTATATCAGTAACAGTGCGGGCTTTAGTTAGCGCAAACTGGCCAAATATCTCTATTTTACTTTCCACGATAGCATTGATCATCTCTTTATAAACGTTTTCATCTCTCATGTTTATATCCTCACTTTATGGCTTTAAAACCAAAGTAACTAGCGCATATAAAACATACCGAACCTAACGTTAAAAGTACACCCATTATTATCATCAAGTCACTACCGGAGATAATATTAAGAACCTCAGCTAGCTCGGCCATGGAATGAACAACTATCGCAAAGAAGATACCTGCTAACAAAAACTTCAACATCTTTCCTAAAAATCCTCCTATTTTTACAGCAATTATTCTTAATAGGAATATCGCAACCAAAGAACTGACCGCTGCTATACTAGCTGTAATTACCGTGATCCCCATATGTCCTCCTTTTATAATTTATCCGGAATTAATCTGCTTTTCTATATCTACATTTATGCACCTGGATGAAACAAGAGCAACGGGCGCGAAATTTTATTTTAACATATTCCCAAGATAAATCTATACGGATCTTAAGCAATCTTCCAGATAAACTGCTTGTACTGATCAAGCATGCGATAGGTATTAAACTGCGAGGAAACACAGATACATTCAATCATCATGTCAAGCCATTCAGAAGATAAATTCAATTTACCGCTCTGGTTAGTTTTATAATACAAGCTGACCATTCTTTCTAAAGCCGCATACAGCTCCTGAGCATCCTCATTCAGATGCAAATCAAATTCATTTCCCACGCTTCCGGCAATATTCTGATACCCAAAGAAGACGCCGATATTGTTATCCGTGGCCTCAGCCACCCAGCCGTCAACCGTACTCATCTGCAAGACAGCATTCATAATCGCCTTCATCCCGCTGGTTCCGGAGGCCTCAAAAGGCGGTAAAGGATTATTCAGCCAAACATCAACGCTGGAAGTAAGCAGCTTTCCCAGTGAAATATCATAATTCTCCAAAACAATTATTTTTAATTTATTATAATCTTCATTCAGCTTATCCACCTTATCCATCATTTCATTGATATAGGTAAAACCTAAATTATCATTAGGATGAGCCTTACCGGCCAAAATAATCTGTAAAGGCCCGACTTTTTCAGCGATTTGCACTAATCGGTTAATATCATGCAAAATAAGGCTTGGCCTTTTATAGGCGGCCATTCTCCTGGCCCAACAGATAGTAAATATATCTTTATCCAGCGACCATCTCGCCAAAAGCTTAGCCAGTTCTTCTTTATTTTCCTGATGCGCCTGCCATAACTGCGCGCGAAAATCATTATTATTTTTTAGCTCCTTAGCCTCAGACAAAATCATCGGGTTATTTCTAAAATCAGTAAATGTCGCCGGAAACTTTGCAAAAAGTTCCTGGAAGTTTTGCGACATCCAGGTGTAAGGATGGACGCCGTTAGTAACATACTGTATTTGGTCCTTATATTTAGGAAACTGAATATGCATCACCTTCTGGTGGTTATGGGAAACCGCGTTAATCGCCGAGGATATATTCATCGAAAGCAATGTGAGATTGGCTAAACCCGACTGCTCCTTTCCGAATCTTTCAACAATATCCACATCTTCTTGCTTAAGTACTTTGTTAAGATCATCAAAAGAAAATTTATCATGTCCGGCTTCAACCGGCGTATGACAGGTATAAACAAAACTAGATTTAAGTTTATCAAGTTGATCATTTTTCAGGCCTCGCGCCTTAGCCACAAAAGCAAATACAGCATGCCCTTCATTAAGATGGTGGGTGCCGATATGATAACCTAATTCATCTAAAGCATTTACCCCGCCAAACCCAAGCACCACCCTCTGTAACAACTTCAAAAACACATTGTCGCTGCGGTAAAGCTGGTCCGTCAATTCTTTAGCGCGCTGGCTATTGCCCTCAACATTAGAATCCAATAATATCAGCGGTACAACCGCGTCATGCTTATGGCTATAAACATAATATTTCCAAAGCCTCAGAAAAACATCCTCGGGCTTAAGAGAAATTTTAATTATATTTTTTAAAGGAATCAGGCCCGGATAAGTATGCGGATCCCAACGCATTTTTTCAGGAGCCTGCCCGTATTTAAACCAAAACTTCTGCCGGAAATAACCCGAACTCCAAAGTATCCCAATAGCCGCCACCGGAAGCTTATAATCCGCCATAGTCTTAACCGTATCTCCGGCCAAGATGCCTAAACCTCCGCTATAAATAGGTAAATCCAGAATGTTATCCTGGCGTAAAGCAAAAAAATAATCAGCTACGCGAAAATTAGAAAACACAGCGTTCTCCGGTACTTTATTGCTGGAATTCAACGGAAGCTGGCTAGATAATTTATTATAACAACTGGTAGCCAGGCCATATTCCATAGAAAAATAGGCGATGCCGCCCTTCTGGCCTGAACGCAGGCGTTTTTCAGCGTCGACGATGCTCTCCAAGGGCATACCAAAATAAGAGCAATCTTTTATATCTTTAGCATAATGGCCGTTAAGGTCATCAACCTGGACTAATGAATAAAATTCTTCTAAGATTTTATTTTTTTCCATATTCTTCTACTTCCACCTAAAGTGCAGATAAACCCTGCCCCAGCCTTTATCGGTTTTTTCTAATCTTGAATAAAGCTGGCGATTCTCTTTTTTATTTAAAAAATTAAGGATGCGCTTTTTTACGCTTTCAGCAGCCGTGCCATAAGCAATTTCAACCAGGCTTGCCCGGCCATCAACTGCTTCCTGCAGAATCTTAGCCATCTTCTCTTCCATATCTGCAACTACCGGAAAAAGATTAAGCTTTAATTTCATTTTCTATGGCTGACCGGACTTTTACGTGTTTTAAAATTTGATTGCGCGCGGGCATCACTGCTTTTACGCCAAGGTTTAGCTTGGCTTGCAGCCTTCTTCCAGGGCTTAGATTCACTTTGAGGTTTAGCCCTAGATTCACTTTGAGATTTTTGCCAAGGCTTAGGCTCACCCTCAGGTTTTCTCCAGGCGTTTGATTTCACCCAAGGTTTTTTCCAGGGATTTGATTCAGTTTGAGGCCTTTGCCAAGGTTTAGGCTCGCCAACCGGCTTGGCCACATAGGCCTCCGTCCTTGGTTTCTTACGCCAACGCAGAGGATTAGATTTATATCGATGTTCAGGAGCTGCTGCAGTAAGGCCGGCATCCAAACGCTTTTTCAAATAATTAATCGTACGCCTACCCTCTCTATATTTACCCGTCCGTTTATATTCCTGGCCTGGTTTATTCTCAACTTTAGGAAAATCCTTTTTTGGTTTCTTCTCTAGAGCAGCCAAAACATTAATCGGCCGGCCCAATATTTCTTTGCCATTTAAAGCCATAATCGCAGCAAGCGCCTCCTGCTCATCAGGCATCTCAACGAACCCAAACCCCCGCGATTTTTTGCCTTTTTTCTCCATTACAATAACCACAGAGGTAACTACACCAAAAGCCATAAAAACTCTCTGCACATCTATTTCTTTAGCATCAAAAGATAAATTCCCCACAAATATATTCATTTTAACCTCATATTTTATTTCCTCAACCCTAACCGCTTAACTTACTTGCGTTTATTATTTAAAACTTTTTCAATTTTAGCAGTCAGGACATCTTTTCCGGCTGGTTTTGAAATATAATCCACAACTCCCACCCTATAGGCCTTAACTTTATCTTCATTTTTATCCAATGCCGAAACAATAATGATCGGTATCTCTACTCCCACAGGGTCATTATTTAACATTTCACAAACCTCTACTCCGCCAAACTTAGGCATAAGCATATCCAGCAATATCACATCCGGCCTAAAATTTTGAACGCAGGAAATAACATTCTTGGAATCTATTAATGTCATTACCTCATACTTATCTGTTTCTTCTAAATTTAATTTTGTGATCATCAGATAATCCGCTTCATCGTCAACAATTAGGACCCTGCTTTTACTCATTCTGGCCTCCTGGTATAATCTTCACCCTAGATATCCTAGAGCGAAGTTGTTAATAATATG
>CAYIFW010000042.1:0-9604 GCA_964362795.1 uncultured Planctomycetales bacterium | reverse complement strand
GCTCCAGCAGCCAAATGATCTTGACTAATCAAGGCGCATTTAAATATGGCTTTGCGATTTTACTGATTAACTTAAATCAGCAAACGTTTTTCAATACCGCCGCGGTAAAGAATATTAACGAAAAAACCTCTCTTTCCAGCGGCGAGGAACTAGCAAATAAATTATTGTACGGTTTTAAAAATGTGCATCGCAGCTTGAGTATAATCTTCTCAGACAGGCTGATTACCGACGGCACAAATCTCATCAATGGTTTGCAGGAAAATCTCGGCCGCAGCTTTCCCTTGCTCGGCGCTTCAGCCTCGGATGATTTTGGTAATCAAAAAACTTTTCAGTACGTAAATAACGAATTACTTTCGGAGTCCTGTAGCGGGATAATCTTTGGAGGCAAATTTAGTTTTGGATTCGGCATAAAACATGGTTGGATGGCTTTAGGTAAAATCCGCTCGGTTACTGCCGCCGACGGCAATACCATTAAGGGAATCGATAACTTACCGGCGGTAAAACTTTACGAAGATTACCTGGCTAAAGATACACTGGAGCTAGCCAAAGAACTCCGGCGCATATCTATCTCTTATCCGCTAGGAATTTATTTACAGGGAGAAAAAGAATATCTCCTGCGCAATATTATTTCCATTAAAGATGACGGTTCGCTCATCACTCAAGGAAGCATTCCCCAAAATAGTAAAATCCGCTTAATGATCAGCACCGAGAACTCCCGGCTTAAAGCGGCAATCGAAGCCAGCGAAGAAGCCAAGCGCAATCTAGGAGGACAAAAAGCAAGATTTGTCATAATTTTTGATTCTGCCGCCAGGCTTGCGCTTCTAGGCAGGCAAAACGATATCGAGCTCGGTGTAATTAAAGAAGTTTTTGGAAAAGATATCCAATTAATCGGTATCAGTACTAATGGCGAACAGGCTCCCCTAAAATCAATTAATTATCTTGGCCAAACCTATCTGCATAATCAAAGTATCAATATTTTAGCCATAGGAGATCAATAAAAAATGCTTTCCTTTATCTTCATCAGTATTTGTTTAATCGTCGCTGCCTTGGGAATAGCCTTACTCTCTAAAATACAGCGCCTCAAAGAGTCCGCTGATAAAATAGCAACTTTAAACCTTTCCCTAGAAGAGATGGATGAACAAGCTAAGCTGATCATGCGCACCGATATGGAGTTAAATAAGGCCCAGGAGGAATTAGACAAAAAGATCTCTAGCCTCGATACCCTGCAAAAACTATCCCGGGAAATAAATACGACCCTGGAAGAAAAACAAATCTTTAAAAAAATTAATAATAAACACCTGGAAGCGCTAGGCTTTGAACGGTCGCTGGCTTTTTTATGGAAAAGCCTGGAGAGAGAATTCCGTTTATATTTATGCTTAGGCTACGGCGAAGAAGACCCCGCGAAAATAGAAACCGCGGTTAACGCCAATAAAGATTTTTTTCTGGATTTAATCCACAACCGCTCAACCGCCTCCTCTGAATTTGCTCCGGAGAATTTTTTATCCCAAGATAAAGTCCGTCAATTGTTTTTAACCCAATCATTTATCATCTGTCCGGTGCTTACCCAGGAAGGAGACCAGGGTTTTATCTTCGTCGGCACGCAAGATATAGATGCCGCCATCACCAAGGGAGACCAGGAATTCATCAGCATTCTGGCTAATCAAATCGGCCAAACCCTAGATAATGCCCGGCTTTTTGAAAAAACTTGGAAGTCACAACAAGAATTAGAGATTAAAGTTGAGGAAAGAACCCGCCAGTTAACTCAAGCCTTAGAAGAAGTGAAAAAAATCAGCCGGCGGAAAAGCGATTTCATCTCCAGTGTATCTCATGAGCTACGAACTCCCCTAACCTCAATTAAAGGATATGCGGCTATTTTACTCACCGGTAAATTAGGAGCCCTACCGGATGAGATCAAAACCCGGCTGGAGAAAATCAACCGGCATAGCGATGAGTTAATCCAAATGATTAACGACCTACTGGATATTTCGCGCATTGAATCGGGTAAAGTAGATATGAAAATTACCAGCCAGGATTTAAAAAGCGTCGTGGATAAAATTGCCGATTTGCTTTCTGAACAGCTAAAAATAAAAGATATTACTTTTAGCATGAATATTGCCGATAATTGTCAGAATATTTTAGCTGCCCGCGGCCAGATCGAAAGGGTATTTATTAATTTAATCGGCAATGCCCTAAAATTTACTCCCCAAAATGGCAAAATCAGTGTCACTGCAAACCGCGTAAATAATACAATCCAAATTGATGTTAAAGATACCGGTTTCGGTATCCCCCAGGATGATCAGGAGCATATATTCGAGGAATTTTATCGCGTAGACAATACCATTAATCAGGAGGTAAAAGGCACCGGCCTTGGCCTTACCTTGGTCAAACACATTATCGAAGCGCATCAAGGTAAGATCTGGGTAAACAGTAAACCTGGAGAAGGATCAACTTTCAGTTTTACTCTTAAGGTAGCCGAATAAAACTTATGACTATAAAAATACTTATTGCTGATGACGATCCGGATATCCGAGACATTCTTAAACTTACTTTATCCGAAGAAAATTACGAAATTATAGAAGCCGGCAACGGCGAAGAAGCCTTGGAAATCATCCGCTCCAAACCATTGGACCTGGCTCTTCTAGATTATAAAATGCCCAAGATGGACGGCCGCCAGGTATGTAGTTTGGTTAAAAAAGATTTATTACTCCAACATCTGCCGGTAATTATGGTCACCGGCAAAGGAGAAGTCAGCGATAGGGTTGGTGGAATTGATGCCGGCGCCGACGACTATATCGTCAAGCCTTTTGAGCCCAAAGAACTCCTGGCCAGAATACGCATGATCTTAAGGCGCACACAAAGAGATCTGGAAGCCAACCCTCTGACCCGGCTGCCCGGAAACGTAGCCATCCTGAATGAGTTTTCAAGATGCATTAGTACTAAAAATAAATTTGCGGTTTGCTACGCTGATTTGGATAAATTTAAAGCTTACAATGATAAATATGGATTTGAACACGGAGACAATGTCATCCGCGAAACCGCCCGAATTCTGCTGGGTGCGGCAAAAGAATCCGGCAGGCCGGAAGATTTCGTCGGCCATATCGGCGGCGATGATTTTGTTGTTGTGACTACTCCGGAATTCGCGAATAAACTCTGCGAAAAAATTATTTCTGATTTTGACAAAATTTCTCCGTCATTCTACAGCCAGGAAGACAGAAAGAACGGTTTTATCATCGGCTACGACCGCCAAAGTAAAATCCACAAAATCCCCCTACTCTCCATATCTATCGGCGTAGTAACTAACGAGATACGCGAAATAACCCATGTCGCCCAGATCGGTGAGATTGGCGCCGAGCTAAAAAAACTTGCCAAAAAAGAAGAGAAGAGTAATTACGTTAAAGACAAACGGCAGGAGAAACGTTAAAAATGCGCGAGGGGGGAGTTGAACCCCCAAGCCTTTCGGCACAAGCCCCTCATGCTTGCGTGTCTGCCATTCCACCACCCGCGCGTAAATCTATCTGGTATTCTAAAGTATTACTTCGAATTGTCAAAAGCTTTTCTTGCTTTTATCCCCGGCCTTAAGGGCTTTAAAACCTTCAAACCATAACAAACTCACCATGCCACTGGCCAAAGCAATCAACAAATCCCACACAGACAAAACTGAAAAATGGAAAATATTGCGCACTACTGGCAGATAAATAGCCAAACCAAGCGCGCTCAGCGCCCCAATAACCACCAACCATAAAGCTTTATTTTTCGCCTTAACAATACCAACTAAATTCTTCGACCAGGAAAGATTAGTAATAATCAACATTATATTAGCAAATACCAAAGTAGTAAAAGACAAGGTGCGCGCCTCTAGCTCACCCTTTTTCAAATATAATGCCAATATAAATACCAGAAATACAGCTATTAATATGCCCAACCCCTGTAGCAGGCTAAAAATAAACACCTTTTTGCCGAATAAAGACTCTTTTAAATTACGCGGCGGCCGGTTCATAATATTCTTTTCATCCGGGCAAGCTTCAAATACAATAGAACAAGCAGGATCAATAATTAATTCTAAAAAAGCAATATGCACCGGCAATAACACAATCGGCAAATTAAAAAGAACCGGAAAAAATGACATCCCGGCAATCGGCACATGAATGGCAAAAATATAAGCGACCGCTTTTTTTAAATTATCAAAAATTCTTCGGCCAAGCTTGACCGCCTGAACTATGGATGAAAAATCATCATCCAGTAAAACTAATGCCGAAGCCTCGCGCGCAACATCGGTGCCGCGCTGGCCCATAGCAATACCGATATTCGCCGCCTTCAGCGCCGGGGCGTCATTAACTCCGTCTCCGGTCATCGCTACAATCTCGCCATTAGCTTTTAAGGCATTAATAATCAATAGTTTTTGCTCCGGCACCACTCTAGCAAATATGTTTACTGTTTTTATTCTTTCCCTGAGCTCCAGATGGCTCATTACATCCAAATCTTGGCCGGTAAGATAAACTTGAGGATTCTTTAAACCAACCTCTTTGGCAATATGGATAGCTGTGCCCGGGTAATCACCGGTAATCATAATCACGCGCATCCCTGCAGCATGAGCTTCTTTAATCGCCGGCGGAACCGTCGGACGCACCGGGTCAATAAACCCCAACAACCCGATAAATTCAAACGTAAAATCATGCTGCCAATCCGGCAACTCCTTCTTTTTAAAAGATGCCCTGGCCACGCCCAAAATACGCAAGCCGCGGCTGGCCATCTCTTCTATGCATTTATTTAACTCATTATGCTGATTTTTATCAAAATGACAAAGATCGGCAATCGCCTCCGGAGAACCTTTGGCGGCAATAATATAATTTTGCTTATCCGGAGATTCCCAAACATGCGATAAAGCCAACAGCTGTTTTGATAATGGATATTCTTTTATGATCTTCCAATTATTATGAATATGCTCGGATCCTGACAAATAAAGTTCACCCAGGCGTTTTACTTCTTTTTCTATAGGATCAAAAGGATCTTTTTGACTGGCTAAAATTCCATACTCCATAAGATTATGCACTGTTTCCGGTAGGCCAGCGGATTTGCTGGAATCAATATCATAAAAAATCCCCCCGACGCACAAAGAAGCTAAATGCATAGTATTAAGAGTAATCGTGCCGGTTTTATCCGTGCATAAGACCGTGGCGGCCCCCAAAGTCTCTATTGCCGGAGTGCGGCGGGTCAAAACCTGGCTTTTAGAAATTCGCCAGGCTCCTAGGGTAAGGAAAATAATTAACACAACCGGGAATTCTTCGGGTAACATCGCCATGCTCAAAGTTAAACCGGAAAGAATTCCCTTTAACCAACTTCCCCGGGTCAGGCCATAGATTATGATTACCAACAGACAAAGAATCGCCCCGGCAATCGAAAAATTGCGAACAATTTTTCTTATTTCTTTTTGTAATAAAGTATCCTCTTCTCGGATACCCTGTAAAACCTTACCGATCTTGCCCATTTCGGTATTAGTTCCTACTGAAACAACTCTGGCGATGCCGCGGCCCTGGATAACCAAAGAGCCGGAATAAACAAAAGGCAGGTCATCCCCGCCCGGCCGATTAATTATATTCTGGCCATCCTCTGCGGACTTCCGCACAGCTATAGACTCACCGGTTAACAAAGATTCATCAATGGTTAGATTGGAACAAGATATTACTGTGGCATCAGCGGGAACTCGATCACCTTCATTTAAAATAATCATGTCACCTTGAGCCACCTGGCGTCCGGCGATCCTTTTTTGAATCCCGTCGCGGATAACCAAAGCCCGGGGGCTGGAAAGGTCACGTAAAGCCTCTAAAGTTCTTTCGGTTTTTCTCTCCTGATAAAAAGTAATCCCCACGACAACTAAAACAAAAGAAAGCAACATCAGAGCATCCTGCGGCTCTCCTAAAAATAAATAAATCAGGCCGCATCCGATGAGCAAAAGCAACATCGGCTCTTTGACTACGCTAAAAAATATAACAAAAATATTACGCTTTTTCTGAGAGGGTATCTCATTGAAGCCGTATTTTTTTAAATTTTCTTGGGCTTCTTTTTCGGAAAGCCCTATAAAACATTCTGTTCCCTGCGTCATAAGCATTATTTATGCCTCTACATAATATTCAACTTACTCGACAAAAATCCTTATTAAACAAACATTATTATACCGCTACTTAAAGAATTGTAAAACTCGATTATGGCAGGCTATCCAACTGCCGGCTTAAAGCTAAAGATCCTTGTAATAGTTATAGATGGATAACGCAATGGAGGAGATCAGCCTTTTGGCCGGTTGAGCAAATTTATTTTCATGTTTAACCAAAACACAAATTAAAAAATTGCCTTTACGGGTATAAACTATCCCGACATCATGGCAAATACGCCTTTCCAACCCGGTTTTATGCGCGGCGATCACCTCATCCTTAGGAAGACTCCTGGGGATACGGTCATTAACTTTCTGTTGGCCCAGTAAAACCAGGCACCTATCAGATACTTCCTGGCTTAAAAATTGTCCGCGGTAAAGTTTCTCTAAGATATAGGCCATATCGGAAGCAGTCGTATAATTCTCCTGCCCTTCCTTCCTGCTTTTAAAATCCATCATATCGCGGGCGATATTAGTATTCTTTAATCCCATTTTCCTAAAATACATATTTAAATCATCAAATCCCAACAAATCTATTAAAACATTAGCGGCGGCATTATCACTTAAAGTAATCATCGGATTAAATAAATCTTCGATTATAAACCGGGAACCGACAGGTGAACTGCCCAACGCTTTTGAACCGGATACCCTTTGGAAAGATTCAAGCCTTACGCTGTCTTTAAGATTAATCTTGCCTTCCTGCTGAGCATAAAAACAGGAAAGCATAACCGGGATCTTCACCAGGCTTGCCGAAGGCATAGGCGTGTCTTCATTAAAAGCAATCACCCAGCCAGTATTCAAATCCTCGACGACCAAACCAACCTTGCCCTTAAAGCGGCTGATCCTGTTTTCCAGCTTTTTCTTTAAACTTGACCACTCTGCTTTTCTTTTATTGATAAACTTCTGTTCTTGGATAGTCGCTAAATTATTTTTATAAATTTTGAATGAAAAAAAGATAGCCCCATTAAGAACTATCAGGAAAATTATTATAAATGTTATTTTTGTTTTCATAATTATTTAAAAGTAATCCCTACAGATTACTGCCTAGAATATTATAGTTATTATACAGAGTAGGGATTGAATATCAAGAGGATTGGTACAAACACCGGTTAGTGATTAGGCAAAATCGTGTAATTATTTGCCGGCATCAAGGCAGGCTTTTATATGCTCAATAAGATACTCCTGAGTAGACTGTGATATAGTTACAAACTCTACACCGATCTCATACTCTTCACTAAAGGTATTCTCTCTGATCCAGGCGACCTTAGCCACCGTCTCGCAACTAAAACATGGTTCCAAAGCCAGCTTAATCCTTAAACAGCTGCCTTGAGGAATAAAGTCGTGCACTAAGAACCTTACCCCTCCCTGGCTAATATCCCGGGTAAGATACTCTCCTATTTTATGTCCAGAAACTACCTCATATAATATTTGCAGTTTTTCAGGGATCCTGACAAATCTTCTGCGCTCTTCCGCTTTATCCATCATTACCCCCTTAGGCGAGACTTGACTTAAATGCGTGTTAATTAACTATGCTATATTAATGCGGTGATTTCAAGAGGATTTGCTGGATTTAAGAAAGCGTTACCTTTTAGGAATATGCAAATTTCATTTTAACTGCCCGCGTTGCTACAGGCAATAACTGTATCTCTTAATGCTAACAAGCTAATTATATAGGAAATTGGGCAAATAACAAGAAATTAGGCTTAGCAGAGATAGATTTTATGTCCCCTTTATTCTAAACTATAGAATAAAGTTTCCCAATTTGTCAGGAGTAATAATCTGATACGAGCTTTCTTTGTATTCTTTCCACTTTGCAAGAACCCTTGCGTATTCGCGAGGCTTCCACTTAAATTCATAGCCATAAAGCTTACCTTCCCGTTCTTCAACTAAATCAACCTCGCTACCATCATAAGTTCGCCAGAAATACTGATTTGCTTCAATCTGATGATATTCTCGATATTTCATGCGTTCAACAACCATAAAATTTTCCCATAAAGCACCAAGGTCGTCTCGTTTATTAAGTAGGTTAAAATTGTTAATAACGGCATTACGAATACCTAAATCATAAAAATAAATTTTTCTTAATTTAGAAAGCTCCCGCCTCTTATTACGAGTAAAAACGGGCAAATGAAATATAATGAATGTCTGTTCTAAAATATGTACATAACGCTCCACAGTTGCATAGCCAACCTTAAGTAAATTCGAAAGCTCTCTATAGGAAACTTCGTTACCGATCTGGTATGCCAAGGCTTTAACAAGATTCATGAACACATCAGCATTCTTCATTCCTTGAAAATCAAAAACATCACGATAAAGATAACTTGTTTTTAATTCTTTAAGGGTTTCAATTTTATCGTGCTTCTTTCTTGTAGTAATGACATTAGGATAACTGCCATAAACAAGCAAAGACTCCAGCATATTTTTTTGAATAACCAGACCTTTTGAAGCCTCTTGTGCAGAAACCGGGTATAATGTATAAACTTTTTTCCTCCCAGTCAAGGATTCCTGAGTTTTGTCCAATAAATTCATGGTCGAAGAACCAGTAACAATGATCTGGACGTGCTTCTTATAATAATCTGCTAAAAGTTTTAAAGTTTGTCCAATACTGGAAAGTTTCTGGCCTTCGTCAATAAAAATAACTTTGGCATTACCTAATATTATTTTTAGAGCTTCCAACCCCTTGTTTTCTAAAACAGCCCGGTGATCCGGATCATCGCAATTAAAAATCCGGAATTCCCCCTTGCTCTTAAGCGCCTTAGCAATATCTAATGCAAGCGTTGTTTTCCCCACCTGACGAGGACCTTGAATAATTAAAACCTGCCCCCGAAAAGCTTGCTGAATAATATTTTCTTTTAATATTCGTTTAATCATCATGGCGTAATTTGTACTGTCTGATGGACATATTACGCCTAACCTTTTAAAGAGTCAAGCGTTATTTTAACAAAGCTAAGTTTAAAAAAATTCCCTGACTAGTGTTAGTAATCAAGGTTATTTTTATCTCCCCATCTGGAATTTGAGAGATTTATGTGGCTGCCCCGCATGGAATCGAACCATGATAGTCAGATCCAGAATCTGAAGTCCTACCGATTAGACGACAGGGCAAAATATTCGAAACAATCTTAAGTCCTACCGATTACCTGCCTGCCGCCAGGCAGGGACGACAGGGCAAATGTGTTAAAAATGGGACGCTCCTTTTAGAGAAACGTCCCATTGTATTTTCATTTATCTTTAAAGATACTACCAAAGATTCTCTTTTACCCAAGTATCGGCCTTTTTAATCCAACTCACATCATCTTTGTAACCTTCTTTAGCTCCGACTGTTGCGCCTTGAGCAAAACCAACACACGCGCCGCCTGCACTTTTAGCAATAGTACAGCCGCTGCCTAAAAAAACAAAAAGGAAAAGAATACTCAGCAAAAACAACTTTCTAACCATTATCCCCCCCCCTGATTAAACTCA
>CAYIFW010000041.1:7516-9834 GCA_964362795.1 uncultured Planctomycetales bacterium | reverse complement strand
GCCAGAATCATGCTAAAAGTATGTTCAGCGGTAGAGATCGTGTTTCCCGCCGGAGTATTCATAACGATAATGCCATGTTGGGTGGCTGCTGCTAAATCCACGTTATCCAGGCCTACGCCGGCGCGGCCGATAACCTTTAATTTTTTAGCAGCATCAATAATTTCTTTGGTTACTTTAGTAGCGCTGCGCACCACCAAACCGTCATAATCCTTAATTATTTCTTTTAAAGCGTCCGGTTTTAAATCTGTTTTCACATCAACCGTCAGCTCTTTAGATTCTTTAAATACTTTTAGCCCTTCTTCGCTCAATGCGTCACTGACTAAGACTTTAATCATTTTACTCCCTCTCTTATTTTAAAAATACCTCTTCGGCTGCGGCAACACCTGCGCCTAAAATAAATTTATAACCCATCTGGGTAAGCACTTTCTCCAGGCAGGCTAAGCCGGTTATAATATCGCTTTCAGCAATATAACCCATATGCGCGATACGGAAAACTTTACCCTTTAATTCATCCTGGCCGCCGGCAATAGTTACTCCGTAAGTATCCCGCATGGTTTTAACTAACTTTTCACCGTCAAGAGCGGCAGGCACCTTCACTGCCGAAACTGCGTCGGAGGCAGCAGTCGGAGCGAATAATTCCAAACCTAAGGCTTTAGCCGCAGCGCGCGTTGCATCAGCCATGGTTTTATGACGTTTAAAAATATATTCTAATCCGTCCTTCTGCATAATCTTTAAAGCCTCGTTCAAAGCGTCAATTAAAGTGATCGAGGATGTAAACGGGGTGTCATTTTTATCCGCGGCTTTTTTAGCTTTTCTTAAATCTAAATAGTAACGCCCGGTTTTAGAAGCCTCGACTAATTTCCAGGCTTTGGCGCTGACGGAAATAAAACCTAATCCCGGAGGCAACATTAATCCTTTTTGCGAGCCGGCAACCACCACATCCACTCCCCAAGCATCGGTTTTTAAATCAACTGCCCCCAGGCCGCTTATGGCATCAACGGCTAAAACCGCAGGAGTTTCTTTAACTACTGCCGAAATTGCCTGGATATCATTATCCACTCCGGTTGAAGTTTCACACAAAGTAACAAACACCGCTTTAATCTGCGGATTAGATTTTAATCTTTTACCGATCTCCTGAGGATTAACGGCCTCTCCCCAGGGGACATCCAGAATCTCAACATTGATCCCGTAAGCCTTACAAAGCTCCGTCCATCTTTCACCGAATTTTCCGCCTTGAACTACTAAAGCAACATCGCCTGCTGAAAGCAAATTAATTACCGCAGCCTCCATTGCCCCGGTTCCGGAAGAAGAAATAATAAAAACGTCATTGGCCGTCTGAAAAACCCATTTTAACCCTGTACTTGCCTCTTTTAAAATCTCCTGAAATTGCGGAGTACGATGATGAATAATCGGCTTGGCCATCGCTAGGCTTATCTGCGGAGGCAAGGGTGTGGGGCCGGGAGTCAACAAATATTCTTTTCTCATTTTTTTTCTCTCCTTGTCTACGAAGACAACACCCGCGCAAATCCGCTAAGCGCGGGGTGTCTTATCTATTATTTTATTTTATTTCTTTTTAATTTCCGGTAAGATTACCTCATCAACTAAACCATAATCTTTTGATTCCTGAGAAGACATAAAATAATCGCGATCCGTGTCCTTCTGTATTTTGTCCAGAGGCTGGCCGGTGTGCTGCGCCAAAATTTCATTAAGCCTATCGCGCATCTTTAAAATTTCTTTGGCCTGAATCGATATATCTGCGGCCGCTCCCTGCACTCCGCCCCAGGGCTGATGGATCATAATGCGCGAATTAGGAAGCGTGAAACGCTTGCCTTTAGTGCCCGCGGATAATAAAACCGCGCCCATGCTCGATGCCTGCCCGACGCAATAAGTAGCCACATCGCATTTTACAAATTGCATCGTATCATAAATTGCCAATCCCGCGGTAACCGAACCGCCCGGAGAATTAATATAAACGTTAATATCTTTATCCTTATCCTCCATCTGCATAAAAAGCAGCTGGGCAATCACCAGATTAGCGACATAATCATCAATCGGAGTGCCGATAAACAAAATACGGTCTTTTAAAAGACGGGAATAAATATCATAGGCCCGCTCAAAACCCCGGGGAGTCTGCTCAATTACCATGGGTACCAACACTTGCATTTTCTTATCCATATTACCCTCCTTGCCCAAAAGGGCAACACCCCTGCCTGCGGCAGGCAGGCGCGCAAATCCGCTAAGCGCGGGGTGATTAATTATTATTCTATCTGCCAATCCGCTTCTCTTAATAAAAACTCCATAACTTTACGCGGCATATG
>CAYIFW010000041.1:0-7416 GCA_964362795.1 uncultured Planctomycetales bacterium | reverse complement strand
CCTTCGATCAACTCATTCTCGATGCGCGCGCGTTCCTGATTCTCTTTAGAAATAAAAATCTGCCTCTCTACCGCTTTCTCTAGCTCGCCTAAATTAGGATAACCTAGAGAACGGCTGAACTTATCATCCAGGATTTGGGCTTTGCGCGACTCTTTAACCGAATCAATCTGTTTCTTTATTTCCTCGCTAGATACGGAAACTGTTTTAAAATTTATCTTGATCCCTTTATAATTTTTAACCGCAATCTCCGGAGTTACTTCCACCACAGCCTTAAAAGAAAGATTAGTCCGGTCGAGTTTCACCTCGGTTATCTGCGGAAGCTCGATAACATCAAGTTTTTCGGCGGCAATCGCCTGGTTATAAACATCCGGAACCAATTCTTTTAAAACCTGCTCCTGAACGGCTGCCGCATAGTGTTTTTCTAAAACATCTCTGGGCGCTTTACCCGGGCGAAAACCCGGCACTTTGGCTTCTTTGGCAATCTGGGCAAAGACCTCTTCAAATTTATTTTTTACCTGTTCACCGTTTACCGCCACATTAATAACACATTTTGTTCCGTCCAACTTCTTAACTTCTGTCTTCATTTGTTCCCTTTCTTAGATCACCTACATCCTGAACTTTTCACCCAAATAAACCTGGCGCGCCTGAGGATGATTAATCAGCTCATGCGCTGTGCCCGAAATAAGAATCTCACCGTCTGAGATTAAATACGCCCGGTCGGTTATGGCAAGCGTTTCACGTACGTTGTGATCGGTTAATAAAATCCCTAAACCTTTGGCTTTTAATTCCTTGATAATTTCCTGCGCTTCATTCACGACTATCGGATCGATTCCCGAAAATGGTTCATCTAAAAGTATGAAAGAAGGATTGGTTACCAGGGCCCGGGTAATCTCCAGGCGCCTTCTTTCTCCGCCGCTTAAAGTATAAGCTTTATTTTTGGCAAGATGGGCGATATTTAATTCTTCCAACAAAGAGATGAGCCTGCGTTTTCTCTGCGCGCGAGTTAAAGGCAAAGTCTCCAGGATTGCGTTAATATTATCCTGCACCGTAAGCTTGCGGAATATGGAAGCCTCTTGAGAAAGATAACCTATACCGAAACGCGCCCGCTCATGAATGGGTAGATTAGTTATATTATGATTATCAAAAACAATCGTGCCGCGGTTCGGAGGCACTATGCCGACAATCATATAGAAAGTCGTAGTCTTGCCGGCGCCATTCGGGCCCAAGAGCCCGACGATCTCACCGCGTTTGACCGTAATATCAACGCCTTTTACCACCGCCCTGCCGTCATAGGACTTAGCTAATCCTTTAGTTTCCAAAAGCCGCATTCATATTCTCCGTTTGATAGATAATTATCTGAGGCCTTCCGGTTAAAACTATCTTTTTATCTAGCGCAGTATAAATCGCCTGCTGGCTATAAGAGATATTTTCACCGCGCAATATACGCACATTCCCCAAAGCAATAATTTTATTAATCGAACTGGACATTACATCTACCCCGGGAGCCTTTTTATCGGTTTCCGGCTTAGGGGTAAAATAAACCTCCAACTTATCACTATAAATCGTTAGATCCGACTTTTCTACTTTAACATTATTATTAAATACGGCAATATTTTTATCATAATCAATATCCAGCGGGCCGTCACAGGTAATCACGATCTTTTCCTTCTTTCCGCTCTGTTTCTCTAAAGTTTTAATATCCAGCCGCACATTTTTCTCTAGCATTACCTGTTTTAACGCCATCCGGCCCTTGGCCCCATCACCTGAAAGATTCATATCTGAACGGGCTAAATTAACTTTATCCAGCGTGCTAACGATCTGCTGCTTGCGGTCCCAATCCAAAGAATCAGTGGTAAGTTTGGCGCCGCTAGAGGTGGTAATGACCACATTCTTTTCTAAGTGCACCACTCCGCTAGCTTTATTGAAATCCCCGTTATCGGCAGTCAAATTTATACTATCCTTCTCACCGTAATTATTACCCACTACATCCTTAAGTTTAACCACATCATTATAGATATCCGCTGATTTTCCGGCCAAGTCCCAGGCTTTTTTACCTTTCTCGCCGGAACCGGAAAGAGTAAAATCTCCAACCTGCTGAGCGGATTCTTTAACATCCTTAATATCTCCAGGCACGACAGAAGTATTAGCTTGATTAATCTGGCCGGCTAGAAGGTTAACCGCGGCGAAAAATAAAAACCCAAAAACTAAAATTATTTTTTTAAGCTCCATAGAATCTTAAGACGTCTTTCCACTTATCCTGCGATTTAAGAATTAACTCCGCAATCTCCCTCACCGCTCCGCGACCTCCGGAGTGGTTAGTTATAAACAGAGCTGCCTCTTTTATCTCACTCGAGGCATTAGCCACCGCAACCGGCAAACCGACTTTACGCATCAGCGATAAATCCACCAGATCATCTCCCATAAAACAAACCTGGTCTAGAGTTACTTTATATTTAGTTAAAATTTTATCTAAAACGGCAGTCTTAGGGAAAATATCGGCAAAAACTTCAGCCACATGCATATCTTTGGCCCGCGGCTTAATTGTCTTAGAGCTTTTAGCGGTAATCAGAATGGTCGGAATCTGCGATTTATGCAAAACAAAAACGCCTAGGCCATCATGCACATCGAAAAATTTTGAATCCCGGCCCCGCGAATCATAAATTATCCTGCCGTCAGTCAAAACTCCGTCTACATCCAGTAATAATAACTTAATCTTCTTTAAACGCGCTTTTAATTCTTCTTCGGTTAATTTTGCCATTTTAAACTAATCCTGCCTTAAGCAGGTCCTGCACATCCAATAATCCCAACGGCCGCATAAATTTATCCACTACCGGAACTTCATCAATTTTTTTAGCCTGCAATATACGCATGGCTTCCGCAGCCAGCATATCTTTTTTGACCACCGTCGGCTTCTTAGTCATTACTTCCTTGATCTGCCGGTTCGTCAGGTCTTTATCGCTTTCCAGATGCCTTCTCAGGTCGCCATCGGTAAAAATCCCTTTTAGCTTTCCTTGTTTATCCACCACTATCGCTGAGCCGGTGCGTGCTTTGGTAATCGCGAATAGAACCTGAGAAACCTTTTTATTCTCTCCCACAATGGCATTAGCTTGCCCGCGGCGCATAATATCTTCGACGGTTAAAAGCAAGCGCCTGCCTAAAGCTCCTCCGGGATGAAAAAACGCGAAATCTTTTTCCTTAAAACCTTTGCGCTCCAATAAACATACCGCCAAAGCATCGGCCATAGCTAAGGAAGCAGTAGTGGAAGCAGTAGGAGCCAACCCTAACGGGCAGGCCTCTTTTTTAACCGAAACATCCAAAACGACATCGCTATATTTAGCCAGAATTGATTTTAAATTTCCGGTTAGCGAAATTATCGCCGAGCCGATTTTTTTAAGTATCGGCAGAAGCTGTTTCATCTCCTCGGTTGCCCCGCTGTTAGAAAGAATGATTATAACGTCATCGGCGGTAACCTTACCTAAATCCCCGTGAATGGCTTCTGCCGTATGTAAAAATAAGCTGGGAGTTCCGGTGGAGGCTAAGGTAGCCGAAAATTTCTGAGCGATAATTCCGGTTTTACCCATCCCGCTAACCACAACCCTGCCTTTACACTTAAAGATTAATTCTATAGCCTTAATAAAATCTTTTCCCAGTCGGCTTTTAAGCGCCTTAATTGCCTGAGCTTCTATTTCTAAAACTTCTTTGGCCCGCTGGATAACATTTATCTTCATAACGCCTGCCTGATCTTCTTGATTTGTTTTAAAAGCTCTTCTAATTCTTTAAAATTAATCATATTAGCCCCGTCGCAAGGAGCGGCTTTAGGGTTATTATGCACCTCTAGAAATATACCATCGCATCCGAAGGCAACGGCGGCGCGGGTAAGCCCGGCGACAAACTCGCTCTGGCCCCCGGAACAAGTTCCTTTTCCTCCGGGAAGCTGCACGCTGTGCGTAGCGTCATAAATTACCGGATAGCCAAAATCACGCATAATCTTTAAACTGCGAAAATCAGTAACTAAATTATTATATCCGAAACTTGCCCCTCTTTCCGTAATCAAGATTTGTTTATTCCCCGTTGATTCAACTTTTTTAATTATCGGTAAAATATCCCAGGGAGCAAGAAACTGGCCCTTTTTAATATTGACCACCTTACCGGTAGCCGCCGCAGCCAGCACGATATCCGTCTGACGGCACAAAAATGCCGGTATCTGAATAATATCTAAAACTTGCGCAGCCAACGACATATCCTTTACGCAATGCACATCACTTAAAATAGGAACCTTAAGAGAATCCTTAACTTTTTTTAGAATCGCCAAACCTTTTTTTAATCCCGGGCCGCGAAAGGAGTTTCCGGAAAGCCGGTTAGCTTTATCAAAACTGGATTTAAATATAAACGGCACTCCACACTTTAAGGCAATCTCTTTGATCCTCCTAGCCGCGCTAAGCGTAGAACTTTCTGACTCGATTACACAGGGGCCGGCAATCAGCACCAGCGGATGTTTATCCCCGAATTTTATGTTTTTAACATTGACCTGTTGCATTAATTCATTCCCTTCATTAGACGATCTTTTACTCTCTCTAAATCTTCTAGGGTATCTACGCCGATAGTTTCAAAAGGCGTTTCAATAACTTTAATTTTATATCCCTCCGATAGAACGCGCAACTGTTCTAATTTTTCCGTCTTCTCCAGGTTAGAAACAGGAAGATTCTTATAGGTAAAAAGAAAATCCTTAGTATAACCGTAAAGGCCGATATGTTTATAATAATTCACCTGATCAACTTCGGCATTGGGTGCCAAAAACGGAATCGGCGCGCGCGAAAAATACAGAGCGAAATTATTTTTATCGACGACTACTTTTACCACGTTAGGATCGGTAATCTGTTGGACATCTTCGATCTTTTTCATCAGCGTTGCCATGTTCAGCATCTTATCTTCTAACAACGCCCGGGCAAGGCTATCGATCATCATCGGATGGATCAAAGGTTCATCAGCCTGAATATTAATAATAACTTTTACATCCAAAGGATTGACTACTTCGCTGATTCTGTCGGTTCCACAGGTATGCTCTTTAGAAGTCATCACTGCTTTGGCCCCGAATTTCTCGGCTGCTTTTAAGATAATTTCATTATCACAGGCGATAATCAGATCATCGAGCATACGCGACTGCCTTGCGCGTTCCCAGACATGCTGCAGCATCGGCTTACCCATAATATCGGCAAGCACTTTAGCCGCGAATCTTGTTGATGAGTATCTAGCCGGTATAACTCCGATGACATCCATTTTATTTTATTCTCTCGATTAATTCTTTAGTGTTAGTAACGGCTGTCCCTAATTTACCGACGACAATACCGGCGGCAAAATTAGCGATATGCGCGGCTTCCAATTTTGAAGCGCCCACGCAAAGTGCCAGCGTAAAAGCGCTGATAACCGTATCCCCTGCTCCGGAGACATCAAAAACCTCCTGGGCTTGCGTCGGTATATGCGTCAGGCGGCCGCCTTTTTCCAGCAATTTCATCCCCTGCTCGCCTAAAGTAACCAGAATAGAATCTAAATTTAAATATTCTAAGATTTCGCGCGCCGCTAAATCCGTATCTTTATCCGTAAATAATTTATCCGTATTAATTTTAAAACGGTTAGCCGTGTCTTGTATCTTAAGATTTCTAATCGCATTCTCTAGCTCCCTGCGGTTAGGGGTTATTGCGGTAACCCCGCGATAATAACGGAAGTTCTCTTCCTTGGGATCGACGGTGATAATCTTTTTATTGGCCTTGGCTAAAGCAATAAGCTCTTTCAGCAAGGCCACGTTAATTACACCCTTGCCGTAATCCTCGATAATAATGGCATCAAAAGAACGGATATTTTTTTCGATATATTTTAAGATTTTTATATTTAATGCTGGCGGCAGGTCATGGGTATGCTCCCAATCGACCCTGACTACCTGCTGGTGTCCGGCTAAAATACGCGTTTTTACGGTAGTATGCCGGTTATTCTCCACAAAAATACCCTGCAAACTGATCTTTCTTTTCTTTAACTCATTAATTAAAATTTTAGAATTAGCATCGTCTCCGGTAACTCCCAACAGGGAGACCTTCCCTCCGAGCGAGCTGATATTATTAGCTACATTGGCCGTTCCTCCCGGGACAAAAGAACGCTTATTTGCCCAAAGCACCGGAACAGGAGCCTCAGGAGAGATTCTATCGACGCTGCCATAAATATATTCATCCAGGATCAGATCACCAACAACTAAAATTTTAGCCTGATTAAATTTATGGATTATATTTTTTAAATTCTTCATATCTTTTCAATTACGCTTTGCGCCAAAAGCGGAAGCATTATCTCATGATGGCCGATAACATAATACCCCTTGCCGCCGGAATTTGTCGGTCTGCTCACCACATTCTGCGCCGGGCGGTAATGATAGATCATATCGAAATTTGCCGTAGTAAAATCCTTAACCTTGCTGCCCAGATTCCGGGCAAGATTCAAAGCTTTTAAGAATACTTCCGGTAACATTACTGCCGAGCCAAAATTCAAAACTACTCCCCCCTGGTTTAAAGAACCGATACTATTAACAAGAATATGAAAATCGCGCAAAGAGCCGGTGGCAGTAGAAGCAGCGTCAAATGAAGGATGTTGATGGATAATATCCGTGCCGATTCCCACAAAAACACAGACCGGAACCTTATATTTATAAGCATTATAAAGCAAGCTTAAGTCTCGATTGGCTAAATCTGTAGTGGCAATTGCATTGGCCACGGCATAACCTAATCCGAAACCTTTTTTCACACCCTCTTTGGCAGCACAATTTAAGAAATCCGCAGTTTCACGACCCATGCCGAATTTTCCGGTCTTCAGATTCTCGGCGACATCCTCGGAAGTTTTACCTTGAAAAGCAATCTCAAAATCATGAATAATGCCTGCCCCATTTAAACAAATACAGGTGATTACTTTTTTCTTAATCAGCTCAATGATTACCGGATTAAGCCCGCATTTAATCACGTGAGCTCCGGCCATAAAGATTACCCCTTTGTTTTTCTTACGAGCAACGACGATATCAGCTGAAATCGCGCGTAAATCTTTGGCTTTTAAGATATTAGGCAGGGAATCCAGAAAACCGCTAAAGCTCTTGGCCTTAACGGGTTTGGCCGCAAAATCCCCCTTATTTACCTTGCTGGCGCGGCTTTTAACCGAATATGTCTTAACTTTATTAAGATTAATCATAGAGTAGTAATTTTAGCACAATTTGACCTAAAATCAAATAGATATTTAATCAATTGTTACCGTCTGGCTTGGCTTTGTTTCTCAGGACAACCTCAGCTTTCCGCCTTTTGCTTCCGGCACGAAGATTTTCGCCGTGTGCGGCGGTTTACGACTCACCTCCGCCGTATTTACAAGGTGATCGAAGTCTGCGGTTCGTCG
>CAYIFW010000040.1:0-10556 GCA_964362795.1 uncultured Planctomycetales bacterium | reverse complement strand
ATTGCTTATATTGACAAATCAAAAGCCGAGGGCGGCAAGGTTGCCTGCGGCGGAAAAATACCGGAAAATGCGGAATTAAAGAATGGTTATTTCTTTGAGCCTACGGTTTTGGTTGATTTAAGCGCGTACTCGCACATATTTAAAGAAGAAATTTTTGGCCCGGTAGTGTTGATTCATAAGTTTTCCGGTTCAGATGAGGCGGCGACTCTGGCTAATAGCGTGGATTTTGGTTTGGCTGCTTGCGTTTGGACCAAAGATTTATTTCTGGCCCAGGAATTGGCCGGCAAAATTAATGCCGGAACGATCTGGATTAATACTTATGGCATGTTTTATGATCAGCTTCCTTACGGCGGTTTTAAACAGAGCGGATTCGGTAAAGAGCTTGGCCGGGAAGGATTCCTGGAATATACCCGTTTAAAAAATATCATTGTCGACAAGTCTGCTGATGGCAAGCCCCTGGTTAATTATTGGTATGGATTCTAAATGAATATAGCCAGTGTTTTAGAACAATGTGTAAGAAAATACGCTGATCAGGGGGCGATTGTTTTTCGTCAACAAGAGTTGTCTTTTGCCCAACTCAGAGATAAGGTACTTTCTTTCAGTCAAAGCCTGTTAAATCTAGGGGTAAGCCCGGGGGATAAAGTCGCGATTTATCTTCCTAATTGGCCGGAATATATTATTAGTTATTTGGCAATCTGGTCGATTGGCGGCTGCTGCGTGCCTTTGGATTTTATGCTCACCGAGGATGAAATAGTCTCCTGCCTAGGCCACTCCGAAGCCAAAATTTTGATTACTAAACATAAAGCTAATATTTCTTTTGCCGAGCTTAAGGCTAAGCTTCCTCTATTGCAAGGGATTATCTGTTGTCAAGGCGAAGATAAAGAAAGTTTAAATTTTGATAATCTCCTGAGTGAGGTTAAAAGTTCATCTTTAAAAATAGAAAATAACGAGAAAGATTACGCGATTATTTTTTATACTTCCGGCACTACCGGTAAGCCCAAAGGTGTTTTGATTAGTTACGCCCAGCTGGATGCTCCGGTAAAATCCATGTCTTTTTTTGTGAATTCAGATCTAAGCGCCAAAGATACCACGTTATGCGCTTTGCCATTTTCGCATTTAGGGGGGTTGATTTATATCCAAAATATGATTTCTTTTGGTTTAAAAGTTGTTTTAATGGAACGTTTTATGCCGTTAGATTTTTTAAAAAACGTCCAAAATTATAAAATTAATTTTTTCTGGATTGTTCCTTCGATGTATTACGCTCTCCTGCAATTAAAAGAGTTTGAAACCTTTGATTTATCAAGCCTGCGTTGGATCGTTACTTTCGGAGCTTCGAATTCCCCGGATGCCTTGCGCCGCTTCCATCAATTTTGCCCTAAAGCTAGCCTTTTAAATGGCTGGGGCTTGACGGAAACCAATGCCCCGACCGTGGTTTTGCCTATGGGTTCAGAGAATATTGAAAGCGTGGGCCGGGCTGCTCCCTGGATACAAGTGAAAATATTTTCCGATAATGATCAGGAATTAAAGACCGGCAGCGTGGGTGAAGTTGTCGTCAAGAGCTGGGTAGTTTGTGATGGATATTTTAAGGATGAAAAATTAACCCAGGAAACTATCCGCGACGGTTGGTTTCATACCGGTGATCTGGGTAAGTTTGACCAACAGGGTTTTCTTTATATTGTCGGCAGAAAAAAAGAGATGATTAAGGTCGGCGGAGAGATTGTTTTTGAGCCGGAGGTAGAAGCAGGTTTGCAGAGGCATCCGGATATTGCTGAAGCTGCGGTAATCGGAGTAGCTGATAGATTAAGAGGAGAAGTGCCCAAGGCGTTTTTAGTTGTTAAAGAAGGTAAAATGGTTTCCGAGGAAGAAATACGTTTTTTCTTGCGCCAGCATTTAGCGCATTACAAGATCCCGCATTATTTTGAATTTCGCACGACACTTCCCAAAAACCGCACAGGTAAGATCGATAAGGGGCTGCTCAGGGCCAGTTAGGATTATGATGCAAGATATTAAGGAATTAAGCTTACAAGAGCTAGAAGATAAATTGCAATCTTGGAACTTTCCCAAATACCACGCCCGACAAATATTCAGTTGGATTTATCAAAAAGGCGCTTTTGAGTTTAGCAGCATGAGTAATTTGCCGCAAGCTTTGAGAAAAAAGTTAGCCGATGAATTTTATATCTTGGGGCTTGGCTTAGCGGATTTGCAGGAATCTTCCGATGGTACGAAAAAATTCCTTTTTGAATTAAAGGACAAGAATCTGGTTGAGGCGGTAAGTATTCCGTCAGCCCGCCGGGCTACCGGTTGCATTTCTTCGCAAGTTGGCTGTAAATTTTCCTGTAAATTTTGCGCCAGCGGCCTAAAAGGATTTAAGCGTAATTTAACCGTCGGTGAAATTCTGGATGAGGTGCTTTATTTAAAAAATAATAAGCCAGGCGCTGCGTTGACGCATATCGTATTTATGGGTACCGGCGAACCGCTGGATAATTACGAAAATGTGCTTAAATCTGTGCGAATAATTAATTCAGCGGATGCTTTGAATATCGGCGCCCGACGCATCACTATTTCAACCAGTGGAATTATCCCGGGAATACATAAACTTATTTTAGAAAATTTACAGATTGAGCTTTCCATTTCTTTGCACGCTGCCGATGATAAAGTGCGTTCGCAGATTATGCCGGTGAATAAAATTTATCCCCTGGCGGATTTAATCAAATGCTGCCATGAATATATTGCCCGGACTAACCGGCAGATTACTTTTGAGTATATTCTGATTAAAGGTTTTAACGCTGGCTTAGCTGAGGCGCAAGCTTTAGCCGGCCTTTTAAAAGATTTAAGGTTGGCTAAGGTAAATTTGATTCCGGCTAATCCAATTCTCGAATTAAAAATTGTCCCTCCGACGGAGATAGAGGCAGAGGAATTTAAAGAATGTTTGTTTAAATGCGGGATTAATGTTACATTGAGGCGGGAGCGCGGGCAGGATATTGATGCCTCTTGCGGCCAATTGAGGTTAAGGCATGAAGATAAATAAATTACAGCTAGGTTTTATTATTTTTAGTATTATTTTATCCGGTTGCGCTAAGCCAGAGATCAAAAATCTGGGCGCAACGGGCAAAAATATTATTTGTTTCGGAGATAGCATCACCTTTGGTTATGGCGCATCGAACGGAGAAGATTATCCGGCGTATTTAAGAAAGTTGACGTCAACCCCGGTAATTAACGCCGGCGTGGATGGGGATACTTCTTTTTCGGCTTTAGAGCGCCTGCAAAATGACGTTTTGGCCAATGACCCGCGCCTGGTAATTGTGGAGTTTTGCGGCAATGATTTTATTAAAAAGATTCCTCAAGAGGATACCTTAAAGAATCTAAGTAAAATTATCCAGCGTATTCAAGAAAAGGGCGCAATGGTTGCCCTGGTGGATATTAGTTCGGGAATGTTTTTTCAGGAGTATCGCAATGCTTTTAAAAAGTTAGCCGCTGAAAAAGGCGCGATATTTATTCCGGTAGTTTTAAGTAAGATTATTACCAATCCGGCGATGAAAAGCGATTTTTTTCACCCCAACGCGCGGGGGTATAAAATTGTTGCCGGCCGGATTTATAATGCAATTAAGCGGTATATTAAATAAGATGAGAAGAATAAGCTTAAAGCAGATGAAAACAAATCAAAAAGGAATTGTTTGCGATATTTCCGCCGGATCCGCTTTAGTGAATAAATTTATGAGTATGGGGATATATATTGGCAGGGAGATTACTAAAATTAGCCATATCGGTTTAAAAGGCCCGGTGGCTATCAAGGTAGGCCGGAGCGTCTTGGTCTTAGGGCATGGAGTGGCTGATAAAATCGAAATGGAAATCCAATGATTAAAAAAATATTTTTAATCGGCAATCCTAATGTCGGTAAAAGCGTGGTTTTTTCGCGGCTTACCGGAGTAGAGGTTATTTCTTCTAATTATGCCGGCACAACGGTTGAAATTACGCGCGGTTTTTTAAAGCTTAATAATAAGGAGATTGAGGTTGTGGACCTGCCGGGCACATATTCTCTGGAGGCAAGCTCTAAGAGCGAAGAAGTAGCCGTAGCTTTATTAAAAGAATGCCCTCGGGAAGAATGCGTAGTGGTAAATATTCTTGATTCGACTAATCTGGAGCGCAATCTTTATTTAACCTTACAGCTTATCGAGGAGGATCTGCCAATAATTGTGGCTTTAAATATGTGCGATGAGGCTAAACATCGCGGAGTAAGCCTTGAAACAGACAAGTTGGAGAAAATTTTGGGAGTACCGGTAATACCCACCTGTGCTATTACTGGTTTAGGCATAAAACTGCTTTTAGAAAGAATCAGTGAGGCAAAACCGGTTGCGCGAAATAAATTTTCTCACCGGGAGCGTTGGCAGGAGATTGGCAACATTATTGAACAGGTGCAGCAGCTGACCCACCGCCATCATACTTTACGGGAAATTTTAGAGGATGCTTCGGTAAGGCCGTTTAGCGGTTCCCTGATTGCTATCGGGGTGATATTGGGCTCATTTGAATTTGTGCGTTTTATCGGTGAGAATCTGATCAGCCGGATTGCTGATCCCTTATTCTTTAATTTTTATCAGCCGCTTTTAATTAAGTTTAGTTCTTTTTTAGACCAGGAAAGCTTTATCCATCATTTATTAATCGGGGACTTGATTAACGGACAGATTGATTTTAAGCAGTCTTTGGGCTTGTTAACGACGGCTCCTTATATCGAGTTTGCCATGGTGTTGCCGTATATTATTTCATTTTATTTTGTTTTGGGATTGTTGGAAGATATCGGAATTCTGCCGAGGCTAGCCATGCTTTTGGATAATCTTTTGCATCATTTGGGTTTGCACGGTTTTGCGATTATTCCGGTATTATTAGGTTTAGGTTGCAATGTCCCCGGGATTTTAGCTACGCGTAATCTTGAATCTAAACGCGAGCGTTTTATCGCCGCCACGCTTATTTCCATCGGAGTGCCTTGTGTCGCGTTGCAGGCAATGATTTTTGGCCTGTTAGGTAAATTTTCCGGGCTGTATGTTGCCGGCGTGTATCTAGTGCTTTTAGCGATTTGGCTGATTTTAGGGGTAATTCTTAATCATACGGCGAAAGGTTACAGCCCTGAGCTCTTAATTGAGATTCCTCCGTATCGGTTTCCTTCACTGACAACTTTATGGAAAAAATTATTTTTACGCATCAAAGGCTTTTTAATTGAGGCTGCCCCGCTGGTTTTATTAGGTGTTTTAATAATCAATGTTCTTTTGTATTTTAAATTATTTGATTTTTTTACCGGTATCTTTGCTCCGATAATTAAGGGGTTGTTTGGCCTGCCTAAAGAGGCAGTGGTTTCTTTGGTGATGGGGTTATTTAGGAAGGATGTAGCAGTAGGCATGCTTATGCCGTTAGCGTTAACGGTTAAACAGCTTTTTATTACCGCAGTATTATTGGCAATATCTTTTCCCTGTGTGGCAACCTTTATCGTATTTTTTAAGGAGCTGGGACTAAAAGACCTGATCAAAGCTGTTCTGATCATGCTTTTTGTCGCCCTGGTTACCGGCTCGCTGCTTAATTTTTTTATCAGGTGATTTAATCAGTATTAGATAAAAACAAGGAGACGGTTCTCTAAAACGGAGAACCGTCCCCTTTATTACATTAAAAAAATACCGGGAGAGGGACTTGAACCCACATGAGCTTGCGCTCGGCAGCTTTTGAGGCTGCTGCGTCTGCCATTTCGCCATCCCGGCATATAATTTTAGGTTGACGCTAAGCATTTTATATTCTAAAATAGCAAAGGTCAAGTAGTTAAATTTTGGGGCTGTAGCTCAGCTGGGAGAGCACAACGCTGGCAGCGTTGGGGTCAGGAGTTCGATCCTCCTCAGCTCCACTTTTCTATAATTCTTTCTCCTATAGCCTGCAGCTCAAATTGTAACGTCGTATCGCAATAAGTCAGTGCACAGACTCCCATATAATCTTTTCGCATAGTTTTTATACCTTTTGTCCTGTTATCAGCTTTTGTTTTATAAAATTGGCATAGGGGAATTTTGGTAATTTTTGACCAAAATCGCTGCAGTTTATTTATGTTTTGATCCCATCTTGGCATTATCCTGCATCGTAGTTTATCTTCGCGGATACGAAAGCAAGTTCGTAGTAAATTAAGAAAAGCCACTATAACTTTTGGATCTGAGTTACCGAATGTCATTGATTGAGACGATGGATATTTTGATCCTTCGCAAAGATAAAGCAACCCACAGATCAGCTTGCCAAGTTTTGGATTTTTAAGATGGATGTTTTCAAAATGCCTTACAGAGTTACGGATACTTTCTTTCCATTGCTCAATTTTCTGACGGTTCGCTTCAACAGCCAAATGCCTTCCGATTGCCGCGGAACTGACTATTTTGGCTTTAATTCGTTCATCCTGCTGTTTAGTTAGCTGGATATCCTTGACCCAGCTAGAAATAGTATTTTTAGGGATTTTCATTTTCAAACGAATTTCGCCTATAGACCAGCCTTTAATCCTTAAATTACGCGCCTCTTGTTTGATTTTGTCTGAGTATATAGTTGTCATTGTAACCTCCTGCTACAACTGACGTAAAACTTTAACTTTTCTAACGCAGTTTTTAATAGATTTCCAAGTATATTTATAGTATAATTTAATAAATAAGGAATGAGCATACTTATATATACATACTAATACAATCATACAATTAGTCAATAAAAATGTTAGCGCAGAATATAAGGAGACTAAGATTAAAAAAGGGGCTATCGCAGGAGAAACTTGCTCGTTTAGCTGATATTGCCAATGCTACTCTTGTAAAAATTGAGTCCGGAGCAGCAAAAGAGCCGACTATAACGACTGTCGCCAAGATTGCCTCGGCGTTAAATGTCTCCATTGATGAGTTGGTGGGTAGAATTGGGAAGAAGGGTTAGGTTAAATTTTTTATGATATTAGGCGTGCATGTTTCCGGAGCAGGCAAGATTTATCAGGCATTGGATATTGCCCATAGTTTAGGCTGCGATACGATGCAAATTTTTAGCCGTTCTCCGCAGGCCTGGCGTCATGGCAGCCAGATTGCTCCGGAAGATATTAAGGAATTTATTTGCCGGCGCAAGAAATATAAAATCAACCCGGTTTTTATTCACGTTTCTTATTTGATTAATCTGGCTTCTCCTGAGCCGCGTCTTTATCAGGCCTCGATTCAGGCCTATATTGAAGATATCCTGGAGGCGGATAAATTAGGCGCTGATTACATCGTTACGCATATGGGCAGCCATAAAGAAACTTCTGAGGATGCCGGAATCAAGAGGTTAATTGAAGCGTTGAATATAATAATAGAGAAAACCAAGGATTCCCAGGTGGGGATATTATTGGAAAACACTTCCGGAAGCGGATCCTGGTTAGGCTATAGATTTTATCACCAGCATAAAATTATTAAAGGCATTAAAGTTAAATCGCGTGTAGGTTTATGCTTGGATACCGCGCATGCCTATCTAGCCGGTTATAATTTGGCAACTAAAAGCGGCCTGGATAAGATGGTCGATGAGATTGATGAGATGGCCGGGACAAAATTAATTAAGCTTGTCCACCTTAATGACGCAGCCGGAGAATTAGGTTGTCATCATGACCGGCATGACCATATCGGAGGCGGCCATATCGGCCTGGCCGGGATGAAAAGAATTATTAATCACCCCAAGTTTAAGAACATTCCGATGATTTTAGAAACACCCAAGACTACTTTAGACAGCGATAAAGATAATCTGGCTTTAGTAAAAAAATTAGGGCCTAAATAAAATGCATTACGATTTTAAAAAGATTGAAGAAAAATGGCAAAAAATTTGGGCCAAGAACCATGCCTTCCGCGCGCAAGCTGATCCGGGGCGAAAAAAATATTATCTTTTGGAGATGTTTCCTTACCCTAGCGGTAAAATTCACATGGGCCATGTGCGTAATTACACCATCGGCGATGTCGCCAGCCGTTTTAAAACCTTAGAAGGGTTTAATGTAATGCATCCGATGGGTTTTGACGCTTTTGGCCAGCCGGCGGAGAATGCGGCGATAAAAAATAAAACTAAACCCGCTGACTGGACGCATAAATGTATTAAGGAAATGGAAACAGAATTAAAGAGGATGGGTTTTTCCTATGATTGGGAGCGCGAGGTTTCTACTTGCGATAGCGATTATTATAAGTGGAACCAGTGGATTTTTTTAAAGATGTTTGAACGCGGCCTGGCCTATAGGAAGGCTTCGGCCGTTAATTGGTGCCCCAGCTGCCAGACGACGTTAGCTAATGAAGAGGTAGTCGAAGGCGGATGTTGGCGCTGCCATACCAAAGTAGAGCAAAAAGATCTAGAGCAATGGTATCTAAAAATTACCGAATATAAAGAAAGATTGCTGGAAGATTTAGGCCAGCTTAAAAATTGGCCGCAGCGGGTTCTGGCCATGCAGAATAACTGGATCGGTAAAAGCCAGGGCGTGGATATTTATTTCCGGATTAAAGATAGTGATAAGGCGATCCCTGTTTTTACTACCCGGGTGGATACTATTTTCGGGGCAACTTATATTGTTCTGGCTCCGGAGCATCCTTTAGTTTTAGATTTAGTCAAAGGTAAGCCTCAGGAACAAGAAGTTTTGCAATTTATTAAAAAGGTTGCCGGAGAGAGTAAGGTCGTGCGCACTGCCTCCGATATTAAGAAAGAAGGGGTATTTACCGGGAGCTGGGCGAGGAATCCGGTAAATAATGAAGATGTGCCGATCTGGATTGCCGATTATGTTCTCATGGAATACGGAACGGGGGCGATTATGGCGGTACCTACGCATGATCAACGCGACTTTCTTTTTGCTCAAGAACATAAGCTACCGATGCGTATTGTGATTGAGCCTAAAGATAAGGTTTTAGGTTCTGCTGCTGGTTTGTCTGAGGCCTATGAGGGGGATGGCCGGCAGGTAAATTCCGGAGAATTTAACGGGCTAGATAATCAAGAAGCAAAAATCAAGATTGCCCGATGGATGGAGGATAAAGGCATCGGCAAAATTCAGACACATTTTCGCCTGCGGGATTGGTTGATCTCCCGGCAGCGTTATTGGGGCACGCCGATTCCGATGATTTATTGCCCGGCCTGCGGGATTGTTCCGGTTCCTTATAAAGATTTGCCGGTAAAGCTACCGGCTGATGCGCCGATTACCGGTGAAGGGGGAAGCCCTTTAGGTAAGGTTAAAAAATTTGTTGAAGTAAACTGTCCTAAATGCCGAGGAAAAGCCAAACGGGAAACCGATACGATGGCTACTTTTTTCGATTCTTCCTGGTATTTTTTAAGATTTTGTTCGCCTAAATTTAATCAAGCGCCTTTTGATGTCAATGAAGCCAAGTACTGGATGAATGTTGATCAGTATATCGGCGGCATCGAGCATGCCATCCTGCATTTATTGTATTCGCGTTTTTTTACTAAATTTTTTCAGGATTTAAAATTGATCGATTTCGCTGAGCCCTTTGATAAGCTGCTTACTCAAGGCATGGTCTTGAAAGACGGTGAGGTAATGTCAAAATCTAAAGGCAATATTGTGGATCCGGACTCAATGATTAAAAATTACGGCGCCGATGCCCTGCGTTTGTTTATCTTATTTGCTGCTCCTCCTGAGACGGAATTAGAGTGGGAGGAACGCGGATTAGAAGGGGCATATAAATTTTTAAATCGCGTCTGGCGGGTTCAGGAAAGTTTAAAAGATAGTGCCGATGCGCAGATATTAAAAAGTTTGCATAAAACCATAAAAAAAGTAAGCGCGGATTTTAGCGAGTTTAAATTTAATACCGCGATTGCCAGCCTTATGGAGTTGACGAACGCAATTTATCAGTCGGGCGCGGATAAGCAGGTATTTGCTAATCTTATAATTATGCTTAGCCCGATTGTCCCGCATTTCTCCGAGGAGCTTTGGAGAATCCTAGGCAATAAGGATAGTATTTTTAAAGCTTCTTGGCCGAAATTTGACCCTCAGCTATTGATTGAGGAGAATGTGGAGTTGGTAATCCAGGTTAATGGCAAGCTGCGCAGCAAAATCGAAGTGCCTTGCGGTATATCTGAAGATAAACTCAAAGAGTTAGTGCTCAAAGATGAAAAGTTAATTTCCTGGCTAGAAGGAAAATCTCCGAAAAAAATCATCATCGTCCCGCAGAAACTTATCAATATCGTTATATAATATCTTACGTGCCTGTCTTGCCTGTATTTTCTCGGGAACGCTGGTTTTGCCCCTGCCTGGCAAAACTGCGCTCGGGTCGGCTGGCGTCGCTCTGCCGGAATATCTATAGCCGGGCATCCGTGCCCGCTCCTGGCCGACACGTCCCTCGAAAACACAGCCAAGCCATTCGCTATGAATATGCTATAAATGACACTGACAAGTTTCGCAGCGAATGTCGATTTTAGCAAAAGCAGCTTGAGCAGCGCAGGTATCCTCGCGGAGCGTTAGCGACAACGCGGGGACGGCGAGGATGTTTGAGTGGTTTTTGCCAGAGCAAAAACCACGAGTTCCGCAGCCGCTAAGCTGCGAAAGACCTTTTGCGTTAAAAAAT
>CAYIFW010000039.1:0-10654 GCA_964362795.1 uncultured Planctomycetales bacterium | reverse complement strand
TTGGAATTGTACATCATAACCATAAGATTCTAACTGGCTCGTTATATATTCCGCTGCTTGTTCTAAGTGAGAGTAGTTAAATATATTTCGATTACCTATTTCCAGAGAGAGTTTGTAGACATGGCCTTTTAGTCTTGCCGGAAGCTGCCTATCTTTTGACGCTATAATTGTGGCGGGTTTAAAAATATTCCAACCAAAAGTAGTAGCCTCAACAATCAGAAAAACTAAACCACCGGCAACTAATAAACGAAGAAATCGTTTTGTCATTTTAAATAGAGTTATTACTGAGTGGTGCCGTTTTTATTCCTCTACTGAAACTGTTCTTTAACTTTATGGCGAGTGAAAAAAATAAAAAAAATCGAATTACATAACACTATAGGAAAAATATAAAATAATAAATAATAATACGCCCAGCTTTTCCCACAAGGATCAGATGTTGGACAGAGCATAACTAGCAGAGCATATACAACCAATATTATAGTAATAGAAGCAGTATAGCGGATAATAATGGTCCTAGCCCAATCTTTCAATTTTAATATACTGATGCCAGATATACCGTAGACTAAGGCCGTTAATCCCCAAAGAATACAGTAAAGAAAACCGGCTAAATCAAAATAGCGCTTTGCTCCGCTAACTCCGATTCCACTAAATCTAATCAAAGAAAATGCAATAAAAAAACTCCATAAACTAAAAAATAACATTAGTATTGAAGCGATTGTTACTCCGATTGATCTTTTCTTTTCCATAATTTCCCTCCTCACTTAACCGGTTGATTCAGTGCTTTTAAAATAAAACCTCTCCTTTTATTTTAAGATCGACTCGGCTGCAGAGACCACATCCTCAACCGTGATTGCCTTAAGACAGGCGAATTCCTTTATGCAATTATGCGCCAGGCACTGAATACAGCCTACCTCCTTATGGAGATATTTGCCATGCTTACCTAAAGGCCCCCAGCGCCGCGGACTAAGCCCTGCCTGGCTACGGCCAAAAATTGAAATAACCGGAGTACCTACTGCGCAAGCAACATGCACCGGACCGGAATCATTGGAAATAAATAAAACACATCTTTTAAGAATACTAGCTAGCTGGCTTACCGATGTTTTGCCTGCCAGATTTATGGCCTTAGCTTGTAGGTCACCAGCGATTTTATTTGCTAGATAAATTTCTTTCGGACCGGCTAAAATCAGAATTTTAAAATTATATAAATTTGATAATCTCTCGGCAACCTCCACGAAACGTTCCACGGGCCAAATCTTGGAAGGACAGCTTGCTCCGGGGTTAATCGCCAGTATTTTATCTGTCTGGCTAAGTCCATTTCTTCTAAATAATTCATCGACATATTGCTCGGACTCTTCTTTGATGGGCATAAATAGATTCTGAGGATCGCCGGTTATACCTAAATCAGAAAGAAACTCCAGATTATACTCTGCTTCATGTCGCAACCCCTCTTGTTTCGTATGTTTTTTCCGGCGATTAATCAAGCAGCCGAATTTACGGTCATACCCTAAGCGTTGCGGAATACCGGCTAGAAAAGTTATCAAATGCAGGCGATTAGTCGGATGCAGGATAATTGCCAAATCAAATTTTTTCTTCTTTAACCGGCTGGCAAATTTAAGGGTACGCCACCAGCTCTTATGTTTTCCGTCCTTATCATAAATAATCACTTCATCCAAATAAGGATTCCCTTCAACAATCTCCCTGGCATAAGGAGCCACCACCATAGAGATATATGCCTGGGGAAATTTTTCTCTTAAAGCACGAATCACCGGAGTAGACAAAAGCACATCTCCGATACGGTCAGTACGCGCGATGAGGATTCTCTGGTATTGCTTATCCTTACTTTCAATTTTTACTCTGTCAATATCTCCCAATAGGAATCTAATCTGATTAAGCACGTCTTCGGTTTTAATGCTAACCAAACATGCTAATGTAACAAAACGACAAGAGGCCGCCTGGCAAGGCCGACAAAAAACATCTTTCTTAATAACAATGCAATTCTGCGACCAGGGTCCGTATCTTTTCTCATCCGTCGGCCCGAATATAGCCGCCACCGGAACATTTAAATAACTTCCCAGGTGCATCACCGCGCTGTCATTAGTGATCAAAAGTTTTGATTTTTTTAACAAAACGGCAAGCTGGCTTAGAGATGTCCTAGCACAAAGATTCAGAATTCCCGCGCAAGCATTCTGCTGCACATAAGAACAAACAGCCTGGTCAGCCTTATCGCCAACCAAAACAATATGATAACCTTCTTTAATCAACTGGCTAGAAAGCCGGCTAAAATTATGTTTATCCCAACACTTAATCCGACTCCGGGAACCCGGAGCAACTACGATTAATTTATTATTTTTAACGATTTTTTCCAGGCTAAAAATATTATCAATATAATCTATATCCTTAGGCGTAATAATCAGCGATTGCTGATTTATATCCTTGAGGGAATAATCCGAAAAGCCCGCCCAAAACAAATGCCTGTTTTTCATATGTTTAATTTTGGGCGGAATTATGCGTAAAGGAGAGCTTCTTTTCTTAACCGGTAAGAATGCTCCGAAAAAACTATTACGCATATCGATGACAATGTCAAATTTCTCCCGGCTTAAAGCGAAAAACAACTTAATCTTCTCGATTAATTTAATCTGTTTATCGAAAATAACTACATTTTCAATCGCCGGGTTATCGCTAAAAATATCTTTTGGCCGGGGGGCCACCAGACAGGTAATTTTAGCCTGAGGATACTTGCGGCGTAATGCGTCTAAAACCGGAAGAGTTAAAATACAATCGCCAATATTACTTAAAGTTATAAAAAGAATCTTCATAATTTTCGTATTTTTTTAACTTCCGCTAAAACATCACTAGGCGTAATCGCCTGCATACAGCGATTGTCTAAACAATTCAGCTTATAACAAGGTACCCGGCAACCCACATCTTTTTGCAGGCAAACTACATTGCCGGACGGATACGGGCCGGTAATCTCTTTAGATGTCGGGCCGAAAATAGCAATTATATTTTTACACCCTACGGCATTAGCGATATGCAAAGGCCCGGTGTCAGCGGTAATGAAAATATCCACTCTTTTGGCCAGCGCTCCTAACTGTTTAATATTAAGAACCCCGCAGGCAATTAGCGGAGCCTGGATCATTTTATCTTTAATCTGCCCGGCTAATTTCAAATCCGAGATACTGCCGGTAATAACCACCTTTAGCCCTGTTTCATTAATTAATTTATCGGCTAGGCTCGCCCAATAATCAACTGCCCAGCGCTTAGGCAACCAATTGCCTCCGGGATTTATGGCGACAATAAAATCTTCTTTCCGGACAAAATTTTTACTTAAAAAATCAGCAACGTGTTTTTCGTCCTCCGGCGTAAAAAAGAAATCCAGGTATCTATCTTCAATACGCAGGCCGGCTTTTTCAATCACATCCAGATAATAATCTATACGGTGCAGGGAATCTTTTTTAGGAGGCACAATTCTTTTAGTCAATAGAAATGCGCGCTTCTTAGTATAATGGCCGATTCGCTCAGGAATTCCGGCCAACCGGCAAATCAACGCTCGGCTAAATGAACGATGCAATAAAAATACAATGTCGAATTTTTTACTCCTGAGCAAGTTGATAAAATTAAGTTTGGAAAGCATCCCTCTGTGCCTATCCTTCTCATCAAAAATAATTATCTCATCCAGATGAGGATTATCTTTGAGCACGGAATAGCAACGGCTAGGAATTATACAGGCAAGATAACCGGACGGATGATTCAAGCGGATATTCCTGATGGCAGCGCTGGAAAACAAAACATCCCCCAACCAATTAACATTAAAAATTAAAATACGTTTAGGTTTAAGCTCTGGATTCATCTTTTAAAGATTGCTGATAGAACCTCTCGGTAGCCTCGACCATTTTACTTTTAGAGAAATTATCCATAATAAATTTACGGGCGCTTACACCTAGACTGCGGCGTAACTGGCTATCTTTAAGTAATCTGATAATTGCCTGGGCCAGCCCCTGGCTATCCGCCGGCTCTACCAATAGGCCATTAACTTCATCCTGAATTAAAGTTTTAATCCCCCCTACCCTTGAACCCACCACGGCCAGCCCTTGGGCCATTGCCTCCATCAGCGCCAAGCCCAGCCCTTCTTGTAACGAAGACATCACAAAAACATCCATTGCCGCCAGCGCATTCTGAGTATCCCTGGCTTCAGGAATAAATAAAACATTATTTTTAATATCTAATTTAGCCACCTCTGCCGTTAATATATCTTTCATCTTACCCTCGCCAATAATCAAAAGCTTGACGGTTGGAAAATCTTTTATAACCTGATGTATTGCCCGGATCAGATAGATATGCCCTTTAACATCGGAAAGCCGGGCAATAATACCCACCAGAGGCGCCTCATTTATTTTTAAATCTTTGCGTATACTCTCTCTTTTTGAGAAATCTCCAAAATTATTAACATCAATTCCGTTATTAATTACGCTTATTTTTTTCGCATCAAGCTTAAGATCATTAATTAAATGCTCTTTGACTTCCTGGCTTATGGCAATCACACCTTGGCCCCAATAGGGAAATAATAGGCGCGATAATTTCGGCTTAAAAAAACCGTGGCAGGTAAAAACATGTGGAATATGTAAAGCCCGGCTTAATAAATTTCCTAAAACCTGAGTAGTCCGGCTATTGGAATGTATAAGATCAACATTAAATTTCTTAACCTCTTTTTTTAATTTAAAAAAACTAAATATAATCTTCGGGCTGATTTCATTTTTTGTCGCCAAAGGCACGTTAATATGCTCTACTCCTAAAGCGGAAAATTTTTCTTGCCACTGGCCGCCGCTGGAAGCCAGATAAACACTATGCCCTTTTTGCTTTAATCCGCCGGCCAGAGTAAACAGATAACTGGTTATTCCTCCGACATTAAGATGATTGGCAATCAAGAGAATTTTCATTTCAATAATTTTTCTACAGCCTCAAGCACCTCGGCAGGACTGATTGCTTCCATACAGCGCTTAGAACGGCATTTAGCCTTGTAACAGGGGGCGCAATTTAACTCTTTATTGATTACAATATGATTTTTACCCGGCGGTAGATGCCGGCGCCAGTCCGTAGGCCCAAATAAGGCGATAAAGGGAGTGCCGACTGCGGAGGCCACATGTAAAGGAAAAGAATCCGCCGATATAAATACCTGGCATTTTTTTATCAGAACCGCCAGCTCATTTATACCGGTCTTTCCGCAAGCATTAATAATCTTAGTATTCTTCAGAGAATTAATCAACACCTGCGCCAAACCAAGATCATCTTGAGTGCCTGTAACAACTACCCGGATATCTTTTAATTCCAAATCTTCACACAAACGGATCAAATGCTCCAGCGGCCAACATTTAGTAACCCATCTTTTGGATGCGCCGATATTAATCCCGACAATTTTCTGAGTCTCACTCAGCCACTGCTCATTCAAAAGCTGATCCACGGCTTTTTCGTCTTCACTCGATGGCCAAAGTTGGAGGCGATTGTCTAAAAGATCAACCCCCAGCATCTTCAATACCCGGAATTGATGCGTTACCGGATCCAGCGCAGGCTTCTGGTCTTTAATCGTATGATTAAGCAAAAAAGCAAACTTCTTATTATCATAACCGTAACGATTAATGCATCCGCTTAAATAAGCCAATAAATGGCTGGCGCGGCTATTCTGCAGATCAATAACCAGATCAAAATTTTTATTCCTTAAAATCTTGCCAATTCCCCATAATCCGGCTACCCCTTTATCTTTATTCTTTAAATCACAGACCAAAAGCTCGTCAATGTGCGGGCTGCGCAAAAGAATATCTTTGGAATCTTCGGCGGTCAGAAAACTAATTTTAAAATTCTCTTTAACAAATTTTTCCCGAATTGCCCTTAATGCGGCCGTAGTTAAAATTATGTCCCCTAAAGAACTAAATTTAATAATCAATATTTTAAAATTACTTAAAGCCTCCCGGTAAACATCCAGCGTATTCTTGACCATCAACTCCACGCCATATTTTTCTTTAACCTTGGCATAAGCATTCTCGGCCAATTCTTTGGCCAACTCCACATCCTTAAAAATACGCATTACCGCCTCGGCCATGCTTTTAGAATCTGCCGGAGGAACTAAGAGCCCGTTCTTGCCATCTTCAATAATATCAATTACGCCTCCGACGCCAGTGGCCACCACTGGGACTCCGCTAGCTTGAGCCTCCACCACCACCCTGCCAAAAGCTTCATGAGTTGTGGTCGCCAAAACTACCAGATCTAAATGTGTAAGAATTGCGGGAATATCCCGTTGTGTGCCCAGAAATTCCGTGCAATGCCAAAGCCCGAGCCTACGCGTTAAAACCTGCAGTTCTTCTTTATAGGCTTCTTTAGATGCGGGGGCATCACCGACAATCCAGATCTTCAGGCGCGGTATGCTCCTAGAGATACGCGCCATGGCTTTGATAAAATGCAGGTGCCCTTTTAAAGGAGTGATCCTGCCGATAATCGCGACATTAAAATCTTCTTTCCTTTTGGATTTAGGATCAAGATACTTGAATCTTTCCAGATCTACGCTGCGCGGCACCAGCCTTATCCGCTCATGCGGCACGGAAAAATCCTCAATCATATGCCTGGCAATCACGTTACTTAAAACAATTACTCTTTTAGCCCAACCCATTACCGAACTAAAAGGATGTTTTTTATAATAACCGTGGCAGGTAGTGATAAATACGGCCTTGGTCCGGCGGCAGGCAAAATAAGCAATCCAGGCAGGAACCCGTGAACGGGCGTGCACTATATCTACTTCTTCTTTTTTAATTATTTGAGCCAATTCCGGAATTAATTTAAAAATAGAGATTATAGATTTTTTATTTACGGCCAGCGTATAATGTTTAGCGCCCTGAGCCTCTAGCTCCTTAACCAAAGTACCGCCGGCAGAAACCACCACTGATTTATGCCCCAAACGCACCAGATATTTGGAAAGGTCCACGGTACCGGTCTCAACTCCGCCGACATTAAGCTCAGGTAATATTTGCAGTATTTTCATATTATTTTATTTAATGCCTCACTTACCTTTAAATCATCCTGCGGATAATTTATTTTAGGCTTATTCAACCACAGCTCTTTAATGCATTCCGCCAGTTTACCGGCTTGGTTTAAATATATGTATCCTTTATCGGAATAATTCTTTAGAAAACGTTCATGTTTTCTACTTAAACCCCGCCCCTTAAATACAACAACGTATTTTTCGGCGCTCACCGCTTCCGAGATCATTGAGATGCTCTCCGGCGAACAGATAATTATATTGCTTAATCCCAATATCCCCCCGAGGGCATCCGGATGATTGTTTGCATTAGCGATAACCATAAGTTTACAACGGACATAAGTAGCGAATTCTTTCTTGACAACCTGTTCTACGGCAGAAGATGTGCGCCGGGAAGTCGAAATTAAAAGATCCATATTTAATTCTTCGGCGATTTCTTTAATTTGCCCGGACAGCCCGGTTATATCCTGGCTAGTAAGGGAAAACTTTTTACTGTCTCCTCCGATTAATACGCCAATACAAGAATTAAGCGGCTTATTTTTTAAAACTCCGGATTCTTCCAGTTTCTGGGATTTTTCTCTTAAGTAATCTTGATCAATTAAATTAAGCGCGCCCTCTGTAACTACTACATTTTTTTTCTTAACCGGCCTGTCGTGTTTAGGCATGACTACCAAATTAAATTTATTTAGACTCAAGCCAGCCGGACGCATTGACACAATGGATTTAGCCTGATTTTCTTGGGTTAAAAGATAATTTACCCTGCTAATTGAGCCTCCGGCAGAGATTATTATATCCGGATTAGAACTTATTAAGCCCTGCCAGCTCTCCCTGGTTAAAGCCTTCTTCAGGCAACGGATACAACCGATGCAACCTAAGCTAAATATAAATTTAGAAAATTTTGAACGAAATTTTACCTCTTGAATCGACAAATTATGTTTTATGTCACGCTTGTCCAATTGCTGGCTAAGTAATTTTACTAAACCTTCCGATTGACGCAAGTGCCCGGCCTTACCGTCAGAAAGAATCAAAATATCCCTCTGCTTGCCGTATTTGTAGATTTTATATGTCCAAAGGTATTCCTGCGGATATTGACGGATATATTTTTCATAAATATTAATTAATCTCTGTAAATTTTCCTTTAAATCTTTTTCAGGATCCTCGGTTCGGGTAACCGTATAAACCTGATCCAGAATCACTTTAGTATAGGGCCCTTTAATGCGCGTATAGAAAACAGGAATTATGGAACAGTCGTATTTCAACGCTAATTTTACCGCGCCAACCGACATCGATGCATCTTTACCGAAAAATTTAACAATCTCTCCGCTTTTACCGCCTTGATCGATAGTCATCCCGATTCCCTGATTACTTTTTAGAACCTCAACCAACTCCCGGAGGCCGCCTTCCTTGTGAATAATCTTGGCCCCCTGTTTAAGCCGGTAAGAATTAAGCAGGGAGTTTAACCTGGGAAAACCCTGATCGCGCACGAACAAGAGAAAAGGAAAACCCAAATTTGCGCAAATAATATTAGACAGCTCCCAATTACCTTCGTGCACAATGAGGAAAATTACCCCTTGGCCTCTTTTAAAAGCTGCCGCAATATTTTCTTTATTCTCGATATGGATATATTTCTCAAGATACCGTTTATTGATACGTGGGATAAAAGAAATTTCAATAATATTCTGGCCGAATGCCTGATAAGCCCTGCGGGTGATCCTTGAGCTAGAAGCGCAATCGGATTTATCCGCAACCGTCTTTCGGATATTAGCATAGGCAATCAAGCGATGCCGCCGGTCAAATAAATAGATCAAGTCCCCCAGCCTTCTTCCTAAAAAAAGGCTGAAATTCAGGGGCACAACTGAAGTAAAAAAACTCAAACCCCTAAAGAGAATACAGCTTAAGTAATCGGCGACTAAATTCTGCTTCATTCTTGGTTATCCCTAGTTTTATATTCAAGGCCAATATACCGGCACCTTGGATTTTAAGCTCACTGATCTTGATAGCATCCTTATGCGTAGTGATAATAGTATCTAAATTTAACCGGCGCGCCTCCTGAATAACACCATCAATATCTGCCTGCGCATAATCATGGTGATCGCTAAACCTGAATGACTTAGCAATATTTATCCCCAGTCCGGCGATAGAGTTTTCAAACCCTTGCGGATTACCGATACCGGAAAAAATTAATACATTTTTTCCCCTAAGCCCATCCACACTCAAGAGCTCATCCGGTTCAGATACGCCGGTAAATCCATCGGGCTGGTGTATTGTTTCAATAATCAAGGCTTGAGGATTTAGGCATTTTAATTTATCCCTAAGCTCAACAGTATCCTTAACAAGATTGACTTGGGTCAAGACAAAAATATCGGCACGCCTCAACGCGCTCAAAGGTTCGCGTAAAAATCCTGCCGGAAGCAGGCGGCGATTGCCAAAAGGATCTGCGGCATCAATGGTAACGATCTCTAAGTCTTTGAATATCCTCCATTGCTGAAAACCATCATCCAAAATCAATATCTGCGCAGCGTAATCTTTAATTGCCTTAGATGCGCCCTTAATCCTATTCTTATTAACGATTACCGCAACGCCGGTAAGTTTTTTCTGTAACATTGCCGGCTCATCACCCAGGCTTTGAACTCCCTGTTTAGAGGTATTCCGGTGATAACCTCGGCTCAATACCGCAACCTTCTTACCCTGCGAACTCAACAACCTGGATAAATATTCAACAAAAGTAGTTTTACCTGTACCTCCCAGAGTAATATTGCCGATACTGATTACTTTAGCGCCAAGCCTTACAGGTTTTCTTCTGTAAAAAGCAACTAGAATAATTACAACTAACCCATAAATTAGCGAAAGCAAAAATAAAAATACCCTTAAAAACACGGCAATCGGCCCTCTTATTTTGCCGGTAACTAAATTATAGAGATACTCTCTTGCCGGACGCATAGATTAGATCACCTTAAGCAACATTAAGCATCCGATCAGAATAAATAAAGATGCGCCGATATAACGAATTAACTCCGGCCTGATGAATTTAGCCATAATTGCCCCTAAGAAAACCGAGATCACCGTAACAATAATATAGGCGCTTACCGAACCTAACCAAACCGAGAGCGGTTTGCCGGTTTTAGCGGCCATACCGATACCAACCAGTTGGGTTTTGTCCGCCAATTCCGCAAAGAAAACCGCACCAAAAGTAGCCACAAAGACCTTCCAATCCATAGCTAAATCTCCTCTCTAAAATAGACCCACTTTAAACAATTATGATATCATACAAGGGGTAGTCAAGCAAATGATTTCTAGGGTAAAAACTTAAGAATAGCAACGGGATAGGTAAATTATTACTATTAGCTTTCCGTCTTTTGCTTCCGGCACGAAGATTTTCGCCGTGTGCTGCGGTTTGCGACTCACCTCCGCCGTATTTACAATATGATCGAAGTCTGCGGTTCGTCGCAATCCCTTGCACACTAACTTAATAGAGGTGCCGAAAATCTTCTAATTGTGCCTCCAGCAAAAGCCGTAAAGCTTATAGCGTCTGGCTTGGTTGTGTTTTCGAGGGACGTGTCGGCTAGGAGCGGGCACGGTTCGCCCTCTATTAATACTTAGCGAGAGCGACGCCAGCCGACCCGAGCGCAG
>CAYIFW010000038.1:0-10749 GCA_964362795.1 uncultured Planctomycetales bacterium | reverse complement strand
CATTCGCTGCGAAACTTGTTAGTGGCATTTATAACATACTCATAGCGGGTGACGAGCCTTGGACTCGAGCAGCATCTCAAAAATTCAAGCGGGCACGGCTCGCCCGGCTATTTGCGAAGCCCGGCGAGAGCGAAAATTTTTGCCGAAGCGCAGATTTTCCACGCAGGAGAAAATCCAGCGGTGCGGCGAGAGACAAGGCTCGGCAGGACCCGCGAGACCACTTATCTTGACATTGGGTTAAAAATATGTTAAGTTTAACCATTATGGAAGACTTAAATAAATTAAAAATCGAACTGGACCGCACTAAAACCGAATTGAGAATACTCTATGAGATTTCCAATGCCATGCGCACCACTTTGAAGTTGGATGAGATTCTCTATATTATCCTGACCGGAGTAACCGCGCATACCGGCTTAGGTTTTAACCGGGCTATGCTTTTTCTGGTTAATGAAAAAGAAAAAATCATCGAAGGTAAAATGGGGATCGGCCCGGAAAACGGCGAAGAAGCCAATATTGCCTGGACTAAAATTGAAGAAGAAAAAATGGATCTTGAGGATTTAATCGCCGCTTTTAAAAGTTCCGATTCAGTATCAGAATCCGGATTTAACCGTCAGGTCAAAGACTTAAAAGTATCGATGCAGGACAAAACCGAAAACCCGCTGTCGTTGGCGGTATTAGAAGGCATGCCTCTGCATTTATCCGGACAAACCCTCCATCAGTACAGGAATTCCCCGGTAATTCAGATGCTGGAAAGCAATGAACTTGTGCTCATTCCTTTAAAAGCCAAAGACAAAGTCAACGGAATAATCGTCGCGGATAATTTTATCACCAACGATCCGATTACCAAAGATGATATCCGCATGCTAACCATGCTGGCTAACCAGGCGGGCTTGGCAATTGAAAATTCACAACTTTATGAATTAACCGTCGAACGGGCGCATTCAGACTATCTGACTAATCTCTGGAACCACGGATATTTCCAATACCTGCTGCATACGGAAATCGAAAAAGCTAAAGCCAACAAAACCCCTCTGAGTTTAGTTACAATCGATATAGATGATTTTAAGATTTACAACGATACACTGGGGCATCAGGCGGGAGATAAAATATTAAAAGGCTTAGCCTCACTCTTGCGTAATCAGTCGCGTAAAATCGACCTAGTCTGCCGTTATGGCGGCGAGGAATTTACCATTGTCCTTCCCCACACCGATAAAAAAGAAGCTTTTTTAATCGCTGAACGGATCAGAATGGATATTCAAAAATACCCTTTTCTGAACGAAAAAATCTTTCCTGATAAAATGATGACGGTAAGCTTAGGGGTTGCGACATTCCCTGAGAATGGACAGACTCCCGCGGAATTAATTACCTCTTCGGATAAATCCCTCTACCAGGCCAAAAAGAAAGGCAAAAATAATACCTGCGGCGGTTAAGCTTTAAACTGTTGCCGGCGCCTCAAGTTTTTCCTTTTCTTTATTTTGCGATAATTTCACCGAAACTATTTTAGAAACCCCGGATTGCTCCATGGTGATCCCGTACATAATATTGGCATTAACAATTGTCTTTTTGTTATGAGTAATCACGATAAACTGGGAATCCTTGGCGAACTCCTGCAGGACTCGGGAAAATCTGTCCACGTTAGCCTCATCCAGGGCCGCGTCAATCTCATCCAAAATACAGAACGGGCTAGGCTTAACTTTAAAAATAGCGAATATCAAAGCGATCGCCGACATCGTCTTCTCTCCGCCGCTTAAGAGAAGCACATTCTGCAATTTCTTCCCCGGAGGACGGCAGATAATCTCAATTCCGGACTCCAGCGGATCATTTTCATCCAGCAGGAATAGTTGGGCGTCCCCGCCGTTAAAAAGCAGCCGGAAATAATTTTTAAACTCAACCTTGACCTTTTCAAAAGTTTCGACAAACATTTGTTTTGTCGTACGGTTAATCTTTAAAATCGCCTGATGCAAAGCCTCTTTTGCCCCGGCAAGATCGGCCTGTTGTTGAATTAAAAAATCATAACGTTTCTTTAATTCATCATACTCCTCGATGGCAACTAAGTTTACCGTGCCGCAGGAATCAAGTTTTCTTTTTAATTCAGCAATTTCTCCGGCTAATCCGGAATAATCCAATTCTTTTTCTGGCGCGTTCTCCAGATCTAATTCCACTTTATAAGCCGCAAGCATTCTCTCTTTTAGCGTCGTGTAACGGTAATCCAGGTCCTTATCCTGCATCGCCAACTCATGCAGGCGATTCTTGATCTGGTCTAAGATCTTACGGTCAGCTTCAATCTTCTTAACTAAACCGCTAGTGCCCCCGGATACCTCATTATATTTAGATTCAACTTCCGAAAACACGCTTTGCTTCTGGATAATTAAAACTTCCGCTTCTTTATTGGCAACCTGACATTGCGTAATTTCAAGTTTTAGCGCATCTTGGCGCTCGAGGGCTTCACTAATTTGTCTCTGGATATTATCTAAACTTGCCTTATCCTGGGCGTAGCTTTCATTCAAAATCTTGAGTGTCGCCTCATCCGAGCTAAAACGTTTATTCAGCGCTTCGATTTCAGTTTTAGTCTGGGTAATCAAAACCAGAACTTCTTCGCGGGCTTTACTGTTTAAGCTAATCAGGTCCTCTTCTTGGCCGATTAAATCCCGCTTGAGCCTTTCCTGATTATTAAAACCTAAAAGCTGCTCGCCGAAAATAGCTAAATTCTGCTCAATAGCCGCAATCTCCCGGGCCACATCCGTTAACTCCATAACAATAACATCCTCTTCTTCTTTAATTCTATCAAACTGCTCCTGGGTCGCCTGAGCGTTAGATTCTTTATTGGCCAAAGTAATCTCATGATTACGCAGCTCTTGTTCCAGGTCAAAGGACATTTTAGTTAATTCCGTAATACAGGCCTGGCGCAAAATCATTTTATTTCTTAACTCACCCAGGCTTTCCTCGATCCTTAAGATCTTTTCATCAATCTTCTGAGTGTCTAATTCAATGGGTTTAGCTTCTCCGCTGATCTTAAAACTTGCGGCGCCTCCGGCACTATCCTGGCTGACTGAAAAATCCTGGTTTTGAATTTTTACCACCAAACCGGTCAAACTTTCCGAAGGAGCTTTATCCAGATAAATTACCGCGTTCAGCGTCTCTCCGATATCATCATATTTACTCTTTAATTTCTCTAAAAATTCTTTATGTGAAACTAAAGTAATCTTCTGGTTTCCCAGATCCGTAATCTCTTTATTAATTGCCTCTAAATTCTGAGCTTCCTGCTGCAGGCTGGTTTTGACATCGGAAATCTTATTTCTGAATTCATCAACCAGCGCCCGGATACCGACTAAATCTTGGATTACTTTTTTAAGAGTTTCATCGGTAATCGCCTTCTCTTCATAAACTTTGGCTTTTTCAATCTCCAGCCTTTTCTTACGCGCCAAAAAAACCTGATGCTTAGAATTAAAATTTCCGATTTCGTTATGGATATTGGATATCGCCCCTTCTAAATCTAAAATTAGTCTTTTGCTTTCCGCGATAACCTCTAAAGAATTCTTTATCGCTGCACCCAGCTTATTAATTTCAGCTTCCTTCTGATCCAAAACGGATTGCTTGCTAGCTATATTCTCTTTTAAGCTGGAATATTCTTCCTGAACCTGCTGCAGCTTCAGCTCATCCTGAATAAGTTTGGCGCGGGCCTGTTCAATCTGGCCGTTCAAAAGATCGCAATTCTGAGCTAATTCGGCAATCCGCTGCTGGTTAAAATTAATATGTTCATTATTGCGCACCAGGCTGTTTTCCAAATTAAGCATCTGGCTACGCGCCTCCATCATCGCCTCTTCCAGGCCCTTTAATTCCGACTGGCGGTTAGCAATTTTTTCTTCCTGCTGGGCGACTAACTCAACCAAAGCCAGCTCTTCTTTTCCTAAATCCCCAAGTTTTACGATAAGCTCATCTTTCTCTTGGAGTAGATTTTTTTTATCCAGGACTGCCTGATCAATTTCTTTTAATTTTAATTCTTCAAAAATCTCCTTATAGCGGCGCGCTTTATTCGCCTGGCGCTCCAGGGAGCCGATCTGACGCTTAACCTCGGTAACAATATCATTGACGCGTAAAAGGTTCTGTTCAGTCTCATCTAATTTACGCGTAGTCTCTCTTTTTTGAGCTTTATATTTACTGATTCCGCTAGCCTCATCAAAAACAATCCGGCGGTCTTCCGGCCGCGAACTTAATACTAAATCAATTTTTCCCTGAGCAATAATCGAATAGCTCTCCGCTCCGATTCCGGTACCTAATAATATGTCCAAGATATCTTTAAGCCGCACGGTGGCTTTATTCAACAGGTATTCGCTTTCACCGGAACGAAAAAGCCTGCGGGTGATTAAAACCTCCGGATGATCAACATTAAAAAAACGGCTGGTATTATCGAAAGTCAAGCTCACCTCGGCCATGCTCAACGGCTCCTTGGTGTCTGTGCCGTTAAAAATAACATCCAGCATCTCTGAGCCGCGCAATGATTTTGCCGACTGCTCACCGAGTACCCAGCGAATAGAATCAAAAATATTTGATTTCCCGCAGCCATTGGGCCCGACTACCGCGGTAATTCCCGGCTCAAAATTAAGCGTAGTTTTATCACAAAATGATTTAAAACCAATCAACTCTAATTTTTTAAAATACATATCGATCTCCTTATGTACGAACACAACACCGGCGCAATTCCACTTAGCGCCGGGTGTATTCTAATGATGTTGGGACTGGCCATCAAGCCAATCATCAATTTTATCTTTTTTAAAACGCCATTGTCCGACGAGCTTTAACGCCGGTATCTTATTATGTTTTAACCAATCATAGATCGTCCGGCGGGTAACCTTCAAATAATCAGACAGGTCTTCGATGGTCATTAAATTAGTGTTTACCATTAAAACTCCCCTAAGGATCTAACAAATATCATGTTTGCATTATAAACAAAAGCTGGTTTCTTGTCAAGGAGAATCTTTACATTCTTTGACATATTGATGTGTTTAGGGCTTAAACGAAGCAGATTAGTGCAGAAATAGGAAAACTTAAAAACTAGGGGACGGTTCTGTGTTTTTAGAAAAAAACAGAACCGTCCCCAGCTTTATTTACGGAGAGTCTCTTTAAAAGTTTTAGTTAAAATAGGCAGGATTTGAAAAATGTCTCCGACAATGCCATAAGTCGCGACTTTAAAAATCGGAGCCTCGGGATCCTTATTAATCGCCACGATTATCTTTGAGGATTGCATACCGACCAAATGCTGAATCTGCCCGCTTATTCCGCAGGCAAAATAAATCTTCGGCGCAACCGTGCGGCCGGTCTGTCCCACCTGATGCGAATAAGGCATCCAACCGGCATCAACCGCGGCCCGGCTTGAGCCGACTGCCGCGCCTAAAACATGCGCCAGCTCTTCTAATAATTTAAAATTCTCCGGCGCCCCCATTCCGCGGCCTCCGGAAACAATAATATCGGCCTCCGATAAATTTACCGTTGATTCAATCTCATCAATAATATCAATAAGCTTGGTGCGCGAAACATAAAGCGCGCTATCAAAACTTTCCTTAATAATTTTACCTTTGCGTTTTTTATCCGCCGGCAGAGGAGCAAAAACTTTATGCCTGACAGTAGCCATCTGCGGCCGGTAATTCGGAGAAATAATTGTCGCCATAATATTCCCGCCGAAAGCCGGGCGAGTCTGCAAAAGAATCTTTTTATCCGGGTCAATATCTAATCCTGTGCAGTCAGCGGTTAAGCCGGCTTTAATATTTATCGCTACTCGTGAAATCAGGCTCCTGCCAATATTAGTCGCCCCGCATAAAAGTATCTCCGGTTTATGCTTTTTAACTAGCTCCACTAAAATATTAGTGTAGGGCTCATCCTGAAAATTAGCTAATTCCGGAGCCTCAACTAAATAAATATTATCCGCTCCGCAAAAGATCAGCTCATCCAGCTGATCCTCTAATTTATTGCCGATTAATACCCCGCTCACCTGGCAATTTAATTTTTTCGCTAATTCTTGCGACTTACCTAATAATTCATAGGAAACCGACTGCACCCGGCCGTTCTTTTGCTCGATAAAAACCCAAATCCCTTTATAATCCTTAATATTCGGCAAAGCGCATTGCGCCGGAGTTTTCTCTAATAATATTGCCTTAAACTTACAGGCATCAAGACAAGCGCCGCAAAGCGTACATTTATGTAAATCAATTACTGCCTTTTTATCCATAATGCGAATAGCATCAAACGGACAAGTCTTAATACATAAGGAGCAACCGGTACATTTTTCAATAATAATAGCAATCGACATCTTTAATTAACCTCGTCTTTAATTAAATCCACTAGAGTTTTAGCAATCTCAGGGATCTCGCCTTTAAGTATTTGTCCTCCGACTCTAGGCGTAGGAGTAAATATTTTGACCACTTGAGTCGGAGAACCGCATAAACCGATTTGCTGCGGATCCAAATTCAATTCTTTCTGGGTAAAAATAGTAATTTTGGCGGATTTTGCGCGCATCAATCCTTTTAAAGAAGGAATCCGAGGCTCATTAATCTCTTTAACCACGGTTAAAAGCGCCGGGAGCGGAGTTTCAATAATTTCATAACCCTCCTCCAGCATTCTTTCCAAGCGCATCGATTTATCGGTGGCCTCTTCAACTTTTTTAACATAAGTAACCTGAGGAATATTTAAATGCGTGGATATGCCCGGCCCGACTTGGGCCGTATCTCCGTCTGAAGCCTGCTTGCCGCAAATAATTAAATCAAATGCCCCCAGCCTCTTAATTGCTCCGGCTAAAGTATAGCTGGTTGCCCAGGTATCGCTTCCGGCAAATGCCCGGTCGCAAACTAAAAACCCTTCATCCGCCCCCAGGGAAATTGCTTCACGCAAAGCTTGATCTGCCTGCGGAGGGCCCATCGTCACCACGCTAATTTTGCCGCCAAATCTTTCTTTAAGCCGCACAGCTTCTTCAATAGCATACATATCAAAAGGATTAACGATTGCCTTGACACCTTCACGCATCAGCGTATTGGTTTCCGGATTAATCCTTACTTCCGTAGTTTCAGGAACCTGTTTTATACAAACAATAATATGCATTTATTTAGCCATCTCCTTGATTACTTTCAAACCAATAATCCCGCGCTGCACCTGGTTGGTGCCCTCATAGATCTGGGTGATCTTGGCATCGCGCACATATTTTTCAATCGGATAATCTTTCATGTATCCGTATCCGCCGAATAACTGCAAAGCATCAATCGTAACCTTCATCGCTACATCCGAGGCATACATCTTGGCCATGGCTGATTCTTTGGATACATCCTTAATTCCGGCATCCACCATTCTAGCGGTAGAATAAACTAAACCGCGAGCGGCTTCAATTTCGGTCGCCATATCCGCCAGCATCCACTGGATACCCTGGAAACTAGATATCGGTTTGCCAAACTGCACTCTTTCACGCACATATTTTACTGCCAATTCCAGCGCTCCCTGGGCGATACCTAATGCTTGCGCCGCAACTCCGGGCCTAGACATGTCAAAGGTCCTCATGGTAACAATAAAACCCATGCCTTCTTTGGCCAATAAATTTTCCGCCGGAATCTTACAATCCGTAAAAATAAGTTCCCGAGTGCTGGAGGCGCGGATTCCGAATTTATCCTCTTTTTTGCCAAAGGTAAAACCCGGAGTGCCTTTTTCAACAATAAAAGCCGAGGCGCCACGCGCGCCTTTAGTTTTATCCGTCATCGCGATTACCACATAAGTCTCAGCGTCTCCGCCGTTAGTAATAAAATGCTTCAGGCCGTTTAAAATATAATGGTTACCTTCTTTTTTAGCGGTTGTCTTAATCCCCGAGGCATCCGAGCCGGCTTCCGGCTCCGTAATGCCAAAAGCGGCTACTTTTTTACCTTTAGCTAGATCCGGTAAGTATTTTTTCTTCTGTTCATCCGTACCGAATAAAACAATCGGAATTGTCCCCAAAGCGCTGGCCGCATAGCAAACCGCGATTCCTCCGCAGGCGCGGGAAAACTCTTCCGTTGCCAAGCACAGATTCATTGTGCTGTTGGCAAATCCGCCGTACTCTTCAGGGATAAACAGGCCGAACATATCGCTCTCGCCCATTACCTTCATAATCTCCCAGGGATACTCTTCGCTAATATCATATTTAGCCGCAACCGGACGGATTTTCTCCTCGGCAATCTTATGCGCTAAATCCTTGATCATCTTCTGTTCTTCAGTCAATAAATAATCCATGCGTTCCTCCTCATTTTTCCCCTGCCTCCGGCGCTTGGGGAAAAATGACCCCGAGCCCCGCGAGGGGATTGTGAAATTGTAACATAAAATGATTATTTTACAAGAGTTTCAACAGGGCAATCTCCTGGCAGTTGGGGAATTTACAGCAGTTAATGCATTCCGCCCAAATCTTATGGGGAAGAGCTTCGTGCTTGATCTTTTTAAACCCTAGCTTTTTAAAAAAATTCGGCTGATAAGTCAACGCGAAAACTTTCTTGGCCCCCATTACCTTGGCTTCGGCCAAGCAAGCCAAAACCAAATCCTGGCCTAAACCTTGCCTTTGTTTATTTTTGGCAACCGCCAAAGATTTAATCTCCGCCAGGTCATCCCAGGAAATATGCAACGCAGCGCAGCCAGATATTTTACCCTGATCTTCAACAACCCAAAAATCCCGGATATTTTCATAAAGCTCATTTAAAGAACGCGGCAACATCACATCCTGTTTGGCAAAACAAGATATTAAAGCCTGAATTTGTTTGATATCCTTTATTTTCGCTTTTCTGATCATTTGATCTCAGTACCCTTAGCCACCACAACAATTCCCGATTCACTGACAAAAAATCTTTTTTTGTCTTCTTCTAAATTAAATCCAATAATTGTCCCTTGAGGAATATTTACGTCTTTATCAATAATTGCCCGCTTAATTTTTGCGTAGCGACCGACATTAACGCTTTCCATAAGAATGGAATCATATATCTCCGAGAAACTATTGATGCGCACATTCGGTGAAAGTATCGAGCGCTGGACCCGTCCGCCGCTGACTACGCAGCCTTCCGAAACTATCGAATCCAGAATCAACCCCACTCGGCCCTCTTCTTTATCTCCGGAATGCACGGTTTTAACCGGAGGATACTGCTCCTGAAAAGTCCTAATGAGCCATTCCTGGTCATAAAGATTAAATGTAGGGTTAGCCTGGATCAACTCCATGTTCGCCTCATAATAGGCATCAATAGTTCCGATATCCCGCCAATATTCCTCCTCTTTATTAGCCTTACGAAAGTCATAGGCAATAATTTTCATCCCTTTTTTTACCATTTGAGGAATAATATCTTTGCCGAAATCATGCGATGATTTATGGTCTTTAGCATCTTCCAATAATGCCTGCATCAGCACAGACTGATTAAAAACATAAATCCCCATTGAGCCATAAATTTTATCGGGCTTGCCGGGAATAGTTTGAGGATTTGCCGGCTTTTCATGAAAACCCGTAACCCTGCCGCTGGCATCCGCTTCGATCACACCTAAATGTTTAGACTTACTCTTATCGACTTCAACCACGCCTACTGTCAAATCCGCGTTTTGCTCACGGTGCACATCGATCATCGCATAATAATTCATCTTATAGACATGGTCACCGGCCAGAATCAAAACCTCATCCGGCTTATCCATATCTAAAGTATACAGGTTTTGATAAATCGCATCCGCCGTGCCCAGGTACCAGGAATCTCCAATACGCTGCTGGGCGGGGAGCAACTCAATAAACTGGCCAAGCTCGGAAGGCAAGAAATTCCAACCCAAACGGATATGCCTCTGTAAAGAAGCGGATTTATATTGAGTTAAAATATAAATCTTGCGCATCCCGGAATTAATACAATTACTCAAAGTAAAATCAATAATCCGGTAAATCCCGCCGAAAGGAACTGCCGGCTTGGTGCGGTCTTTAGTTAAAGGCAAAAGACGCTCGCCCTTTCCGCCTGCCATAATAAAAGTTAAAACTTTACGCATCATTGGAGAAATGCTCCGGTTATACCGTGTCTAATCATCATTACCGCGATTGCCGCCAATAATATATACATAATTTTAGAAAATGCCCGGGTGCCGCTTGGCCCCATAATCTTTATAATCAAGTCCGCCCTGGCCAAGGTAACCCAGACAAACAACATATTTAATATTAATGCCACCAGCGTCGGCACAACTCCAAAACTATTCATCATCATCAGCGTCGTAGTCAAAACTGCCGGGCCCGTAATTAAAGGAGTCCCCAAAGGAACGACGCCGATATCTTTATCATGCCCATCAGTCAACAAGTTCTTTTGCATACCTGTCATTAAAAGCCGCACGGCAATGATAAATAAAAGCGCCCCGCCGGCAATCTGAAAATCAGGAATAGTTATGCCTAAAAGCGAAAATATCCAGGTGCCGATAAACATAAATACAATTGCCACGGCAGTAGCCGTAATCACCGTATCCCGAATTACTCTATTTCTATGGGCCTTAGAATCATGCCCGACTAAAGATAGAAAAATAGGAATATTGGCAATGGCATCCACCGCCACAAACAACGGAATAAAGCTAAGTATATAGGGTTTCAGCACTTCCATCATAATTTATTATTATATTAAATATTCGACCAAATGGCAATGGAAATAATTAGCTTTCCGGCTTTTGCTTCGGCACGAAGATTTTCGCCGTGCGCTGCTAATGCCACTGCCAAGTTTCTCGCTCAGGTCGATTTTTTAACGCCAATGA
>CAYIFW010000037.1:0-11071 GCA_964362795.1 uncultured Planctomycetales bacterium | reverse complement strand
TTGTAAATACGCCGAAAGTGAGTCGCAAACCGCAGCACACGGCGAAAATCTTCGTGCCGGAAGCGAAAGCCGGAAAGCAGTGCGTAAAATCATTGATTTATCTAATAAAAATAATATAATGAAACCATGGGTTATGAGGTGGCGTTTAAGAAGGCTTGGGAGGATTTAGCGAACCTTAAGGGGCCCAACAATTTATCAGTAAAATTTTTGGCGGATGAGTATAGTATAGATATTCCGGGAGCAAAGGTGCTTTCTCTGTCCTGCAATGTTCCGGCCAAGGATTTCTTGAGTATATTGATCTTACATTATACGGCGCAAAAATTAAAAGGATTGCCTGTTTTAAGTGGCCAGTGGCTTACATTTCGTGAGCTTTCCGGGGTTGAAGGTTATTCTGATGCATATCACAAGCGTTCGATTGAGCCGTTAATTCGTAAATTTGGCAAGAATCCCGAGGCGATTAAAGATGTTTTAAGTAGGCTACCGGGAAAACTTTCCGAGGGTGGGGATGTAAGCGTTATTCTTGAAGCTTTTGCCAGCGTTCCGGTGCTGATTAAATTATGGAAATCTGACGCCGAATTTGGCCCGGATGCCAATATGTATTTTGATGCCAGCATAAAAAATATTTTTTGTACCGAGGATATTGTCGTATTATCGCAGATGGTTAGCGCTCAACTATAAGGATAAAAACATGAATAAGGTAATTATATTATTGTTTTTAGGGGTAGCGGTTTTGGCAGGTTATTTTGGCCTCGGTTGTAAGCCGTGTGGTAATTCTCAAGAAAGTGTTAAGTGCCAGAGATCTTTAGGCGGAAAAGGTAATTACGATAATATTTTGGTAACCCGAGCCGTGGACGGAGATACGCTGGTTTTAGAAAATAATGAGCGCCTGCGTTTGATCGGCATTGATACCCCGGAGATGCACGAATCTAATAAGCTTAATCGCGATGCCCAGCGTTCCGGCCAGAGCGTGGAATCAATTCAACAGCTTGGCAGACGGTCATATGAATTTACTAAAAAACTTGTTGAAGGTAAAAGGGTAAAATTAGAGCTTGATGTAGAGAAGCAGGATAAATATAAACGAACTTTAGCTTACGTTTACTTGGAAGACGGAACATTTGTCAACGCTAAAATTGTGCAGGAAGGTTATGCTTCGTTAATGACTTATCCTCCGAACGTGAAATACGCGGATTTATTTTTGAAATTATATCAAGAGGCGCGCCAAAATAAGCGCGGGCTTTGGCAATAGGGGGTGACTTATGTTAAGGTATTTAACCGCAGGTGAATCGCATGGAAAAGGAATAATTGCTATTTTAGAAGGAATTCCCGCTGGACTTTCGGTGAAGGAAGAAGCGATAAATCAGGAGTTAAAGCGTAGGCAATCCGGCTTTGGCCGCGGTAAGCGTATGCAGATAGAGACTGACCGGGCAGAGATCGTCTCCGGATTAAAAAATAATTTTACGTTGGGCAGCCCGATTACTTTGTTGATTAAGAATAAAGACGCCAGCATCGAAAAATTGCATAAAGTTATGGCTGCCCGTCCGGGACACGCGGATTTAGCCGGGTTGCTAAAATACGGTTTTACGGATATTCGGGAAGTATTGGAACGGGCTTCAGCGCGCGGCACGGCAGCTACAGTTGGCCTAGGGGCAATCTGTAAAGGGCTCTTAAAAGAGTTTGGGATTAATATTAGCAGTAAAGTTTTATCCGTCGGAGGGGAATTTACTAAGGCGGGAATAAAGGCTAAAATTACCGAGGCGATTAAGAATAAAGATACTATCGGTGGAATTTTTGAGGTGGTTGCTAAAGGTGTTTCGGTTGGCCTGGGAAGTTATGTGCAGGCTGACCGCAGGCTGGATAGCCGTTTGGCCGCAGGCGTGATCTCTATTCCCGGGATTAAGTCTTTTGAGATTGGTCTGGGAGTAGGGTATGCCGCGGGTTTTGGTTCGCAAGTGCATGATGCGATTTATTATAATAATAAAAAGGGGTATTTTCGCCTGACCAATAATGCCGGTGGTATTGAAGGCGGAATATCCAACGGCCAACAGATTGTTTTGCGCGCTTGCATGAAGCCTATCTCTACATTGATGAAACCTCTTGATTCGATTAATGTCCTGACTAAGAAAACGGCTAAGGCTGCGGTTGAGCGTTCGGATACTTGCGTGGTTGAGTCTGCCGGGGTGGTGGCTGAAGCAGCGACGGCTTTTGTTTTGGCCGAAGCGTTCCTGGAGAAATTTGGTTCGGATAATTTGAATGATATAAAAGATAGCTATAAAAATTATTTAAAAAGAATCGGTTAGATTTTATCACCTTCTTCGTCTATTAGCTTAAGAAGGAGGTGATTGAGGATGCCAGAGAGCCAAATCAGCGTTAGCCGCATCTATAAGCTAGATACCGATTCTAAGCTTAAGGCTTTTGCGGATGTTTCATTTTCGGGGATTGTGATTAAAGGTTTAAGCGTGGTAAACGGTATTAATGGATTATTCGTGAGTATGCCGCGCCATCAAGGTAAGGATGGAAAGTGGTATGACACAGTTTATCCAGAGACCAAAGAATTAAAGCAGCAGCTAAGCGAAGTTGTCCTGGAGGCGTATAAGGGCAGTTAAAAAGGGTTAAAAACAGGGGACGGTTCTTTGTAAGAACCGTCCCCAATTAAAAATGAATATTTATCTGGTGGGATTTATGGGTACCGGCAAAACTACGGTCGGCCGCCTGTTGGCAGAAAAGAAAAAATGGAGCTTTGTCGATTTAGATGAGCTTATCGAGCTAAAAGAACAGCGTAGAATTGTGGATATTTTTGCCAAAGAAGGGGAACCCTATTTTCGCAAGGTTGAGAAAATAGTCTTAAAAGAAGTAGCTACTCAGAAAAAGTTTGTGGTGGCCTGCGGCGGAGGCATAGTTTTAGACAAAGAAAATATCAAGATCATGAAGAAGACCGGGAAATTAATTTGTCTTTGCGCTAACTGTCAAACAATTCTCAAGCGGGTTGCATCCGGCACTACGCGTCCGATTTTAAATGTAGCTAAGCCTAAAGAGCGTATTGAGCTTTTACTGAAAATGCGCGCTCCTTATTATATGCAAGCCGATAAAATGGTGGATACCTCTAAATTGTCGCTTAAACAGGTTGTGTTAAAAATTTCCCAAATACTTTCCGTAAAAAAATGAATGATTTTGAATCTTTAATAAGTTTAAATCTCATTCCTCAGATTGGCAGTGTGTGTTTGGAAAACCTGTTAAAATATTTTAAGCTTCCTCAGGATATATTTAAAGCTAGCCGTCAAGATTTAACTGCTGTAGTGGGGGAGCGGTTGAGTGAAAGTATCTCCTCTTTTGATAAGCGCCTCTTAGCCAAAGATTTACTTTTAGCTAAAAAATCAGGCATAAAAATTATTACGCTTTTTTGTCAGGCTTATCCACAGGCCCTTAAAAATATTCCGGGTAAGCCGATTGTGCTTTATGTTTCGGGTAATATAACTCAGCAGGATGATTTGGCTTTTGGTATTGTCGGTTCACGCAGGGCTTCTTTTTACGGTTTAAATAACGCAGAAAATTTTGCCGCGCAATTATCTGCTTACGGCATAACGATTGTTTCGGGGATGGCCCGTGGTGTGGATACTTATGCCCACCGGGGAGCGCTTAAGGTAAAAGGGCGCACTATCGCGGTGATGGGCAGCGGTTTTAACAATATTTATCCTGAAGAAAATGTGGGCTTAGCCAAAGAAATCAGTTTATCCGGAGCAGTGATCTCTGAATTTCCCATGGAGACACAGCCATTGCCGCAGAATTTTCCTCGCCGTAACCGTCTGATCAGCGGATTAAGCCGGGGTATTTTGGTTACTGAAGCAGCTAGAAACAGTGGGGCGTTAATTACCGCGGATTTTGCTTAGAGCAGGGCCGGGAAGTTTTTGCTTTACCCGGTAGGATTGATTCAAGCGGCTCAATCGGAGCAAATACGTTACTTAAGCAGGGAGCAAAATTAGTTACTTGTTGTGATGATATTTTAGAGGAGCTTAACCTGGCTGTTTCTTATAAAACAGAACCGGATAAGTTGTCAGCCAGCCAAAAGATTGCCGGTACGGATGATGAAAACAGGCTTTATGATTGTCTAAGCCGGGAACCTGTGGCCATTGATGATTTAGTTGAAAAAACAACTTTTTCCAGCAGTAAGATTTTAAGTTTGATTCTAAAATTACAGTTTAAGAAATTAATCAAAGAATTGCCGGGTAAACAATTTACGAGGAACTATAATTGAGCAAAAATTTAGTAATTGTGGAGTCGCCGACTAAAGCCAGGACCATCGGTAAAATTCTGGGGGCTGATTATAGCGTAGTTTCTTCGATGGGCCATATTATTGATTTGCCGGCTAAAAAGCTGGGTGTTGATGTCGAAAATAAATTTGAACCGGCTTATGTGGTTATTCCGGCTAAGAAAAAATTATTAACTCAACTCAAGAAAGAAGCCAAGGGCAAAGAAAAAATATACATCGCTACTGACCCTGACCGAGAAGGCGAGGCAATCGGTTGGCAGATTAAAGATAAAATATTTAAGGGTAAGGATGTTTTGCGCGTAAGTTTTCATGAGATTACTCCGCATGCCGTGTCGGAAGCCTTTAAAGTGGCGCGCGATTTTGATCTTAAAATGATTGAGGCCCAGGTTGGCCGCAGAGTTTTGGATCGGTTGGTCGGATATTTTTTAAGCCCGTTACTTTGGAAGAAACTTGCCCGCGGCTTAAGCGCCGGGCGGGTGCAATCCGTGGGATTAAGGTTGATCTGCGAAAGAGAGAGGTTGATCCAGAAATTTACCGCTAGCGAATATTGGGAGGTTGTGGCGGATTTATTTAAACCAAAAGTTTCCGGTGTTAGCGGCTTTAGCGCAAAGCTGGAAAAAGTTGACGGTAAAAAAGCTGAGCTCGGCCACAACCTTGATGCGCAGGGTATTTGCGATTTGTTAAAAGATAAAGAGTTCAAAGTTGCCGGGATCAAAAAGACCGAAAAAAAACGTTATTCGCCGGCGCCTTTTATCACCAGCACAATGCAGCAGGAAGCTTTTAATAAATTAAGATTTAACGCTTCTAAGACCATGTTGATCGCCCAACAGCTTTATGAAGGTATTGATGTCGGAGAAGATAATCCCGTAGGTTTGATTACTTATATGCGTACGGATTCTCCAAATGTGGCTACGATCGCCATTGAAGAAGTCCGTGAGCATATCGGCAGGAGCTTCGGTAAAGATTTTCTTCCGGAGAAGCCAAATGTTTATAAAGCCAAGAAATCCGCCCAGGAAGCTCATGAAGCAATCCGGCCAAGTTATGTTTCCCGTTCTCCGGAAAGCCTGAAAAATTTTCTTAATCACGACCAGATCCGCCTTTATGAGCTTATCTATAACCGTTTTCTGGCCAGCCAGATGAAACCGGCGGAGTTTCTGGCGACCTCCGTGGATATTACCGCGGATAAGTATTTATTTGTTGCCAACGGCAGTCATCTTTTGTTTGAAGGGTTTTTAGCCGCGTATAATAAAATTGAAGATGAAGAAAAAGAAGAAGACCAGGAGGAAAAAGAAAAAATTAAAAACGTAATTCCTCCGCTTGAGCCGGGTGAAGTTTTGGGCTTAGAGAAGTTAACTCCTTCGCAGCATTTTACCAAGCCGCCGGCGAGGTATTCGGACAGTTCTTTAATTAAAGCCCTGGAAGAGGAGGGCATCGGCCGGCCTTCAACATACGCGCCGATTATCTACACGATTATTATGCGCGATTATGTGCGCCGGATAAAAGGTTATCTTAATCCAACGGAATTGGGATTTAAGGTTAATGATATGTTGGTAGAGTATTTCCCCAAGATTCTTGATTTTAAATTTACCGCGCTGATGGAAGAGAAGCTGGATGAGATTGAAGAGGGTACGCTTAACCGCCAACAAGTTCTTGAGGAGTTTTACGCGCCTTTTAAAGAGAGTTTAGATTTTGCCCAGGCCAATATTGTCAAAGAAGTTATTACTACCGATCAGGTTTGCGATAAATGCGCCAAGCCAATGATTGTAAAATGGGGCCGGCGCGGTAAATTTTTAAGTTGCTCGGCTTTTCCGGAATGCAAAAATTCAAAATCGATTACCTCGGGGGTGAAGTGCCCGGCTGAGAATTGCGGCGGAGAATTGATTGAGCGTCATTCTGCCCGGGGAGTTTTCTATGGCTGCTCAAATTATCCCAAGTGTACCTTCACCTCGCGCACCCTGCCTGAGGATAAAGAATAATTATGGAAAAGTATATTGAAAAATTTATTCGCTATATGGATATTGAGAAAAACTATTCTGCGCACACTATTTTGAATTATAAATTAGATCTTGAGGGGTTTAATAAGTTTATTACCGGCACTGATCTTGAAAAAATCGACTATTTAACACTTAGGAAATACTTGGCAGTCTTGAAAGAAAAAAATTTAGGGAATCGTACGGTTGGCCGCCGGCTTTCTTCATTGCGCAGTTTTTTTAGATTCCTTACCCGGGAAAGCTATATTAAGGCTAATCCTATGCTGATGCTTTCTAGCCCCAAATTGGAAAGGCATCTGCCTTCTTTTATGACTGAGGATGAGGTTTATAAATTAATTGAGTCGGCTTTTGCTAAAGATAAAGATGACCTTTTGGGCCTGCGCGACCGGGCGATTTTAGAAGCATTTTATTCTAGCGGCCTGCGTATTTCGGAGCTGGTCGGATTAAATCTGGAAGATATTGATTTTATCAGCGGAATTCTTAAGATAAGAGGTAAGGGCAAAAAAGAAAGAATCGTGCCGATTGGGGAAACCGCGCTTCTGGCTATCCGCAAATATTTGGATAAGCGAAAAAAACAAACAGACACTATATTTTTAAATAATAACGGCAAGCGCCTTACTACTCGCGGGGTGCGTTTTGTGCTGGTCAAGTATTTAAAAGCAGCGGGGATTAAACCGGGAGTTTCGGCGCATACTTTCCGGCATTCCTTTGCCACGCATCTTTTAAACCGCGGAGCGGACCTGCGCACCGTGCAGGAGCTCCTGGGCCACGCTAATTTATCCACGACGCAAATTTACACTCATTTAACTACGGAAAGATTAAAAAGTGTTTATGATAAGGCGCATCCACACGCTTAAAACGAAAATATGTTTATTATCTATGATTTAATTTTCTTTATTTATGCGTTGTTTTATCTTCCGCTGTATTTATTACGCGGGAAGTTTCATCAGGGATTTACCAGGCGCCTGGGCAGTTTACCTAGAGGTTTGAATTTAGACCGGCCGATTTGGATTCATGCTGTAAGTGTGGGAGAAGTGATTTCTGTTAAGGGGCTGGTTGCCGAGTTAAGAAAAGCTTACCCCCAGAAAAAAATAGTTATTTCGACCGTCACGGCTACGGGAAATAAAATTGCCCAAACTTTGATCCAGGAAGGGGATTTTTTAACCTATCTACCTTTAGATTTTAGTTTTATTATTAAAAGCGTACTTAAGAAAATTAATCCTTGTTTATTTATTATCGCTGAAACCGAAATCTGGCCGAATCTGATTAGTTGTTTATCTCAACAGAAAATACCGGTAATTACGGTTAACGGAAGAATCTCCGATGGTTCTTTCGGCGGATATCAGGCAATTAAATTATTTATTCGGCCGATTTTAAGGAAGGTTAAACAGTTCTGTGTGCAGTCGCCGGCCGATGCTTTACGGCTAGAGAATCTGGGAGTAGAAAAAGAGAATATCCAGGTTACCGGGAATGTAAAATTTGATATTGATTTGGAGGAGGCTTCCAGGGTTGACTCGTCAGTTTACCGGCAGAAGTTGTGGCTGGCTCAAGAGGATAAGTTATGGGTTTGCGGAAGCACGCATCCGCAAGAAGAAAAGCTAATATTTAAAGCCTACCAGGAGCTTTTGGCAGGTTTTCCTAAGTTAAAACTTTTTATTGCGCCTCGGCATCCGCAGCGCAGCCAGGAGATTGCAAATTTAGCCACTGCTAACGGTTTTAAGCCGATTTATATTTCTAGTATTACCGGGACATGCCCGACTTGTATTAATAAAGCCGTATTTATACTGGATGTTATCGGAGAATTATTTAATTATTACTCTGCTGCGGATGTGATTTTTATGGGAGGAAGCCTGATTAAAAAGGGAGGGCATAATATTATTGAGCCGGCCAGCCTTAAAAAACCGGTAATTTTCGGGCCTTATATGTTTAATTTTCGGGATATCAGCGAAGCGTTCCTAAAAAATAAAGCTGCGATTATGGCCTCTGACCAAAATGAATTGGTGGTAAAAATAAAAGATATTTTTGGCAATACTCAGGCAACCAAGGAAATGGTTGAGCGCGCCTATGAATTGATTATCGCTAGCCGGGGCGCGACTAAAAAGAATATTCAGGTGATTAAACAAATAATAGGAAGCTTCGACTCGTAAGATGCGTTAAATTTAGAAATAAAATTTAACGCACTCGTCGAAGTTTCGCGAGACAAAAATGTGAGGGCTCAAAGATGGCCGGTGAAATTTATTTGACCCAGGAAGGTTATGAAAAGTTAGTTACTGAGCTTGAGCAGTTAAAAACAGTAAAGCGTAGAGTTCTTTCTAAAGCGATTGGGGAGGCCAGAAGCCAGGGGGATATCAGTGAAAATGCCGAGTATGATGCGGCTAAAGATGCGCAAGCTCATAATGAAAAGCTGATCATGGATCTGGAGGATAAATTGGCGCAGGCGCGCATATTGGATAAAAATATTCCCAGTGACGAAGTTTTGATCGGGGCAACCGTAAAATTAAAGGATATGGATACTGATGAGGAGCTGGAATATACTTTAGTTTCGGAGCTGGAGGCGGATTATAATCAGAATAAGATTTCCGTAAGTTCTCCGGTGGGCCAGGGGCTTCTGGGACATAAGGTAAATGAGATCGCCGAGATTAAGATTCCTGCCGGGATTCTAAAATATAAAATAGTCAAGATATCGCGTTAATTTAAATGCAAGAGAAGATCGGCCATTTAAAAGTAGAGATTTTTAAGATTAAGAATAGAGCCGGATTCGCAGCTGTTTGTTTTGAGCATCTTACCGAAGGCAAGAGTTCTCAGGAGGCCTATGAGCGCATGGTTAAAGCTTTACGCAGAAGCAACCGCAAGCAAAGCAATTAAATTATTCATTATTACTTTTTTTGTTGGTTTAACTGTTTTAGTTTTTGCGCAGGAAAATTTTGCCCATAAATTTAGAGCAATGCGTGTTCCGCCGGGGAGGATTATCACGTTAAGCTTAGATTCCAATCCTACGACCGGATTTAGCTGGCAGTTGGTGGGAATCCCGGATAAAAAAGTCTTGAGATTTGTGAATCGAGGATATGTTCCTCTTACCCAAGACAAGATTGGTTCGCCAGGCGTAGAAAAGTGGAGTTTTAGAACCTTGGAAAGCGGCCAGACAGTTATCGTTTTGGAATATAGGCGTCCCTGGGAAAAAGATCTTCCGGCGGCAAAAAGAGAAGAATACAGTATTTTTGTAGAATGATTAATCAAGACCTAAAGTTTATGAGGTTGGCGATAGAAAAGGCCAAAGAGGGAGTAAGGAAAGGGCAGACTCCTTTTGGCGCTTGCATTGTAAAGAATAATAAGGTTATTGCCTGCAGCCATAATCTCGTCTGGAAAAACACTGATATTACCGCGCATGCTGAAATTATTGCGATCCGGGCTGCCTGCAAAGCATTAAAGAGGATTGATTTATCCGGGTGCACAATTTATTCTACAACTGAACCGTGTCCGATGTGTTTCTCCGCCTGTCATTGGGCTAGGATCTCGCGGATTGTTTTCGGTTGCTCAATTAAAGATGCCCAAGATTTTGGTTTTAATGAACTGGTAATTTCTGATTTAAATTTAAAAAAGTTAAGTAAAAGTAAAATTAAACTTGCCGCGGGTTTATTAACAAAAGAGAATATCGCGCTTTTTAAATTTTGGCAGAAACAGGCCAAAGCCAAAGCTTATTAAAGGAAATTCGTAAATTGAGGTTTAAATCGGTATGTTAGAGATAAAATTAAGACAATCTTGTGATGTGGTTATTTTGGATCTCAGCGGCCGCATAGATGTAGATTCGGCTAATCTGGTGGAGGCAGTCGGCCAATGCGTTCGCGACGGATATACTGATATTCTTTGTAATCTCCAAGATGTTGAAGGAATAGATTATATGGGTATTTCAGCGGTAGTTATTGCTTATAAAGAGGTTATTAATCATCATGGGCGGATAAAGTTTGTTAATATTCCGGCGCATATTCGGGGTGTATTCGCGATTTCCGGCACCGATAGGGCGATTGAGATTTATGCCAGTGAGGATCTGGCAATCAACAGTTTTAAGGAAGATAAAATTATTGAAAATATTAAAAAAATGCAGCTGCGCCGTAGGTTTAAGCGCTTGCCAATCGACTTGAAGATTGAGTTAAAATTTAAGCAAGATGACTCTCCGGCATGCCTTAAAGTTGACATACTTAATTTAAGCGCGGTAGGAGCTTTTATTTTTGGTTGCTCTAAATTTAAACTTGGTGATGAAGTGGTGCTTAAAATGAAGCTTGCGCCAACGCAAGAGGAGCTGGAGCTCCAGGCACGCGTGGTCTGGGTTCCGGATAAAGAGGTCCAGAGGCATGAATACCCGGGAATTGGGGTGGAATTCTCCAACATCTCTGCAGCAAATCAGCAAAAATTAATTGAGTTTATCGACCGCAACCTTTCTTTCACCTCATCGGATTGATCTAAATTAATATAATTTCCTTTCTATTCTTTACGCGTCTGTCTTGGCTGTATTTTCTCGGGAACGCTGGTTTTGCCCCTGCGTGGCAAAACTGCGCTCGGGTCGGCTGGCGTCGCTCTCGCTAGAGATTAATAGAGGGCGAACCGTGCCCGCTCCTGGCCGACACGCCCTGCTCGAATCCAAGACAAGCCTCCCGCTATGAGTATGCATATTTAAAAGCTTTACGGCTTTTGCTGGAGGCACAATTAGAAGATTTTCGGCAAAAGTGTGCAAGGGATTGCGACGAACGAAAGGCTTCGATCATATTGTAAATACGCCGAAAGTGAGTCGCAAACCGCAGCACACGGCGAAAATCTTCGT
>CAYIFW010000036.1:0-11122 GCA_964362795.1 uncultured Planctomycetales bacterium | reverse complement strand
ATACGCCTTTTTTAAATTTAGTAAAGCTAATTTACACACAATTGAGTATACTACCGAATCGTAAAAAATAATTGCTAAATGCTGTTTTTATGCTAGAATTAAAATAATGTTTAGGCGAAAATCCGGTTTTACTTTGGTCGAGATAATGGTGGTAATCTCCATTGTTGCTCTTCTGGTTTCTGTAGCGATTGTTGAGGGAGTAAAATTTAGAAAACTGGCCAATGAAGCTAACTGCACGGCTAATCTTAAAGCCATAGCCGGCGGTTTTGAAGTATATTCGGCACGTCATGGCGGCGCATACGCTTTGGCGGCCGAGCCGAATTTACAGTTTCTGATCGACGATAATTGCTTGTTTCAGGATTTAGTCAGTATGTCCCAAGTCGGCAATTTTCGTTATGCGGTTAATTCCGTGGAACCGGCGGGATATAATATCCGGGGCTTGGCGATAAATCCGGCATTGGCCGATCACAATTATGAAATCTCTACCGGAGGTATTCTGAAACGCAGCGACACCTCGGTATCCAGTGATTTGGATTTTAAGAATTTTTAACTATGTTTAATCGAAAAGCCAGAAGTTTTGTTACAATTATGATCGTCGTAGCCTTAATGGCGCTGCTCTTGCGCCTGGCGGTGCATAAGCTAATCATTTATAATATCCAGCAGAATCAATCATTGGCTCAGATGAATCTTAAGCTTCTCTCTAGCGCCTTGGAAAATTATGCTAAGGATAATAATAACTTGTACCCGGAAAATATCGACCTTTTAACTAAAAGCAAACCGGTTTATTTAGAAAAGGATTATTTAGCCGTTGATGCCTTCGCCGGTTATGAGTATGATTGCCAGCGGCTGGATCCGGGCGGATATAATTGTACGGCAACTCCTTTGGATTGTAAGTTTAACGGAAAAATGGTTTACAGTGTTTCTACCGGAGGCTTAATCATTGCGGAGAGCTGCAATAAAGAATAAAAGAGGCTTTACCTTAGCTGAGTTAATGGTTGCTGTGGCGATTACTCTTTTTGTAATTACCGGATCAGCTTTGAGTTTTGTCCAGCTTATGTTTCTGGCTAACTCTAGTGTTAACTTAACGATTGCCGCTAATGACGCGCAATATGTCCTGGAACAGTTAAAAGGTATTGCTTATGGAGGGATAGCAAGTTATAGCGCTCCTGTTTTTTATAATTTAACAAATGAAACGGTAACTCTTACTCGCAGCGTGGGGGCAAACTTAGCCGATATTACCGTAGCTGTCAGCTGGCAGGAAAGAAATCAGGCAAGGAATTTTTCTTTGTCCACTTATATTGCTAAATAAGCGCGCTTTTACGATTATTGAGATACTTATTTCTGCTCTTATCGGCGCCTTCATGGTAGGGGTGCTCTTTTATATATTAAATAGCGGATACAATGTAAATGATTTAAGTTCGGCTAAGGTTGCCGCGCAGTCGCAGGCGCGCATGGTTAGTGATTGGGTGAGCAGAGACTTGCGTCAGACAGTGGTGTGGGAGTTGGCTAATAACAGCCCAAGTGCGACGCATATGAAATTCCGGCCGGTATTAGGCTGGGACATTGCCGGTGATACTTATCAGCTGGATGCCAATTATATAGAGTATAGCTATGATGGTGTTGCTGATACACTTACTCGTGATTCGATTGATGGGGCGGGAACGGTTTTAAACTCCCGGGTGTTTAATAGTATCGTAACGCAGCCATTTTTTACACGCAACGACGCAGGAGATCTGATTCCTCTGGATAACAGCGTAGGGACGAGCAAGAAAGTAGTTACTTTAATTTCAGTGAATAAGGTAAGCGACAAAGGAGTAAATTCGATAATTTCTTTAACCTTGGAGACCAAGATACGCAATGAATAAACGCAAGGGGTTTGTACTTATTTTTTCATTATTGGTTACTTTAACACTTTCATTGCTGCTGACTTCTTTTTATCTGCAGAATATTAATGAGGGTAATTTGGCCAAAAGATTTGCTGATTCCACGCGCGCTTTTTGGCTGGCTGAGGCAGGGGCAGCTCAGGCTTATGTTGATTTTCCCTCAGGCTCAAGCGGCACTTTGGGGGGAGCTAACTATTCTTATGCTGCCGAGGTTAGCCCTATAAGCGGAAATTATTATACGATTACTTCAACGGGTACAGTTACTCACCCCGGAGGTACTACGATTACGCGGGTAGTTACAGCTTCTGTTAAGACTGGTAATACGGATCCGACGAAATTTAAGTATGGAGTTGAGACGACTACGGAGTTAGAAATAAAAGGAAGCGCGACGATCAATCCCGTCGGTAGTTCTAAGGAGTATTCTACTTTAGATTTTTCCAATCTTTTTGGGGTAACTAAAGCGCAGATGCAGGCTGGGGCTACGCATTCATATACTGCGGCTACTTTCGCTGCTCCGGTAGACGGAATTACCTGGGTTGAAGTTCCTTCGGGAACTTTAAATATAGCCAGTAATCTTACCGGAAGCGGAGTATTGGTGATTAACGGCAATGTGAAGTTTGCCGGGACGGTGGTTTTTGACGGGATTATTTATGTTATCGGTGAGCTTACGATGACCGGAAATATTACGGCTAGCGGTGGTGTTTTGGCAGAAAGCAGTACGACAGTGGATACCACTATTACCGGTAATGTTACGATTAATTATGATCCTAGTAAAATATTTACGGCATTAAATAATGTTGCTTCGCTAAGTAAGCAGGTAGTTTCCTGGAAATCAAATTAAAATGAGCAGCTTTTTTTCTAAATTTAAATTATCCCAAACTAGAGAAAGATTAAGTATCGGCCTGGATATCGGCACGCAGGTAATTAAATGCGTAAAATTAAAGACCGGGGCCGCTATTGAGCTTATTTCTTTTGATTTGGAGGAAAGTCAGATTGATCCGACGGAGGTGCTTAAAAAAATTAAGCATGCCCAGGATGCGGATTTGGTGAACATCTCTTTTTGCGGCTTATCCACCGTTATCCGCTATGTAAATTTCTTACGCATGAATAAAGCTGAGCTTAGGCAGGCATTAAAGTTCGAAGCGCAGAAATACATTCCTTTTTCTCTGAACGAGGTTAATCTTGACGCGGAAATTCTTAAGAATGATCTGCCGGAAAACAAGATGTTGGTATTGATCGCCGCGATAAAAAAAGAGTTTATGCAGCAAAGGGCTAAGAGCCTGGAAAACGCCGGTTTCCGGCCGAATATCATTGATATAGATTCACTGGCTTTGGTTAATGCTTTTAACTTTAATTATCCTAAAGTAGATGTCGCGGAAAATAAGTCGATTTGCCTTTTAAATATCGGCGCCTCCATCAGCAACGTTAATATTCTGGATAACGGAATCCCGCGTTTGAGCCGGGATATCCATACTGGCGGGGCAAATTTCACTAAGAAGCTGATGGATATTTTTGAGCTTGATTTTAAAGCGGCGGAAGAGCTTAAAATTAATCCTGCGCCAGATAAAGCGGATAAAATTAGAACGGCAATCGAGGGCGTGCTGGCCAACCTGGCCACGGAGATACGCACTTCATTTGATTATTATGAAAGCCAGAATGCTTCCAGCGTCGTGAAGATATTCTTAAGCGGCGGCGCAAGCAAGGTAGGCGGTTTAGCTGAAATGCTAGCGGCTGCTTTAGGTATTCCGGTAGAATCCTGGGATCCGTTTAAACAGATCAAGATCTCCGAAGCGGTAGATTTGCAGAAATTAAATAAATCCGGCGGACAATTTAATATTGCTGTAGGGCTGGCATTACGTTAAAAAAATGATCGAGATAAACTTATTACCTGAAGAATCAAGGGTTAAAACTAAAGAAAAGGCCTCGGGGCAGATGGTTATAAAAAGCGGCTCAGCCTTTAATCCGGACCAGTTGTTTATTTATGCCATTCCGGTGATATTAGTGCTGTTGGTTTTAGCGCATCTTTATTTCGGAGTGATTAGTGTTTCTAAAAACGGGTCATTGGCGTCTTTAAACCGGAAATGGATTGAGCTTGGCCCACAGAAAAAAGTTTTAGATGAATTTAGTAGTGAATATTCAGCATCTTCTCAGGACGCCGGATTAACCCAGCTTTTAATCAAACAGAGGGTGCTCTGGGCGGATAAATTAAATAAATTGAGTTTAAATTTACCGGCGGGAGTTTGGTTTAATGATATAACCTTAGCCAAGCAAAGCCTAACGATTCAGGGGTCGGTGATTTCGTTAAAGATGGATGAACTTAACTTGATTAATAAGCTGCTGGATAGCTTAAAGGCGGATAATGAGTTTTTTAAGGATTTTGCTAGCTTAGAATTAAGTAACGTGCAGAGAAGAACTGTCGATAGTTATGATATTACGGATTTTATTTTACAGGGTACTTTGAGGACAAGATGAACTTAGCTAATCTGCAATTAGATAAACAAAAGAAGATATTGATTGCAATATTCTGCGTCTTTATCGTTTATGTTGATCTGAATTATATTCTAAAATCCCAGTTGGCGGCTTTAGACAGTTTAAGCCCTAAGATTACCAGGTTAGAGAATGATCTCAAGAATTTAGACCGAGATCTTGAGAATATGCGTAATTCCAAGGGCAAGCAGGATTTAGGGGCTCAGAAAACTTTTTCTAAGTCTTCGAAAATTCTTTCCGAGGGGCAGATCTCCGGGCTTCTGCAGGATATTTCTAATGACGCCAATAAATTAGATATCCGGATTATTCAGATCCGGCCCAGCCGTGAGGCTGCTGCCGCAAAATCTAGCGCGCCTTCGGATAAACTTATACCTATCCTGATTAATTTAGACCTGATTTGCGATTATCATAATTTAGGCAGGTTTATTAATCGCCTGGAGAACTCCGATGTTTTTATGGGGGTTCAAGAAGTTAAGATCGCCACACAATTACCGGATTATTTAAAACAGAAAGTAACTTTAATTATAAAAACCTATGTTTTTAAATAGAAAACTTTTAATTACCTTTCTTTTATGCTTAATCATTTCACCCTTGCCTATTGCCCGGGGAGAATTTGTTTATGAGGATAAGGGAAAGCGTAATCCGTTTATTCCTTTGGTGACTCCTGAGGGCAGGCTGCTAAAATTAGACCGGCAGGATACTGTTTCGGCGCAGGGATTGACGATTGAGGGGATTATTTATGATAAGCAGGGTAGATCATTTGCTATTGTGAACGCGGAAGTTGTGGGGATCGGAGATTCCGTGGGCGATTATCAGGTTTTAAAAATCTTTGAAAATAAAGTAGTTTTTATTAAAGACGGCGAACCTTTAGAGGTGGAATTAACTAAGGAGGAAGCTAAGTGAAAAAAATATTTTTAATTTTTGCGTTTACTTTTTATTGTTTTGCCTACGCGGCGCCTGATGAGCCGAGCCAACAAATTGCTTCTACTCCGGTTCAGGCGGTTCAGGTACAGGCTCCTGTGACTGTGGATGCCACTACACCGGAGAATACTCCGGCTTCGGGAAACGTGACCTTTGATTTTAAGGAAGCCGACATCGGCAATGTGCTTAAGATTATTTCTTATAAATCCGGGGTGAATATTGTTACTACGCCGGATGTTATTGGTAATATTTCAGTACGCTTGACGGATGTTCCCTGGGAGATGGCTTTAGACGTTATTTTAAAAACTTATGGCTTTGGTTATCAGAGGCAGGGCAATGTTATTTTGGTGACAAAATTAGAAAATGTGGCTAAAATTGCCGCCGAAGAAGCGCTGCAAACCGATATTATTACTTTAAAGTTTTTAGACGCCCAAGACGCGCAGAAAATAATTATCCCTTTGCTTTCACCGCGCGGAAAAACTTCGGTGTTATATGCCCGCGGACAGAAGGGTTGGCAGTTCGGGACTTTTAAAATCGGTAAAGGAGAAGGTAGCAGCGCGGCTTTAGCTAAGGAAGCTGCCGGCACGGTCAAGAGTGAAACTGTTTCATTTGAAAAAGATGCTTTAGGCAATACGGTAATGAAAAAAGCGGATTTTGATCCTTCGGTAAAATCCAAGATCTTAGTGATTACCGATACCTCCAGTTCTCTGGATAGGATTCGCAACCAGATTTTACCTAAAATTGATGTTAAGCCCAAACAGGTTTTAATTGAATCTAAGATTATTGAGGTTAACCGTAATAAGTTAAGAGATATGGGCCTTGATTGGGGTTTAGGTGGAGCCGGGACAGCCAGAACTACTGCTATTACAATGGGGAATGTAAATGATAAGGGTAGCGCGAAATTAGGCGGACACGGAGGTACTATTGGTACAGCAGTAACTCCTTCTGTATTCGGGCCAACAACAACCGGATTGTTGGGATATGAGCCTTACAATGCCGGAGCTGAACTTGTATTTCAGAAATTAACCGGAACTAAGTTTGAAGCCGTAATCCATGCTTTAGAAGATGATGCTAACACCAATACGCTTTCCGCTCCCAGGATTATGACTCTGGATAATCAGGAAGCTTCGATGTTGGTGGGGTATCATACTCCTATACTTGTCTCTACGGTTACCGCAGGAACAGATACAACTGGTTCAACGGTTACCCAGACGCTGGATTATTATCAGGAGATTGGTATCCGTTTAAATGTTGTGCCGCAGATCAGCGAAGATGGGTATATCAATATGATTATTCATCCGAGCATCACTTCTTCAACTACATCCATTACCGCCACTTCTACGGCCGGCACCGAAACAACAGAAACAGATTATCCGATTATTGATGTGCGTGAAGCTCAGACTCAAGTTTTACTTAAAGACGGTGAGACGGTGGTTATCGGCGGATTACTTAAAGATGTAAAGAGTAAAGAAGTGATTGGGATACCTTTCTTAAAAGATTTACCTTGGGGTATCGGGAGATTATTTGGCAGGGAAACCATCGATACGCAGAAGATTGACCTGTTAATTTTTATTACAGCTAAAGTTATTAAAGATGGTGAATTTAGCCCGGAAGAAATCGCTAAATTAGAAAAAAGATTAGAGCGTAATGAACCGGTAGTTGTAAAAATTGAAGCAGCGGATAAAAAGAAGAAAAAGAAATAGATACAGTCATTGCGAGCGAACGATAGTGAGCGAAGCAATCTAAAGGAACGAGATTGCTTCGGCACTTTGTGCCTCGCAATGACGGATAGATATTATGTATAAAATAAGTTTCATTTTTACTAAGACAGGGCTAATGCGTTATATTTCGCACCTAGACCTGATGCGGCTATTTATGCGCGCTATGCGCCGGGCAGATCTGCCTTTGAAGTTATCTGAGGGTTTCAGCCCGCATCCTAAATTAAGTTTTAAAAGGGCTTTAAAGCTGGGAGTCGAAAGCGAGCAGGAAGAAGCTTCCATCGTTTTGAGATTTCCGGTCGAGCCTGAAAATTTTAAAACTAGCCTGCAAAAACAATTACCAGAAGGGATTAAAGTAAAAGATGTCCAAGGAAATTTTAATTAATGTTGAAACTTTAGAGAAACGCGTTGCTATAGTCAGCGACGGCCAGCTTCTGGAGTTTCATATCGAGCGTCCGCAAGACCGCACTATTGTCGGCAATATTTATAAGGGCAGGATTGAGGCAGTAATGCCTTCCATTGGAGCGGCTTTTGTGGATATTGGTTTGCCTAAAAATGGTTTTCTTTATTTATCTGAGATTGAATCTGCCTATGAATCTATTGAGGCTCCGCAGCAAACTCCGATTAAGGAAGTAAAAAAAGGCCAGGAAGTTTTAGTTCAGGTGGTTAAAGAATCTTTTGGCACTAAAGGCCCGCGTCTTTCCACGCAAATCGGCTTGGCCGGCCGCTACCTGGTAATTATGCCGCTGGATAAACAGGGTGGAATTTCCCGGCGTATCGAAGATGAGGCGGAACGCAGGCGCTTGCGCGATATTTTTAAAAGGCTCAAACTTCCGGACCCGGTAGGATTTATTGTGCGCACGGCGGCCAGCGGTAGAAGCGAACAGGAGTTAATTCGGGACGCGCAGTTTTTGCATAAGCTGTGGAAACGCCTGGAAAAAAATGCCCAAGGCAAACAAGCTCCGGCCTTAGTTTATGAGGAGTATGATTTAACTCTGCGGGCGATCCGGGATTCCTTCACCGAAGATGTTACCAAGTTGCTGGTTGATTCTAAGCCTGAGTTTTATCGTATCCAGAATTTTATGCGTACTTTTTTGAGTTATTTGTGCAAAAAAGTTGAATTTTATAAAGGGGATGACCTTTTTGGCGCCAAAGACGTGGAAAAACAAATTAATCATATCTTTGAAAGCCATGTTTACATGAAATCTAAGGCCTATTTGATTATTGAGCCTACCGAGGGCCTCGTGGTCATTGATGTTAATAGCGGCGGTTTTAAGAAAAAAGTTAATCAGGAGGAGATGGCTTTTAAAGTAAATGGCGAGGCGGCAGTTGAGATTGCCCGACAGCTGGTCTTGCGCGATCTGGGCGGGATTATCGTCATTGATTTTATTGATATGGAACGCGAAGGCCATCGCCGGGAATTACTGAATATTTTAAAAAAGGCTTTAGAAACCGACCGGGCTAAGTACGATATCCTGGGGATCTCTAAATTTGGAATTGTGGAGATGACCCGCGAACGAATTCACAAAACAGTGCAGATGCTTTCTTTTCACCCTTGTCCGTATTGTAAGGGTAGAGGCAAGCTGCGCTCACCTCAAACTATGGGAATTTTTGCCTTAAAAGAGCTCAAGCGTTATCTTAAAGGTAAAACCCTAAAACAGGTCTCCGTAACTATGGCTAGCCCTGTAATCGATGAAATCCTAAAAGATAAGGAGGCCCTGCGCGCACTTGAGCACAGATACAGGACAAAGATTAACCTTATCGCAGACCCTACCGCGCACCTGGAAGACATCAAAATAGCTTGACCCTCAAATTCAACCGGTATATAATATAAAGTTCAAATCTAGGGGACGGTTCTGTTTTCCGGCACCTGATTTGAGGTAAAATAGAACCGTTTCCATTATTTTAATCACTTTTTTAGCCTGCCTGCCGGCAGGCAGGGAGGCAGTCAAATGTATGCGATTATTGAAGTTGGCTCTAAGCAGTACAATGTAAAGAAAGATGATATTATCGAAGTAAACAAGCAGGTGGTGATAAAAGGAGACAAGCTTATTATTGATAAGGTTTTATTGGTCTCCAAAGATAAAAAAGTTGAAATTGGCACTCCTTATGTTTTGGGCGCTAAAGTCGAGGCAGAAGTTTTAAAACAGACCTTTGGCGAGAAAACCACGGCTTTTAAGTACCGCCGGAGAAAAAATTCTCACTGGCAAAAGGGGCATCGCGCCCAGTTGACTGAACTTAAAATTAAATCTATTGAGTTAGGCCTATAATTAAGTGTTTATTGACAGCGCTAAAATTGAGATTCGCGCCGGAAGCGGCGGTAATGGCTGCCGCAGTATGTATCGGGATAAATATCAGCGCGCGGGAACTCCTGACGGCGGAGATGGGGGCAAGGGCGCCGATATTATTATTCAAGCGGACCGTAATCTGCTTACTCTGCTGGATTATCAACATCACCGGCATTTTTTTGGCAAGCACGGCGGGCATGGTTCCGGTAATCATAAAAGAGGCAAAGGCTCGCCGGATGTAATTATACGCGTGCCTTTAGGCACGATTATTAGAGACGCCGCCACGGATTCTATTTTACGCGATTTAGATATTGACGGGGATACGGTTATTATTGCCCGCGGCGGTAAAGGCGGCATCGGTAATTGGCATCGTAATGAGCCGACCCTGGGTGAGCCGGGTGAGAAAAAAATAATTACCCTGGATTTAAAGCTTTTGGCGGATGTGGCGGTAGTTGGGTTTCCTAACGCGGGTAAGTCCACTTTAATTACGGCAATTTCTAATGCCCATCCTAAGATTGCCGCTTATCCTTTTACGACGACGGGCCCGATTTTAGGCGTAGCGACAAGCACGCATAAAAAATTTGTAGTTGCTGATATTCCGGGATTAATTGAAGGGGCATCCGAAGGTCGCGGCCTAGGGGATAAATTTTTAAAGCATATCGAGCGGACTAAGGTTTTGATTCATTTAGTGGATATGGCCGGCTTTGAAGGCAGGGATCCGCTGGATGATTATAAAAAGATTAATCTGGAATTAAAGAATTACAGTAAAGAGGTTTATAAAAAGCCGCAAATTATCTGCGCCAATAAAATGGATATTGATGGAGCAGAAGCTAACTTAAAAAAGTTTAAAAAGTTAGTTAAAAAACCAGTGTACCCGATTTCAGCGCTTCAGAAAACTAATTTAGAGGAGTTAATTGATGCCGTCGCGGATAAATTATAAAAGAGTTGTGGTTAAGGTTGGCTCCAGTATTTTTGCCGCCGGTAAACCTAAGCCGGATGCTACTTTAGTCGCTAATATTGCCCAAGAGATCTCAAGTTTAATCAAGCAGGGCCGTGAGGTAGTGGTGGTTTCCTCAGGGGCCATTGCCATCGGCATGTCAATTTTAAAGCTAACCCATCGTCCGAAGGAGCTGGCCTATTTGCAGGCGACTGCGGCCATCGGACAGCCGGAGTTGATGCATACCTATAAATTGGCGTTTAATAAGCAGGGTATAAATTGCGCGCAATTGCTGCTGACTTGGGATGATTTTTCGGATAAACGTTACCAGAATGCCAAGAATACTTTGAATACTTTGCTCAAACTTAAAAGCGTGCCGGTGATTAATGAAAACGATACGGTGGCAACCGAGGAGATTAAGTTTGGGGATAACGATAAGCTCTCGGCTTTAGTTTCCATATTGGTTGATGCCGATTTATTGATTATTCTTTCGGATGTCGACGGGCTCCTGAATAAAGATAAAAAAGTTATTTGCCTGGTGCCAAAAATTACCGAAAGAATAAAATCCTTGGCCTGTCCGACTCGTAAAAAAACCTGCGTTGGGGGCATGATCACAAAAATTGAGGCTGCTCAGATTGCGGTCGGTTCTGGAATTCCTTGTGTAATTGCTAATGGAAAAAAGAAAGGTATTATTAGCCAAGTTGCTAAGAATCCTTTTAGCAGTGGAACAATATTTTTACCCAGAAAAAAATGACTCAGAATCTTAAGAAAGAGATAGAGGGTATTGCTAAGCAGGCTAAAACAGCATCCCGGCCGCTGGCTGTTTTATCTTCTAAAGAGAAGAATAAAGTGCTTAGCGCTATGGCGGCGGCGTTATTGAAGTATAAA
>CAYIFW010000035.1:0-11340 GCA_964362795.1 uncultured Planctomycetales bacterium | reverse complement strand
AAGAGCATAGTTCTGAAAAACCATGGCAATATCACGATCTTTGGCGGGAACCTCATTAACCAATTTATTGCCGATATAAATATTTCCGGAACTTATCTCCTCCAGGCCGGCAATCATCCTCAAGGTAGTCGATTTTCCGCAACCGGAAGGGCCGACCAAAACCATAAATTCTTTATTTTCAATTCCCAGGTTTATCTGGTTAACCGCTAAAACATCACCGGGATAAACCTTGCAAACATTATTTAAACTAACTTGAGCCATTCAGTTACACCCCTTAGTAAATAAATTTCCTTAGCCTACGGAATTAATCGAAATAATCAAGTAGTTGACTTAAAGTATCCTTCATATTTTTACGGTGCACAATCATATCAATAAGCCCATGCTCTAACAAAAACTCCGAACGCTGAAAACCAGACGGAAGCTTCTGCCGGATTGTCTGTTCGATAACCCTGGGCCCGGTAAAACCAATCAAGGCTTTAGGTTCAGCCATAATTATATCCCCAACGCTGGCAAAAGAAGCCATGATCCCGGCCATCGTAGGATTAGTCAGCACTGAAATATAAGGAAGCTTTGCCTTGCGTAAATAAGACAGAGCGGCGCAGGTTTTAGCCATCTGCATCAAGCTGTACATCCCTTCGTACATACGCGCCCCTCCGCCTGAGCCGCTAACAATAATCACCGGCAGCTTATTTTTAATAGCATATTCGATTGCCCGGGTAATTCTCTCCCCAACTACCGAGCCCATTGAGCCCATGATAAAGCGGGAATCCGTCACAGCAATAACTACCGGCTCGCCTTTAATCTTGCCTTCTCCGGAAACAACCGCATCCTTTAGCCCGGTAGATTCCTGATCCTGTTTCAATTTATCTTTATAGGTCTTGGGCCCTTTAAAATCAAGCGGATCAAGAGAGATCATATCTTTATCAAATTCCAGAAAACTATCTTTATCCAGTAATAAATTAATCCTTTCATAAGCAGTCAGCCCAAAATGATAATTACATTTGGGGCAAACCTTAAAATTCTCCTCTAGGGTCTTATTATAAAGCGTTTCCGAGCATTCTTCGCATTTAGTCCAGAGCCCCTCGGGAATCTCCCTTTTCTTTAAACGCACGATCGTATATTTTGGTTTACCGAATAAAGCCATAATTTACGCCTTTTCTAATTTATTCACTACTAGCCCTGAGAGGACTTTAGGATAAAAATAGGTAGATTTAGGCGGCATTTTATTACCTCCTAAAGCAACATTAATAATTTGTTCGATTTTTACCGGATTTAAAAAGAAAGCGATGCTTAAGGGGTCTTGATCTACCTGCTCCATAAATTCCAAAGCATCCGGGCTATACTTTATATCTCCCAGGTTAGCCAAATCAAGTTTTAAAATATTCTTTAAGACCAAATAATTCAAAATAGCCACATCCAGGGCCCGATACTCCTTAGGTTTATCCGCGATTATTTTATCCAGGATGCGCACATTTTTCAAGCGCAAGAGATAATATTTTCTATCTTTATATACCCCGATTAAATGCTCGGTGCAACCGGCTTTTTCCATAAGAAACATGAAACGCACTCTGTCTTTTATCTGGTCGACATCAAAATATTCTTTAGCTTGGGCTATAAAATCGGCCAGATCCAGCCTAGTTTCTAACCTGAGCAGCCGATGTATCGGTAAGATAGATAAACCGCGCGGATCAGTATTAGTAAAATACGCCAGGCAGTAATTAAATTCTTCCTCGCCGGTAAATTGATCTAAAAGCTTTTCTTTCATCAAGTCGCGATAGGCGCAGGCGACCTCATAGCGATGATGTCCGTCGGCAATAAACATATTTTCATCAGTGGTGCCGGATTCGATTGATTTTAAAATAACCGGGTCGGTAATCTGCCATAATTTATGCACAGTTTTTTCGCCATCGACGACTTCGATAAAAGTTTTTTGGGAAGGAATCTGCTTCTGAAATATTCTCTGAATGATCCGTTTCTTATCCTGGAAAACTATAAATATCGGGCTCAGGTTAGCCTTAACCTGCTTGATCAGCTTAAACCTATCCTGTTTGGCAGCGCTATGCGTATTTTCATGAGCATATACCGGCGAGCTTTTTTCATCAGCCAACCTCAACAAAGCAATAAAACCCAAGCGGGTCTTTTTCTCTCCGCGGATAATATATTGCTGACTATAAAAATAAACGGCCAAGCGCTCATCTTGAATAAGAATACCGTCTTTAAGCCACTGGCGAAAGATTACTCCTGAGCGGCGGTACTTATCATCAACCGGGGAATCTTTAGCTAAAAGTATGTGGATAAAATTATGCAGCGAACGCTGGCCAAACGCCTCTTGAGCGGCCGGGGAGATCACATCATACGGAGGGCAAACTACCTGTTTAAGATCACCGACTTTTTCTTGATTGTAAACTATTGCTTTAAAAGCCTTGATTTTAATCATAAGGAATTATTTTAACACAGAAAACAACAAAAACAATAATTAAACACTTCCCTGCTTCTTTAGTGGCCCGGGCAGCCGGCGCAGCCGTCTTTTGCTTTCGGGCATCCCGGAACAGCTGTTTTATTCGCAGATTTATCCGCTTTTTTATAATCCGTAGCGTAGAAACCTGAGCCCTTAAAAATAAACCCGCCGGCGCTACTGATTAATTTCTTTAGCTTTTTTCCGCATTGCGGGCACTTAGTCTTGGGTTTTGAGGTTATGCTCTGCAAAGCTTCAAATCTATGCTTGCAGGACAAACATTCATATTCATAAGTAGGCATTTTATTTCTTTTCCTTTTTTCTTATTTGTTATTGGCGAAATGATTTTTTAAATTTTTCACTAAAACTTTCCTTGGAACCAAGATTCTCGCCGCCAAGACGGGCAAAATCTTCGATTAATTGCCTCTGCTGCGCGGTCAGCTTAGTAGGAATTTCAATATCAACTCTAACCAGTTCATCACCGATATCCCGCGAATGTAAATCCGGCATACCTTTGCCTTGAAGCCGGAAAGTTTTACCGCATTGAGTACCCGCAGGTATTTTCATCATTACTTTTCCGTCTAAAGCCGGAACTTCAACCTCTCCTCCTAAGATAGCTTTAGCCAGGCTGATATTAACCGAAGTAATAATATCGTTATCGTGCCTTTGGAAAATATTATGTTGCCTGACTTCAATAACTACATATAAATCCCCCCGGCTGCTTGATCCGGCTTCACCTTCTGAGCGAACACGCAATTGAGAATCGTTATCCACTCCCGCAGGAATCTTAACTTTAATTTTTTTAGTAACCTTAGTTCTGCCTTCGCCGCGGCAATCCGGGCAAAAAGTGCCAATTGTTGAGCCTTCACCGGAACAACGCGAACAGGTTTGCGCTAATTGAAAAAAACCGTTGGAAACTACGGTTTTGCCTGAGCCCTTACACTGCGGACAAGTAATTCTTTTGGTTCCGCTTTTAGCCCCGCTGCCGGAACAACTCATACAAGTTTCATAACGGGGAACAGTTATAGTCTTTTCCGTGCCGCTAGCTGCTTCCTCAAGGGAAATTTCCAGAGCAATCTGTAAATCCCGCCCACGCCGCCGAGAAGAACTTCCCCTGGATTGCCGCGAACCGGAAACATCAAAACCCAGATCCCCGAAAATATCTTCAAATATACTTGCTCCGCCCGAACCATAGCCACCACCCATCTCCCTAAAGATACTACTAAAATCTGCGCCTTTAAAAATATCTTCCTGGGCGTACTTTTGGTCGATTCCGGAATGGCCGTACCGGTCATAAAGGTCTCTCTTGGCCGAATCCGAAAGTACGGCATAAGCCTCCGAGATTCCCTTAAATTTGTCCTCAGCCTCTTTTTTCTGTTCAGCCGGCACACGATCAGGGTGAAACTTAAGCGCCATCTCCCGGTAAGCCTTTTTTATCTCATCCGTATTGGCACTCTTCTGCACTCCTAAAATCTGGTAATAATCACCCTTAACCGACATATTTATTTACTTCTTTCCGTTATTATCCTCTTCTTTATATTCAGCGTCGATGATATCTTCGTCTTTTTTTGTTTCTTCTTTCGGTTCTTGGGCATTCTCTTGGCCGCCACCGGGACCGGCTTGGCCCTGCTGCGACTGTTGCTGCTTGGCACTGGCAGCTTTATAAATTTCCTCGGCCAACTTATGTGAAGATTTAGTCAAATCTTCCATGCCTTTCTTAATCCGGTCAATATTTTTATCTTTTATCGCAGTTTTTAAATCATTGGCTTTGGCTTCGATATCTGCCCGTTCAGCCTGGCTGACCTTATCACCGTAATCTTTGAGAGATTTTTCGGTGGCATAGACCAGATTATCCGCCTGATTAATGGCCTCAATTTCTTCTTTCTTCTTAGAATCATCAGCCGCAAACTTCTCGGCATCCTTAACCATCTTATCTATTTCTTCCTTGGATAGTTTTTTAGGAGCGCTGATCCGGATGGATTGTTCTTTACCGGTGCCTAAATCCTTAGCCGAAACATGCACAATCCCGTCGCGATCGATATCAAATTTTACTTCAATCTGCGGGACGCCGCGCGCAGCCGCAGGAATTCCCACTAAATCGAATCTTCCCAACTCAACATTATCATTGGCCAATTGTCTTTCTCCCTGCAAAACGCGAATTGTAACCGCGGTCTGATTATCCGCTGCCGTTGAAAATACCTGGCTTTTCTGAGTAGGAATAGATGAATTTCTTTCAATTAACTTTGTGTTAACTCCGCCTAAAGTCTCAATACCTAAAGAAAGCGGCGTAACATCCAAAAGAAGCACGTCCTTAACCTCTCCGGTAATAATTGCCGCCTGAACCGCCGCGCCTAAAGCAACGCACTCCATCGGGTCCACTCCGCGCTCAATTTTTTTACCGACATAATCCTCCACGAATTTTTGCACAATCGGCATGCGCGTAGGCCCGCCGACCATGATAATCCGATCGACCTCTTGAGAAGTTAACTTAGCATCATTTAACGCCTGCTCCATAGGATGACGGCACCGGTCGATAATCGGCCCGATTAAATCTTCCAATTTTGCCCGAGTAATATTCATCGTTAAATGCTTCGGGCCGGTAGCGTCAGCGGTAATAAAGGGAAGATTAATGTCCGTACTCACCGTAGAAGATAACTCAATCTTTGCCTTTTCCGCACCTTCGCGCACCCTTTGCACGGCCATTTTATCGCCCATTAAATCAATACCGGTTTCCCGTTTAAACTGCCCGGTAATAAATTCCAGCAGGACTTTATCCATATCCGTTCCGCCAAGCTGCGTATCGCCGCTAGTTGATTGCACATGGAATACTCCTTGAGCCATCTCCATAATTGTTACATCCAACGTACCGCCGCCCAAATCAAAAACCATAATTTTTTGCTCTTTACCGGCCTTCTCTAAACCATAAGCCAGGCAGGCAGCCGTAGGCTCATTAATAATTCTCAAAACCTTTAAACCCGCAATTTCTCCGGCATCTTTAGTTGCCTGGCGCTGATTATCATCAAAATAAGCCGGACAGGTAATCACAACCTCTTCGACCTTATCCCCTAAATAACCTTCAGCATCCTGCTTAATTTTCTGCAATATAAATGCCGAAATCTGCTGCGGGGTATATTCTTTGCCATAAGCTTTAAATTTAAAATCCGTACCCATCTTACGCTTGGCTGCCTGAATTGTTCCTTCGGCATTAATTGCCGCCTGGCGCCTTGCCGGTTCTCCGACTAAACGGGTTCCGTCCTTAGTAAACGCTACATAGGAAGGAAACGCTTTTCCGGAAGCAACCCCTGCTCCTTCCGCCGAGGGAATAATTACCGGCCTGCCGCCCTCCATAACCGCAGCCGCTGAATTAGATGTCCCTAAATCGATTCCAATAACTTTTGCCATGTTAGCCTCCCTTAATTTATTGTTTTTTCGAAACTTTTACTTTAGCGGTTCGCAGCACCCGCTCGTGAATTAAATACCCCTTTTGCAACACTTCAATTATCGTATGCTCCGGCAAATCTTTATTCTCCACTTGCATTAAAGCCTCATGACAATGCGGGTCAAATATTTTACCTTCTGCCTCGATAGGTTTTACTCCATGCTCTTTTAACATTTCATATAAATGCGCTAAAATCATCTCCACTCCCTTTAAAAAAGCCGGCAGATCCTCTTTACTGGATTCAGCTAAATTAACCGAACGTTCCAGGTCATCCAGCACATTAAGCAGGTTCATAATTAAACCTTCATTGGCAAACTTTATGAACTCTTGTTTTTCCCGGTCAATACGTTTACGCGTGTTCTCCAGATCCGCCTGATTCCTCAGCATTTTATCCTGGCTATCTTTAGACCTCTTGGCTTCATCCAGAAGCCCAAGATACTCTGACTCCTTAAGCGTAACTAGCTTTTCCTCTTGGTTATTGTTTTGCTCTGGCGCTTTATTATTTTTTTGACTTTCCATAACTTTTATAAATCCTCCAGCACCTCACTTAGAACTTGGGAAACATATTCTAAAGTCGGGATAATATGATTATACTCCATCCGCACCGGGCCTAACACTGCCAATCTCCCTGAAGGCTGATTTTTTATCTTATAACTTGAAACAATTAAAGAACAACTTTCCATTTCCGGAAAACCTAGCTCGCTTCCGATGTAAACCTTAACTGTTCCTGAAAAATCTCGATTAATAATATCTAATAAGCGCTTCTTATCTTCCATTAACTTAACTAAAAGGCGTATCTTATCGACATTTCTAAACTCCGGCTGATCAAGTATCCGGCTAATCCCCTTGTAAAACATCTTATCCTGCCACTGCAGAAATGAAACAATTCCCGCGTAATGCGTAATTTCCGAGATAACTTCCGAGGTATTTTCCAGGGCATCTTCCAGCCGGCGCATCTTTTTTTTGCAATCCTTAAATATACGCTGTTTTTCCTCATCCATTAGCTCCATCTGCTGGATAAGGAAATCTACGTAATAACGGTACCCTCGGTCAGTAGGAACCCTGCCGCCAGAAGTATAAGGATGTTTAAGATACCCGGATTCATCAAGTTCCGAAAAAATATTCCTGATAGTTGCCGAACTTAATTCAAATTCCTCAGCAATATCATCGCTAGCAACCGGTAGAGCGCTCTTAATATGGCGGTTAATGGCTGAACTTAAAACTGAATTCCTGCGGGAGTTATAATCAACTGTGCGCACTGCTTCTCCTATTTAATACTTTGGATTTTTAACGGTAAGGAGTAATTTTAACATAATTTGCGGTTTTGTCAATAAAATTAGCAGTTAATTCATTAGAGTGCTAATCAATAACTTTTATATCTTTATCTTCCCCGATTTGATCATAAAGCTGTCGAGAAATACTCAAATCTATGCTTACCCCTTCCTGCAAATAGTCAATTTTATTAACTTTGGCCTTGCGGTAAAAAAAATCAACCAATTCCATGCGCTGATGCGGAATAATTATTTTTATATTCAGCATTAGGCCGGAAAAATGCTCTTCTATCTTAGCAATCAATGCCGCAAGATTTTCCCCTGTCTTGGCCGACAACAGAATCGACCCCGGGAAGTCATTCTTGGAAACCTCTAGCCAGCTACGATCCTCGACCAAATCTATCTTATTCAAAGCCACCAGCACAGGTTTATCACTTGCTCCCAACTCTTCTAAAACACTTAAGACAGCCTGATTATGCTGATGCAGCCGGGCATCATAAACATCTAAAACATGAATTAACAAATCCGCCTGATTAACCTCTTCCAGGGTTGCCTTAAAAGCTTCTATCAAATGATGCGGAAGGTCATGCAGGAACCCGACGGTATCAGAAATAATAACATTCTGTCCGTTGGAAAGCGCGAGGCTCTTAGAAAGCGGATCCAAAGTAGTGAATAATTTTTCCGAAGTAATTTGAGTGGATTGCGTAAGCAAATTAAGCAAGGTGGATTTTCCGGCGCTGGTATAGCCAACCAAAGCGATTACCGGTAAATTATTGCCTTTTCTTTTTTTACGCATCGTCGAACAATGCAGCCGGAAAGTTTTCAGATCATTCTTTAATTTATCTATTTTCTTTCTTATTTGACGCCGGTCTACCTCCAGCTTTGTTTCACCGGGGCCGCGAGTTCCGATACCTCCTCCTAAATTCGAAAGCGTCAACCCTTTACCGGCAAGCCGGGGAAGCAAATATTGCAACTGAGCCAGCTCCACCTGCATTTTGCCTTCCGGGCTTTTTGCCCGGCGGCTGAAAATATCTAAAATCAACTGCGTGCGGTCGATTATTTTCTTGCCAATCGCTTTTTCCAAATTACGCACTTGAGTGCCGCTCAAATCATGGCTGAAAATTACCGTATCGATCCCCTCTTCACTGGCGATAACGCTAATTTCTTCAACCTTACCTTTTCCGATAAGAAAATTGGCCGTAGCTTTTTGACAGATGCAAATTATATTCTCAACCACCTCAACCGAAGTAGAATGCGCCAACTCCTCCAGCTCACTGGAGATATCTTCAACGCGCCAGTGGCCTTTATCCGTCTTTAGCTGAACACTTACTAAGAGAGCTTTTTCCATAATTTTAAAGCAACCTGCTCAGGCGCCTCCGTTTTATTAAGATTAATCCAGGCAATGCGTTTATCTTTTCTGAACCAGGTAAGCTGCCGCTTAGCATAATGGCGGCTATTACGGCAAATAAGCCGTTTAGCTTCCTCAAGCGAATACTGTCCTTTAAAATAACCTTGCAATTCAGAGATTCCGATAGCGCAGGCAGCCGTTTTACTTAATTTACGCTTAATTATCTTTTTTACTTCACCAACTAAACCCGCTTTGAACATTTTATCAACTCTTTGATCAATTTTTTTATACAAAAACTGCCTATCTGAATTTAAACCAAAAATTTTTATTTCATAATCCTGCCCCAGGCCTACCCTGGTCTTCTGCAAAACAGATATGGGCTGGCCAGTTTTTAAATATACTTCCAGCGCGCGAATAATCCTTCTGGCATCATTAGGATGAATTTTTTTGGCAGATTCTAAATCGACATTGGCCAATCTCTGATGAAGAAATCCCGGCCCCTTAGAAAGCAATTGCTTATTCAACTTAGTCCGAACCAATCTATCCTGAGAAACGTTCGGAAATAATCCGTCAATAATAATTGAATAATAAAGCCCGGTGCCGCCGACAAAAAGCGGAGTTTTCCCTTTTAAGAACAGCTTCTCACAAATTAACAGCGCTTCTTTCCGGTATTTAGCGACATTATACTCTTTATCCGGGTCAACTATGTCAAGTAAATGATGCCTGATCTTCTTTCTTTGCGCCGGGCTTGCCTTAGAAGTGATAATATCCATCCGGCGGTAGACCTGCATAGAATCACAAGAAATAATTTCGGCTTTAATTTTTTTAGCCAGGCAAATCGCCACCGAAGATTTACCGATTGCGGTAGGGCCGAGTAAAAAAAATATTTTCTTTTTTAACATAACCTGTTACGGACAGATTTTGGTCTGAAAGCCTTTTTTGGAAAGCTCACTCTCCAGAACTTGCGCCTCATTGAGAGTTTTTAACCTACCCACTCTAACCCGGTACCCGGCATCAACGCTTTCCACATAAGCCGGATAATTATCGGCAAGTAATTTATTTTTAAGATTGTTCGCATTATTACTGTTGGTAAAAAAACCAAGCTGCACGGAATACTCGCCAACCTCCCTTTGAGGTTTTGTCAAAACATCATTTAAAGCTAACCCCTTGCTCAACCTAAGCTCAGGGCTTAAGGGAAAATCCCTTCTTAATTTAGATAAATATTCATTTCCCAACTGATTATTCCCTCGCTTAAATTCTAATTGGCTTAATCGATATAAAATTGCCGCCCCGTAGCTGCTGTTTGACTCCCCGGCAATTAGCTTATTATAGCTATCCACCGCCTCCTGAAACTGCCCCCCCATTAAATAAGTATCCGCCAATCCTAATTCCGCCTGTTTTTTAAGCTTACTGGACGAACCGACAACTACGAGCTTAAAACAATTGGCGGCCTGCTCTAGCCTGGCTTCCTTAAGATAACTTAAACCTAAAATATAATTCAGTTCATCACTACCTGAGGAATTGAGGCTATTTACTTGAGCCTGGCCTTCAAAAATGACTCTGCGGTAATTTCCCTGCAAAAAATCAACCTTGAGATTATCCATTTCAGCTGCCCGGCAAACAATAGGAATTATTAAGCAAACTAAAGCAATTGGAATGACTTTATTTTTTTGCATTTTTACACCTGTTCCCTAATTTATTAGAAATACCTCTTTGTAAATCCAAAAGTTTTTTGTGCCGTCCTTCTAAATCCTGGCGGCTTAATTCCGGGCCAATTTTTACCGCCTCGGTTTGAGCCCGGGCGGAATACTTAAAAATATAAGCCGAGTTGAACTTGACCTTACTTACCAAATCACAAGTTTTTTTAAACTCCTCATCCGTTTCACTCGGAAACCCGACAATAACATCCGTAGTCAAAGATCCATCCTTAACAATTTTACGATAAGAATCAATTAAAGCCAAGTATTCTTTTGCTGCATAACCCCGATTCATCAGTTTAAGAATTCTATCGGATCCTGATTGTAGAGGTAAATGTAATCTCTTGGCTAATTTATCCAAATCACGAATTGCTTTAAATAAATCGGCTGTGGCATCCTTAGGATGCGAGGTAAAAAAATCCAACTCTTTTAAACCGTCAAACTGATTAATCTGCTCAAGTAGATTAGTAAAATTTACCTGGTTATCCCGATAAGCGTTAACATTCTGGCCTAAAAGGGTTATTCTAGTAACCCCTTGGTCAATGGCTTGGCGGATTTCTTTAAGAATACTTTCTTGCTTACGATGACGTAGCGCTCCGCGAACATATGGCACAACACAATATGAGCAGAAATTAGAACAGCCTTCCGAGATAACTACCTGGCCATGATCTTTCTCTTGGTAGAAACCTGTATGATAGATCTCCTCAGGACGGCTACTGCTGTCCGTTTCCCAAATTTTTCTCTCAAATAGAAACGGAATAGCTGTGTCATTGCGAGGAGCCGAAGGCAAAGATGTGTCATTGCGAGGAGCTCCGCCGAAGGCGGGCGACGAAGCAATCTCGTTTTTAGATAATCGTTTCAAAATCTCCGGAATTTTTTCAATATCTTGCGGCCCGACCACAAAACTGATATTTGCATCACGCTGGAAAGCCTTATCTTTATAATTCTGCGCCATACATCCGACCAGTCCGATTATTTTTGAGCCTTTATAACTTCCGATTAAACTCCACACTCTGTCTTCGGCATGCTTACGCACTGAGCAGGTATTAAAAATAATAATGTCAGCTTGCTTATCGTCATCGCTGATTTTATAACCTGATCTCTGCAACAAACCACAGATAACCTCCGAA
>CAYIFW010000034.1:11028-12190 GCA_964362795.1 uncultured Planctomycetales bacterium | reverse complement strand
CTTGAGCAAACGCCTCTTGCCACTTAGCGAATGAAAAGTAATTTGACCAGGCATCGAACTTGGCCCCCTTTTTATAGGCCGTCAGGATTACTTTGCTTAACCTTCTATCACCGCGGGAAAGCACTCCTTCCAAAAAACCCATTTGCGAATTATGAAAATTAAATTTAAGCCTTCGGTTTTTACAATTCGCTTTCAAGTAATCTTGCTTTTCCTTTATCTGAGAGATAGAATCCATCTTTAACCACTGTAAAGGTGTATGCGGCTTAGGGATTAACGGGTTGACGCTAATATTAATCTGAGCGGGTGAGCCGCTTATTTTTCTTTTTAATTCCGAAGCTTCCCGGGAAAAATCAATTATTCCCTGCAAATCTGCCTGGGTTTCCCCGGGTAAACCAATGAGAAAATATAATTTTAAATGCTGATAACCGCATTGGTAAGCGGCTTCAACCGACTTAAAAAAATCCTCCTCGGAAAAATCCTTGGCCAAAGCCTGGCGTAATCTTGGCGTACCTGCCTCAGGGGCAAAAGTAAGGCCAGTTTTCTTGATCTTAGCAATTAAAGCCGACACATTACCTAATAAAGCCTTAGCTTTTAATGAAGGCAAGGACAAATTAACACCCTGCTCCTTAAAACAACCGGTTAACTCCGAAACCAGATTCTCTAAATCCGGATAATCACTGACCGATAAGCCCGCTAAAGATAATTCCTCATAACCGGTAGAAGCATAAGCAAGCTTAGCTTGTGAAATTAATTTTTCTTTGCTTCTTATTCTCAAAGGGTAATATTGACTCCTGGCCTGACAAAAACGGCAGCGATTAGGGCAACCGCGCATAACCTCTAAAGTAATCCGGTCATGAATTACCGGGACCAGTGGCACCATCCAATTGCAAGGAAAATAAGACGATTCAAAATCAGCCACTACCCGCTTCTTAATCTTTACCGGTAAAATATCAAACTTCGGATAAAATGCCAGAAGCTCTCCGGCTGTATTATAATCTAGGCCGTATAAAGACGGCGCGTAAACTCCGGCTATCTTAGAAAATTCAATCAAAAGGCTTTCTTTGCTCAGGCTGCCGCTTTGATAATCTTTTTTAAGATTCCGATATAAAGCTAAAAGCTCTACAATCACCTCCTCGGCTTCTCCGATAATAAATAAATCAAA
>CAYIFW010000034.1:0-10928 GCA_964362795.1 uncultured Planctomycetales bacterium | reverse complement strand
CTTTCGCAAACTACATCATCTAAATTATTTAAAACGCCATAGATAATCCGCAGGCCCAAATTACTCATTCCGATTTCGTATAAATCCGGGAAACCCAAAGCAAAACTTAAGCTAGAAGAACCAAAATCTTTTTTGGATACATTCCATTCATTGCCTAAATATTGAGCGGGACGATGAACATTTAAAAACAGGTCTTCGATCATAATTTAAAATACATTCCTGGTCCGGTCAATATTAGTTAAAATACCTAAGGCGATAAAAGTAGCCAGAATACTTGAACCGCCGTAACTCATTAACGGTAAAGGCAGGCCGACCACCGGAGCCAGCCCCATATTCATCGCAATATTAATAAACACCTGTAATGCTAATAATAATGATATCCCGTAAGCCAAGAGCCTTCCGAAATTATCTTGAGTCCTCTGAGCGATAATAAGACCCTGACGGATAATTAAATAATACATCAGTATCAACAGGCAGGAACCCAGGAATCCCCACTGCTCCGAAAAAGTAGCAAAAATAAAATCCGTATGCGACTCCGGCAAAAAATATAACTGGCTTTGCGTGCCGGCAAGCCAGCCCCTCCCGAAAAAGCCCCCGGAGCCGATAGCTATCTTAGACTGAATTATCGTATATCCGGCGCCCAAAGGATCTATATTGGGATTTAAAAAAACCAATAACCTCTGCTTTTGATAATCATGTAATAAATTCCAAAAAAAAGGCAGAGGTAAAATTAATAAAGTTAAAAGTGTAAAAATATACCTCAACCGGACATTAGTTAAATAAAGCAGGCAAATAAAAATCAGCATGAGCATCAGCCCACTGCCTAAATCCGGCTGCTCAATAATCAAGAGCATCGGCACAGCCACAAATATAAACGGTAAAATTATTCCCTGAAAAATCCCGAACTTACCGCTTAACAATGATGTGTCATTAACGGATTTACGGCTAAAATACCGCGCTAAGAATATTATAATCGCTAGCTTAGCAAACTCAGACGGCTGAAAATTAAACCAGGCAAACCTCAACCAGCGCTGCGCCCCTAATCTTATGATGCCAAGCGCAAAAACTAAAAATAAAAAAAATAGCGCCGCCCCATAAATAAAATAATTAGCATCCCATAATTTACGGTAATTAAAATTAGAGAACATGAAAAAACAAGCTAGTCCGATTACCAGCCAAAGCAACTGTCGCAGATAGATATCCTGCCAAACTCCCTGCTTCTGATAAGTGCTGCTGTAGATTGATAATATCCCCAGCAAAGCAATAACTAAAGCCAGGATTAAAATCCTCAAAAATGAATTTCTCATATTAACCCCTGATTATTCATCGCCTCAATAATTTGTTTAGCCACGACACTGGCAGCATGTCCCGGCCCGCCGTTTTCTAGAAAAATACAGATTACAAACTTTGGTTTATCAAACGGAAAAAAACCCACAAACCAGGCATGCGTAGCATTGCGGGAAACTTGAGCCGTGCCGGTTTTACCGGCTACCGTAACGGCCAAAGAAGATAAATCGCTACCGGTGCCTGTTGCATCAGTAACTACTTTGCGCAAGCCGCTGATTACAGTATTAAAAGTACTCTTTTTAAAATTCACCGGAATTAATTTTTTCTTTTTCGCGCTAAGGTCTACTCCCCCTACTGCTTTAACAATATAAGGGCTAGTCAAAAATCCACCATTAGCAAAAGCGGCCATCATATTAGTTGCCTGTAAAGGGGTCACCAGGCAATCCCCTTGCCCGATGGCTAAATTTGCGGTATCTCCGGCAAACCAGTTCTGAAATTTATTTAACTTTCTCCACAAAGGAGACGGAATAAAACCGCTTGTTTCATACGGGAGCTCAAACCCTACATTTCTGCCCAATCCTAGCTTTAAAGCATAATCATGAATATTTTGCGCGCCGACAAGTAATCCTGATTTATAAAAAAATATATCGCAAGAATGGGCGATAGCTCCGAAAATATCTTGCGCTCCATGCGTATCCCAGCAGGAAAATTTTCTTGCTCCGACCATCGTTGAGCCCTGGCAAAGAAAACTAGTAGAGGTATTTATTTTTTTTAATTCTAAAGCTGCGCTAGCCACAACTACCTTAAACACCGAGGCTAAAGGATAACTTGAACTAATCGCCCGGTTAATCAGCGGTGCATCAGGATTATTAAGCAGCCCGGAGATAAGATTCGTGCGATTATTCACAAAAACAGCGGGATTAAAATTAGGATAACTGGCCAAGGCTATAATCTGACCGCTTTGAGGATCCATTAAAATCGCGCTTCCTTTTTTGCCGTCCATACTATCTTCCACAATCTTCTGGATCTTAAGGTCTAGGGTCAATTGGATATCTTTGCCGTTTGAAGGAGCTTGAAAACCTAAAACACGCATAAATTTACCCCGGTGATTTACTTCAACACAGAGGCCTCCTTCCTCCTGCCGTAAATAATATTCATATTTTTCTTCTAGGCCGCCGAAACCTACAATATCTTTAGTTTTATATCCATAATCTTCCAGTTTAGTCAGGCGCCAGCGGTCAATCTGGTTAACATAACCGACAACGTGAGCAGCTAAAGCGCCATGCGGATAATGACGCAAAGGTTTAGGAGTAACAATAATAGTGGGCTCCTCAGCCCGGAATTCTCCCAGCAATATCGCTTTTTTAAGGTCAATGTTGCTGGCCACGGTAACCGGGACGCTGGATGAAACAAAATTCTTTTTAAATGCCGCCTTTAACTGCGTTGTCTGCGTTCCCAAAATGCGGCTGATCCGGTTTAAAACATAATCAACCTGGCTTAAATCTTCCGGCAGGATCATAACATCATAAGAAATTTTACTATCAACGATAACTTCACCGTTGCGGTCTAAGATATTGCCGCGCGCGCCGGATTGCGATATTAAACGAATGGAATTACTATCGCTAAGCCTGCGGAATTTTGCGCCCTGCAAGATATCCAGATTCAACAGGCCGATTAATAAAACGGCAAAAACCAGAATAATTATAAAATTAAAAATACTTTTTCTTTCCATATTCTTTAAATTAGGCAGCTATTTTTTTAACGAGCTTAAAAATAAAAACTGATAATACCGCTGTATAAGAGGAAGAAATAAAGACGTTGCGTAAAAAAATACCCGCGGGAATAATCGTGCCGAAGTTTATAATCACTAGGCCGATTATAATATTATTTAACAAAGCCACAATAATTACTACTGCGGCCCGCACATAATAATTCTCCGTAGATATCTGCCGGCTAAGAAGATAGACCAAGTAGCTCCAAATGCTAAACAAAATTGTATTTAGCGCAAGCGGCTCTAGCAAAAAAACATCCTTGATTAGGCCCGCTAAAACAGTAAAAGCCAAAGCAACTTTAAAATCTAAATAAAAAACCAAAGCTATAATTAAAATTAATAAAAAATCCGGCTTACAATTAAAAAAATTTAAAAAAACCGGCCAAGTTAATTGCAGCCAGGCTAAAGCAACTGTAACTAATAAAAAAAACCATTTTTTCATGGGATAACTACCAATACTTCTTCGATACTGGAAAGCCCGGCAGCCGGCTTAATTTGCGCGAAGCGATTTAAACCGGAAAAGTCGCCTCCGATATTAATTACTTTACCAATTAACAAACCCTTAGGATAAAACTGGCTTAACTCGGAAGTAATAATAATATCACCTTCGGTAATTTGAGCATCCTCGGGAAGATAACGCATGATTAAATTAGTTCCTAAAGTCCCATTGACTAATCCCTCCTGGCGGCTGCGCTGCACGACAGCGGAGATACCTTGACTGGGATCATTAATTAATAATACTTTACTGCTATTCTCCGTACACTCAACCACCCTGCCCACTAATCCCTGGAGATTAATTACCGCCATCCCTATTTTTATTCGGCTATTTTTTCCTTTATCAATAACAACGCTGCAAGACCAGACATCGGGAGACCGGGCAATCACCCGGGCAGGCACTAAAAACAAGGAAGATTTTTGTTTAAAATTAAGCAGTTCCTTTAAACGTATATTTTCCTGATTAAGTTCCTTTAAATCAAGCATTTGCCAGCGTAATGCTCCGACCCCAGCGTTCAACTTCTCAGCCTGAATCATATTGCGGTGATAGAAAATAATCCCGGAAAACTCACGTTTAAGCAGATCAAGAAAAGATAATTGAGGCGCCAGGACATTTTGTGCGGATTTTTTTAAACAAGAAAGGGTATTAGAGATCAAAAGCAACGTGCAGGAAAAAATAATGAAGCCGATCAGAGTTTTGCGGGATATTTTAAACACATTCTAAAAATCTGGGGAGATTTAATTACGTACTTCGGTTTTAACCGGTACGGTTACTTTCCTAAGATATTTAATTTCGCTAAGCACAATTCCGGTCCCGTTAGCCACAGCGGTAATCGGATCATCGGTTATATGCACGGGAAGCCCGGTTTCCTCCGAAATCAATTTATCCAACCCTCTTAGCAACGAACCTCCGCCGGCCATAACGATACCATGATCAATAAGATCGGCAGCCAACTCCGGAGGAGTCCTTTCCAATGACATTTTTGTGCATTCCAATATCGCCCGTAATGGTTCCTGCAAGGATTCACGAATCTCTTCACTGGTAATCGTCACGGTTTTAGGAAGCCCGGCGACCAAATCCCTTCCCTTGACCTCCATACTCATCTCTTCTTCTAAAGGATAAGCTGAGCCAATTTTTATTTTAATATCTTCTGAAGTCCGTTCACCAATCATCAGATTATAAGTCTTCTTAAGATACTCCACAACCGCTTCATTCATCTCATCCCCGCCGATACGGATGGATTTTGAAAAAACCGTGCCGGCCAATGAAATCACTGCAATCTCCGTAGTTCCGCCTCCGATATCGATAATCATATTACCCACGGGTTCCTGAATCGGCAACCCTACTCCGATAGCCGCGGCAATCGGCTCTTCAATCAAAAACACCTCTCTGGCTCCGGCGCGCTCCGCAGAATCTTTTACCGCCCGCTTCTCGACTTCGGTTATACCCGAAGGAATGGCAATCACAATTCTCGGCCTGACTAAAACTTTACGATGATGCACCTTCTTAATAAAATACCGAAGCATAGCTTCGGTAATCTCAAAATCAGAAATAACTCCGTCTTTCATCGGCCGGATAGCAATAATATTGCCGGGAGTTCGTCCTAACATACGCTTAGCTTCATCTCCAACAGCTAAAACATGCGAAGTACCGCGTTCTATAGCTACTACCGAAGGCTCACAAAGTACTACCCCTTCACCTTTAACAAAAACCAAGGTCGTAGCTGTCCCTAGATCAATCCCCATATCATTGGAGAAAAGACCCAAAACATAATTAACCGCTCTTTTTAACTGTTGTATAATTTTTCCCATGTTCTCTCCTGGAATTGCTTAAATTTGGCAGTAGGAGGATTTTAACAAAGATTAAACCCTTTGTCAAATAAAAACTTACCGAAATTCAGCCGAAACTATCTTTTTAACAGGGTAGCCAACGTAGCTAGAAACCCCGGGAAGGACTTATTGATGCAGCTGACATCATCAATCCTGGACTTACCCTCTGCTGCCAGAGCAGCTACAATCATACTCATTGCCGTACGGTGGTCCCCGAAACTCTTAAGGCTAGCTCCCCGCAGGCCGCCTGTGCCTTTGATAGTGATTATTTCTTGAGAGCCGACTTTACTGACTGAAATATTCGCTCCCATACGTTTTAAATTACCAACCATGGAATTAATCCGGTCTGTCTCCTTAACTCTTAATTCATTAGCCCCCTTAATTATGGTTATGCCCTGCGCAAAACAAGCAGCGACCATAAGAATAGGCAGTTCATCGATCAATGAAGGTATTTCAGAAGGGGTAATTATCGCAGCTTTAAGCTGGCTCCCGCATATTACGACATTACCGCTAGGCTCAAAGCCTTGCGATTTATTCTTTTTAGGCGTGACTTTAATATTAGCCTTCATCCTTCTAAGGATTTTAATTATTCCGCTGCGCCCGGGATTAAGGCTCACCTGCTCAATAATCACTTTTGAACCCGGGATTATTGAAGCCAGAACAATAAAAAAAGCTGCCGAAGAGATATCTCCGGGAATATAAATTTCGCCCGGGGTAATCAAAGCCTTAGCTGGCTTTAAAGTTATTTTATTTTTATTTACAATAATATCTGCGCCAAAAACTTTAAGCATGCGTTCAGTATGATCACGGGTGCTTAAGCGTTCAATAACCTGAGTTTTTCCACGAGCGAATAAACCCGCTAAAAGAATCGCCGATTTTACCTGCGCCGAAGCAACCGGTGGCCGATAAACAATTCCCTTAAGCTGCCCTCCTTTTATAATTAGCGGAGCATATTCTTCTTTACCTCTGGTTTTTGCGCTAATACGCGCCCCCATCAGGCGCAAAGGAATATTCACTCTAGACATTGGCCTTAAAGATAAATAGTTACCTGCAATAATTTTAGTTTGGAAATTTTCTGCGGCCAAAACGCCTAGAAGTAAACGTAAAGTTGTCCCCGAATTACCTACGAAAATCGGCTTACCGGGCTTCTTAAAACCCTGCCTTCCTTTACCCAAAACTGAAACTTTATTCCCCTGGCGGATAATCTTGACTCCTAAAGCGCTTAAAGCATTTAGAGTCGCCAAAGAGTCGTCATGAACCGGAAAATTTTTAAGGATTGTTTTGCCGCGCGTTAAAGCACTTAAGATAAGCGCTCGATGGGCAATAGATTTGTCGCCGGGAAGAATAACTTTACCGTCTGGTAGGGATTTATTTTGGATTAAAAAAGGCTTCACCCCGTTAGAAAACTTCATTTTAACCCCGTTATGTTTTCTTACGGGGTTCACTTGGCCTTGGGCGTTATTTTATCGTTTTCTTTAATCAAATCTTTTGATTCCGGTATAAAACCCGCCGCGGACATAGCTTCATGGACTTTTTCAATTTTTAAATCACCGATATATTTCCCTTCGCGGGATATCGAAAATTCATCGCCTAAACTTACATTGTCTCTGCTGCCTAGATTAATTACCGCGAAATTAAATTCTTTATTCACAATCATAATCTTGCCTTCCGGCCCGGCTGGCACAGTAATCTTTTTTCCGGCATTATCCGCCTGCTTAGCCGAAGCTAAATTAGCTTTATCTTTAGCTGCCTTAGCTTTTCCTTTAACCGTATTATCGATAACCGCAACTTCACCATTGACTACGACTTTACCTAACTCTACGCCTTCGGAGACAACTTCCAGTTTCTTAACCTTATCTTCTAACTCTGATTTCTGCTGCTGAATAACTTTAATCTGATCCTTAATCTGTTTGCCCTCATCGGCAGCAGTTTTAAGCCTGTCCTCAAGATCCTGCCGTAAAGATTTCTGCTGTTGCAGGTCTAAATTAAGCTGTTCTAATTTACTCGATGCCTCCGAAAGAGCTGACTTCTCCTGCGTAAGTTCATCAGTTAATGAGTTAACTTTAGATTTTGCTTCCTGTAATTTAAGAGCCAGCTCGCTAGCTGATTTTTTAGTATCTTCAAGCTTGCTCTCGGTTGCCCGTTGGCGCTCCCCTAATGTGGTAAGCTGCTCTTGCAGCTGAATGTTCTGGGCGTGCTCTTTTTGATATAAATTAAATAATACTCCGGCAATGGCTAAAGCAATAACAATTAAGACGATTAAAACAGGCAGGATTATTTTACCTTGACGATGCATTTTGCCACCTCCCCAAGATTTTTCTAAGTTTATTAACCCTTAATATAACATTAGTTAGGTAAAAATCAAGCGATATTTTTTTTAATGAAATCCTGGAATTCCGCGGGGATCTTGCTGGTGAAATGAACTAACTTATTTGTCGAAGGATGGATAAAACCAAGCTCTTGGGCATGTAAAGCCAGTCGGCTAAAATTATTACTCTTTCCATATTTAGTATCGCCTAAAATAGGATAACCTAAATACGCCAGATGCACTCTAAGCTGATGCGTCCTGCCGGTAAAGGGCCGCAGCTCCAACAGGCTAAAGTTTTTAGAACGCTTTAATGTCTTATAGAATGTTTTAGCGTATTTGGTATTAGCAGCGAAACTAACCGCCATGTTTTTGCGTTTTAAAGGATGCCTGCCGATGGGGGCCTCAATAACGTCTTCATCAAACTCCACCCGGCCGCAGACTATGGCGATATATTTACGCTGTATACTGTGGGCGGCAAACTGCTTGGCTAATTTTAAATGACAGGCATTATTTTTAGTAACAACCAATAACCCGCTGGTATCCTTATCCAAACGATGGACAATACCGGGCCGGGTTTTATTAATATCCGACAGCTGCATCGAGCGGCCAAGCAAAGCGTTAACTAATGTATGCTCTTGATTTCCCGCCGACGGGTGCACCACTAAGCCGGGCTGCTTGTTAATGATCAATACGTCATCATCCTCATAAACAATCTCCAGCGGGATCTCCTCCGGTAAAAATTCCGCCTTTTCTTTCTCAGGGATAATAACCCTTACCTGGTCTTTAATACTCATCTTATGATGAACATTATCCATCGTTTCTGAATTTAAAAAAACATTGCCTTCCCGGATAAGCTTCTGGATAGTTGTGCGCGAGAGCCCCAAATTATTTTTTTCGGCATAATCCGTCAAAAACAAATCCAGGCGCATCTTCTCTTGATCCGGAAGAACCTGAATAAATAATTCTTTCATAATTATCTCTTTTTATTACGCAATATTTTAATAAATACCACGAAAGAAACCAAGAATGTCGCCAAAGACAAAATCTGAAAAAGAGTCAAACCATAGAACACCTTGGGGCTATCGTTGCGAAAATACTCGATGAAAAAACGTTTTAGGGAATAAAGAAACAGGTAGACGCAAAAAATTTCACCGGTTGCATGTTTTTTATTTTGAATAAACCTTAAGATTAAAAAGATTAAAAGTAAAAGTAAAGCTGAATACAGCTGAGTTGGTATTAAAACCTGGTCAAAAACTTTAAAATATATCCCGAATTCCGAAGGCCGGCCATAGCAGCATCCGTTTAAAAGGCAGCCGATTCTACCGATACTTTGAGCCAGGGCGACAAAAGGCACCAGTAAATCCAGGAGTTTCAATAAACCTAGTTTATTTTTTTTAATAAAAATAACCGCGGCAATTGAACCAAAAATCAGTCCGCCGAACCAGGCCATCCCTCCGTGTTGTAACATTATAATCTCCAGAGGATTGCGCAGATAAAAACTAAAATCATAAAGGACATAAAAAACCCTGGCCCCGATTATTCCGAAAATAAAAATAAAAAAACAAAGATTAAAAATAAATTCCGGATTAACTTTTTCTTTTTCCGCCTGTAAAGAAGCCAGGTAAGCGCAAACAAAAAAAGCTAAAACCAGCATTAATCCGTACGAGTAAACCGTAAAAAATCCGATATGGCAGATCTCAGGCAACATTTTTCTTAAATAATAATTCCCAGGTTAATAAAATCGCCGCAACTGTTATTACCGAATCAGCCAAATTGAAAACCGGCCAGACTCGAAAATCCAAGAAATCAATCACAAAACCCAGCCTGAGGCGGTCAATAAGGTTTCCGATCGCTCCGCCTAAGATCAGGCTTAAAGATATTTTAAAAATAAACGAATTATTCTTATCCCTTAAACTTAAAATAATAAGGGCAACGGCAAAAACTGAGATCAACACAAACATTAATAGTTGATTCTGAAACATTCCGAAAGCTGCCCCGCGGTTATGCACCAGCGTAAAATTAAGAAAATTTTTTATAAAAACAACCGGAGTATTTAACTGCAGGAATTTCGTGGCGATAAACTTAGTGGCTTGATCTAAAACAATAACACTGAAAATGATGATAAAAATCATCGCTTAAGGATGGGGTTTTACTTCTTCTCTCTTTTTTGCTGACATTTGATGCACAGCCGGGCCGAAGGAACGGCTCTTAAACGGATCTTAGTAATTGTCCCCTTGCAATCATCGCAAATACCAAATACTCCGTCTTCAATTCTCTTCAAAGCATCGTCTAATTCATAGAGGGATTTTCTTTCATTCGAAGCCAGGCCTAATGAAAACTCACGGTCATAATTATCGCTGGCAACATCAGCCATATGATAGGTATAGCCGGAAATATCTCCGGAAGCCTCTTTTTGAGATTTTCTTAAAGTATCATCGGATATATGCTTAAGATCATCAAGTATCTCTTCTTTCTTCTTCAGCACAATCTTCTTAAAATCCTTTAAATCTTTTTTTAAATATTTCTTCTTCACGTAATTTCCCCCTTTATAGCCTCAAGACAATTATCACAAATTAAAGGATGATCTTTATCTTTGCCTATTTCTAAAGAATAATTCCAACAGCGCAGGCATTTAACTCCGGCCGCCTTGCTCACTTTAACGCAAAGTTCCTCGGCATTTCCTAGATCAAGAGCAACCTCAACTTGCGAAACCTTGAAAATCTCACAGAGCTCTAACTTGATGCTTTGTAAGAATGTATAACAGCCTTGAGTTTTTGTCAATATATTTATTTGCGCGTCAAAGGAGCTGCCGATCTGGCCGCCTGAACGCATCTCTTCTAAGGCTTTTGCCGCCAAAGGTATCAAATCAATCACCGGTTTAAGTTTGTCCTCCAGAAGTTTATCTTCAGCGCTTAATAAATAAGGCTCCGGCCAGCTTAAAAGATGGGCGCTTAGCAATTGTGATTGCGCTTTTTCTTTAGGCATGCTCTCCCAGATCTCCTCAGCGGTAAAAACTAAAATCGGAGAAATAATCCTCACCAAAGCATTAAGCACTTCATAAAGGGCAGTTTGCGCTGCTCTTCTCTGAGGAGAAGCTGCTGCCGACGTATACAGCCTGCCTTTGGCCATATCCAAATAATACATCGAAAGATCTTCATTGCAAAAATCATAAATTAATTTATAGGCCCGATGAAACTGAAACTCTGCATAAGCTTTATCTACCGCAGAACTTAAAGA
>CAYIFW010000033.1:0-12760 GCA_964362795.1 uncultured Planctomycetales bacterium | reverse complement strand
AGTATTTATTATGATTTAAAAGATTATCCTTCGGTAGAAAAAGAGCTTAAGACCTCCTTAAAATTAAAACCCGGTTCCCCTGAAGCTTTGAATTTCCTGGGGTATTTTTATCTGGAGCAGAATAAAAATATCAATACTGCAGGAGGATTGATCAAAGAAGCTTTAGTCGCCGAGCCGGAAAATGGCGCTTATATCGATAGTTTAGGTTGGTTTTATTTCAAAAAAGGTAGATTTAAAGAAGCCTTAAATGAGCTGGAGAAAGCGGCAGCTTTAATGAGCGACCCGACGATATATGAGCATCTGGGGGATGTTTTTTTAAAATTAGGCAAGCCGCTTGAGGCAAAATTAAATTGGGAAAAGTCACTGAAGTTAGACGCTACGCAGGAAGAAGTAAAGACCAAACTGCTTAAACTTACCACTAATGGCCAATAAGCAATTAACTATAGAAGAGTTAGAATTAAAGGCTAAAGAAATCCGCCGCCTGATTATCCAGATGCTGGTTAAGGCCGGCTCAGGACACCCCGGAGGAAGTTTATCCGCCGCAGATTTAATTACCGCGCTGTATTATAATGTTTTAAATTTTAAATCCAATGATCCGCAGTGGCCGGACCGCGACCGTTTTCATATGTCTAAAGGGCATTGCTGCCCGCTGTGGTATGCGGTATTAGCCAAGACCGGTTATTTTCCGGAAGAAAAATTATTTACCTTAAGGCAATTAGGTTCCATTTTGCAGGGGCATCCGGACCGTAAGACTCCCGGAGTGGAATCGGCATCCGGTTCTTTGGGGCAGGGGCTTTCCATTGCTTTAGGGATGAGCCTGGCGTTAAAAATAGATAAAAAAGATTCCCGGGTTTATGTTTTAATGGGTGACGGAGAGGTGCAGGAGGGCAGTATTTGGGAGGCGGCGATGGCCGCCGGGCATTTTGGCTGCAGTAATATCTGCGCTATCCTGGACTCCAACGGCTGTCAGATCGACGGAAGATGTGAAGATATAATGGGACTAGAGCCTTTAGTTGCTAAATGGCAGGCCTTTGGCTGGCAGACAATTGAAATTAATGGGCATGATATGAAACAGATTTTAGCGGCTTATGAACAAGCTAAAACCATTAAAGATAAACCGACAATCATTATTGCCCGTACGATTAAAGGAAAAGGCGTATCTTTTATGGAAGGCGTAGTAGCTTTTCACGGTAAGGCTCCTACCCAGGAAGAGGCCCAAAGGGCTTTAAAGGAATTAGCATAATGGCAGAGCAGCTTTATCAAAGAGATATTTACGGCCAGACCCTGGTAAAGTTAGGTCAAGCGGATAGAAATATCGTTGTTTTGGATGCGGATTTATCCAGCTCCACCCGGACCAGTCTTTTTGCCAAAGAATTTCCGGATAGATTTTTTAATCTCGGTGTCGCTGAGCAGAATATGATGGCCACAGCCGCCGGCCTGGCCTCTTGCGGCAAAACAGTTTTTGCTTCGACATTTGCCGTATTTGCTTCCGGCCGCGCCTGGGATCAGGTGCGCCTGGCGATAAGTTATAATAATTTTAATGTTAAGATCGTGGCTACGCATGCCGGGATTACCGTCGGCCCGGACGGAGCCAGCCATCAGGCTCTAGAGGATATTGCGCTTATGCGCGTGCTCCCAAATATGAATATTATTGTCCCTTGCGACGGCCCGCAGACAGCGGATGCAATTATTGCCGCAGCAAATAATCCGGGGCCTTTTTATATTCGTTTAGGCAGGTCAAAGTTTCCGACTATTGAAAATAAAGGTGAATTTAAATTAGGCCAGGGGCAATTGATTTCTAATGGTAATGACGCGACGATTATTGCCTGCGGGATAATGGTTGCGGAGGCGGTTTCGGCAATAAAAAGTTTAGCGCAAAGAGGAATAAGAGCGCGCCTGATCAACATGCATTCTATCCGGCCTTTGGATAACGAGATTATCTTAAAAGCCGCCCGCGAAACTAAGTTGATCGTGGTTTGCGAAGAGCATAATATTATCGGAGGCCTTGCCTCCAGTATCGATGAAGTCGTGGCTGAGAATTTTCCGGTGAAGGTTATCCGCGTCGGCGTGCGTAATCGTTTCGGCCAATCCGGGGAGTCCGAAGAGCTTTTGAAAGAGTATAATCTGACCAGCTCAGATATTGAAAAAGCAGTCTTATTCAATATTTCCTCTAGTTAAAGAATATCTTCATGAAGCAATCCTCTTCTGTTCTAACCGTTAAATCTTGGGCCAAATTAAATCTTTATTTAGAAGTTCTTAATAAACGCCGAGATAATTTCCATAATTTAAATACTTTATTCTGCCGGATTGATTTAGCGGATACGATTGTTTTAAAAAACCGTCAAGACGGTTTGATAAAGATTAAGTGTGAGAACCGAGACGTCCCAATTGATAAAACCAATCTTTGCTGGCGCGCCGCCGCATTATTAAAACAGGAATGTAAGTTGGGTTTTGGCGCGCAGATAGAGATTAAAAAACGTATACCGGTAGGCGCGGGTCTAGGCGGAGGATCCTCTGATGCCGCCAGTGTTCTTTTAGGGTTAAATAAGTACTGGGATTTAAGGTTATCTAAAAAAAAGTTAGTTGGTTTGGGGGCTAAGTTAGGCAGCGATGTCCCTTTCTTTATTTATAATACAAAATTTGCTTTAGGAAGTGGCAGGGGGGATAAAATTAAGCCGTTAAGCCCTTTAAAGAAGATTAAGCTCTGGTTTGTTCTGGTTTATCCTAAAATTAAGGTTTCGACGCCCTTGATTTATCAGAAATTTGATAGTTTTTCTGGGTTGACAAGGTCACGGTGTAATGTTAAAATATTAACTTCTGAGTTGTTAAAAAATTGTCGGCAGATCGAGCCAAAATACTTTTTTAACAGCTTAGAGGCTGTTACTGCTAGTCTTTACCCGGTAGTTAATCAGGTTAAAAACGCGCTCTCTGGGATGGGTTTAGATAAAATCATGATGTCCGGAAGCGGTCCAGCAGTATTTGCGCTTTGCAATGGCCGCAAGCAGGCCGTAGATTTAAAGAATAAATTCGCTAAAAAATATAAATCTTGGCAGATTTTTGTAGTTTCTACTGTTTAGGGAAATCTAGAGAAAAAGGCAAGGTACAAAATCGGTTCTGCCTTGGAATAAATTTGGGATGTCGTCCAATGGTAGGACATCAGAATTTGGGTCTGACTATCATGGTTCGAATCCATGCGTCCCAGAAAATTTCGACTATCGATTTTCAAAATAAGAGGGAAAATAAATGTCACCCAAAACTGAAATATTAACTAAAATACGCCAACACGCAGACGACATAAAAGCATATAGGGTAAAAAAGGTCGGTCTTTTTGGTTCATTTGCCCGCGCTAATCAGAATATCGCAAGTGATATTGATATACTCGTAGAATTCGACGCTAAAGGAAAGACCTTTGACAATTATATGGATCTTAAATTTTATTTGGAACGTTTATTCCATAGAAAAGTGGATTTAGTGATCAAGGATGCTTTAAAGGCGAGAATTAAAAACCAGATACTTGCGGAAACTAAGTATGCGTAATTATAAACTTTATTTAGATGATATTGCAGAAGCAGGGGGGCGTATTGAGAAATATGCCAAAGGTTTTACATTTGTAAAGTTAAAAAAGAATAGTTTGGTTGTTGATGGTATTGTGCGCAATCTGGAAATTATCGGAGAAGCTGCCAAAAATATCCCGGCTAATATTAAAGAAAAATATCCGGATATTGAATGGAAGAAAATTGCGGGATTGCGGGATATCCTGGCGCATGAATATTTCGGCGTAGATCTTCAGGTATTGTGGGATATCATTGAAAATAAGCTCCCTGTTTTAAAAAAGCAGATAAAAGGTGTCTTAAAAGAGATTAAATAGGGACTATGAAAAAGAGTCTGGTTTGTTTTTTAATTTTATTTTCTGCAGTGGCAACTGTCTATGGTAACGAACTGCCTCTTATAGGGATTCCTTTTAAAGTAGAAATTAAGGTCGATGAAAATTCTTTGTCGGCGCTTTCAAGCCCTGACAATAAAAGCGGAAGCTTTACTGTGTTGACACGAATTACTAATATCAGTGATAAAACGCAATATTTTGAAGTTATGGATTGTAGCTATTGGGATTCATGGGTTACGGATAACCCAGCAGTTGCCATAGTTTGTGGAAGTTGCCGGAAAAATGCTCCAGGCCCAATTTTTTTAGAGTCGCAAAAATCATACGAGCGACCTTTGGCTGTAGGTTTTTACCAAGATGCAGAGCTTGGCCCAATAACTTTTAGATTGGGTTTTATGCCATTTGGTAAAATGGTTTTTAGCCATGATCAATTGCACGCAGCAGTGGTAAACAAAGCGACTATTTGGAGCGATCCTGTTACGATCACTGCTGATAAAAGTATGCTTAGAATTTTAAATACGCGGCGCGAGCCTTCCGGCGGGGTTACTATTCTTAAAGAAGATATCAGTTCTGAAGATATACCTTTCGAAGTTAAGAGATTAATGCTTAGGGATGGCGCGAGGAATATAGAGTTTTCAGTTGAGGAAAAAGCTCTTCTTTCGGATGAGGAAAGAAAAATTCTTAAAAAGTATGAATAAAGACATCGCGGTAATAATTTTAGCGGCAGGCAAAAGCACGCGGATGAAATCTAAGCTTCCCAAAGTGTTGCATAAACTTTGCGGCCGGCCGGTGCTGGGTTATGTTCTAGACTTAGTTGCCGGATTAAAACCTAAGCAGGTGATTGCGGTTTTAGGGCATAAGCAGGAGCTGGTGCGTAAGATTATACCTCAAGGCGTAAAGATTGTTATCCAGAAGAGGCTTAGGGGAACCGCGGATGCGGTTAAGATAGGGTTGTCGGCTTTAAAGGGTTTTAAAGGCACAGTGCTGATTCTTTACGGAGACATTCCCCTCTTAAAAAAAGAGACTTTAAAGAAGCTTCTGGAATATCATTTTATCAATAATGTCGACGCTACTCTATTGACTGCGACGCTGAAAAAACCTTTTGGCTACGGCAGGATCATGCGTGATAAATATTTCAGTGTTTGCGGTATTGTGGAAGAGAAAGACGCCGATGAAGTACAGAAAGATATCCAAGAGATTAACACCGGGATCATTGCTTTTAAAAAAGACAGACTAGAAGCGAATTTAAAATATATCCGTCCGAATAACCGCAAGCAAGAATACTATTTAACTGATATTATTGAAATCTTAGCCAAAAAAGATTATTTAGTTGACGCTGTCAAAGTTGAAGATGCCCAGGAAGCATTGGGAATTAACACTCGCGCGGAATTGGCCAAGGCTAACTTATTGATGCAAAAAACGCTTAATGATAAATTTATGCAGGATGGCGTAACGATCGTGGACCCGGCATCGACCTTTATTAATTTCGGCACCAAAATCGGCGCGGATACGGTGATTTATCCCTTTACAGTCATTGAAAGTAGTGTTAAAATTGGAAAACGTTGTTCAGTTGGCCCCTTTGCGCACCTGCGTGATGGTGTCGAGCTTGGCGATGATGTCACAGCCGGCAATTTCATTGAAATGGTGCGTTCCAGGATCGGCGCTAAAACATTCGTCAAACATTTTTCTTATCTCGGAGATAGTACTGTCGGCTCAAATGTCAATATCGGAGCAGGCACGGTTACGGCTAATTTCGACGGAATTAAAAAAAATTATACGGTTATTGGGGACAATGTAAAGATTGGTTCGGATACCGTGATTGTCGCTCCGGCGAGAATCGGTAAATTCGCGGTTACCGGAGCGGGTTCGATAGTTATTAAAAATGTTCCGGAAAAAGCCACGGTTGTGGGAGTTCCGGCGAGAATCTTAAAGAAAAGGTGACGCGTGAAACACGTCATCCCCGTGAAAACGGGGATCCAGAAATAGATTCCCGCTTTCGCGGGAATGACATAACGTTGGAGTAGACTATGGATAAACTTGCGATTTTTAGCGGTAATGCTAACCCTGAATTAGCTAATGATATTTGTAAAAATCTAAAAGTGAAATTACAGGATGCTTTTGTGGGTAGATTCAGCGAAGGCGAGATCCGTGTTAAGATCAATGAAAATGTGCGCGGTAAAGACGTTTTTATCGTCCAGCCGACCTGCCCGCCGTCAAATGATAATCTGATGGAATTATTGATTATGATTGACGCGATGCGCCGGGCCTCGGCTCACCGGATTACCGCGGTTATTCCTTATTTTGGTTATGCCCGTCAGGACAGAAAAGACCAGCCGCGCGTGCCGATTACCGCAAAACTCGTGGCAAATCTTTTGACTACTTCCGGAGTAAACCGTATTTTAACTATGGATTTACATGCCGGACAGATTCAGGGGTTTTTTGATATTCCGGTGGATCATTTATTTTCGGTCGGAGTATTTGTGGATTATTTTTCCAAGATGAATGTTAAAGACCTGGTGGTGGTTTCCCCGGATGTCGGCAGCATCAAGATGGCCAGGGCTTACGCTAAAAGAGTTTCGGCAAGTTTAGCGATAATTGATAAACGCCGGGTTTCTCCTGAAAAAGCCGAAGCCATGCATATTATGGGCGAGGTCGAAGGAAAAAATGTAATTATTGTCGATGATATGATTGCCACCGGCAGCTCGCTGGTGGAAGCTGTCGGCGCCTTGAAGAAAGCTAACGCAAAAACTATTTATGCGGCGATTGCCCATGGCATTTTATCGGGCCCGGCGATTGCGCGCATTGAAGAGTGCAAGGGCCTGGAGAAATTACTTATTTCTGACAGTATCCCTTTATCGGAAAATAAGAAAAACGCCAAGATTCAGGTTCTCTCCGTAGCTGAGCTTTTGGCCGAAGCAATAAAAAGAATACACAATGAAGAATCAATCAGCTGTTTATTTGATTAAAAGGTAGAGATCCTTCGGCACACGTTGTGTGCCTTAAGGATTAATTCACGCATTAACTTACTCCTCACTTACAGCGGATCAAAAGTTAAGCGTTCATTAAGAAAGGTTAAGGAAATGGAAGAGATATCTTTGGAAGCAGAATTAAGAGAAAAAAGAGGCCGCGCCGGGACAAAGGATTTAAGGGAGGGCGGTTTTTTGCCGGCGGTAGTTTATTCTCACGGTAAAGACGCCTTGTCTTTGCAGATCTCCCGCGGCGCGCTTTTAAAATTGGTGCACCAGCATCAGGTGGAAACTAGCATTATCACTTTAAAGATTAAAGATGATAAAAAGGCCAAAGGCCGTCCATGTTTGATTAAAGAGATTCAGTATAGCCCGGTTAGCGAGGAGATCGTGCATGTGGATTTTAATGAAATATCCCTGACTGAGGCCATCAAAGTTAATGTTCCGATTGAGACTAGTGGTGAAGCTATCGGGGTTAAACAGGAAGGTGGGTCTTTGGCGCATTTGCTTTGGGAGATCGAAGTGGAATGTTTACCGACGAACATTCCTAAGAATATAGAAGTAGATATTACCGCCCTTAAATTAGGGGAAGCCGTTCATGTGAAAGATTTAGTTTTCCCTGCGGGAGTTAAACCTTTGCATGATCCGGCAGCGGTTGTCTTGCATATTGCGGCTCCGATGAAAGAAGAGGCGCCGGCTGAAGCAATTGAGTCAGAGACGAAAGCTGAACCTGAGGTAATTAAAGAGAAGAAAGAAGTCCCTGGTGAAGGCGCGCCAGCAGCTGAGGCTAAAGAGAAAGAGAAGAAGTGAAGTTAATTGTCGGACTGGGGAATCCCGGTTTGGTTTATGCCGGAAGCCGGCACAATATTGGTTTTACAGTTTTAAAATCTTTAGCCAGTTCTTTAAAAGTTTCATTTAAAAGAGATAATACAGTTTTATCCTTGGTAGGCGCAAGTAAATTAGGCCGCGAGGATTTGATTTTAGCCTTGCCGCAGAGTTTTATGAATTTAAGCGGCGTAGCCGTTAAATCTCTGCTTAAGAAGTTTAAGGCCAAACCTGAAGATCTTCTGGTTGTTTGCGATGATTTAGATTTGGATTTGGGCAGAATAAAGATTCGTCAACTTGGCTCAAGCGGCGGCCAGCGGGGGTTAGCCTCGATTATCGAGCACCTCGGCACGTCGGATTTTAATCGTTTACGTATCGGAATCGGCAGGCCTAAGAGCAGCGTTGACGCGGCCGAATATGTTCTGTCAAGTTTCTTAAATAAAGAAAAGATTATTGTGCAGGAAGTAAAAGTTGAGGCCCTCAACTGTTGTCTGAGCTGGGCCAAGAATGGTATAGTTGAAACCATGAATATGTTTAACCTAAGGAGACAAAATGAATAAGTATGAAGCGATGGTAATTGTTAAGCCGGATTTATCTGACGACGATAAAAAAACGTTATTTAAACAGATCGATGAGGCGGTAATTAAAAATGGCGGTGCGATTACTCAGTCAGGGATTTGGGCGGAGAAGCGTAAATTTTATTTTCCGATTAACAAATTTATGGAAGGGATTTATTATCTGGTGGCTTTTACGGCGCCAACTAGCGCAATCAAAGAGGCTCGTAATATTTATAAGCTCAATGAAAATATTTTAAGAGTCTTATTTACTCGGATGGATAATTAAGTATAAAACTTGGGGACGGTTCTCTTTTTTAAGAGAACCGTCCCCGGGATTTAAATTTAACGGGGGGTTGTAATGGCCAGCTATAACAAAGTTTTATTAATGGGAAACTTAACCAAGGATCCTGAATTGCGCTATACTCCGCAAGGCACGGCAGTAGCTAATTTGCGCCTGGCGGTAAATCGTAAATATCGCACTAAAGAACAGGAATTAAAAGAAGAGGTTTGTTTTATAACCGCGGTGGTTTGGAGTAAGCAGGCAGAAACTTGCAATCAGTATTTGCATAAAGGAAGCAGTGTTTTTGTCGAAGGCCGGCTGCAGTCGCGCAGCTGGGAAGATAATACCGGAGCCAAGCGGTCAGTAATTGAAGTCAGGGCAGAGCGGGTTCAGTTTATGGGGGCTCCCGGTGGCCAAGCGGCCAAGGCTCCTGAACAGGCCAGTCCAATACATTCCGAGGCGTTGCCTGAAGAGCCGACGAGTGAATCAACATGGTTAGCAGAAAGCGAGGATGAAACACATGAAGGTTAAAGCGCGGGGTTTTGAGAAAGACAAGAAAAAATTATTAAAGAAAAGAAAGACGCTTTGGGCCCGGCAAGAAAAAGATTTTGCCGATTCTGCGCGGATAAATTAGGCAGCATAGATTATAAAGATATAAAAAGATTGGAAGTTTTTGTTACCGAAAAGGGTAAAATCAATGCCAGCCGTTTTTCCGGTAATTGCGCCAAGCATCAGCGAAGAATCCGAGAGTTGATTAATAAGGCTAGGTTCTTATCTTTAATTCCTTATACGCGTTAAATTAAGATGGAAGTAATTTTAAATAAGGATGTTGCCGCTATCGGTAAGGCCGGCCAGGTGGTTAAAGTTAAGGAAGGTTTTGCCAGGAATTTTCTTTTTCCGCAGAATTTAGCTAAACCGGTTACTTCCGGCAGCCTTAAAATATTAGAACAAGAGAGGCAGGTTAAGTCCGCGCAATCGCTTAAGCTGAAAGCGCAGGCTAGCGAATTGCAACAGCGTTTAGACAGCCTGGCTTTAACCATTCCGGCGCTGGCCCAGGATGAAGAAAAATTATACGGTAGTATTGGGGCACACGAAATATCCGAGGCCTTAAAGAACGAAGGTTTGGAGATTAACAAAAATAATATTAATTTAGTTGAGCCGATAAAAGCTCTGGGAATTTATGAAATTCAGGTAAAACTCCATCCTGAAGTAACCGCTAAACTCAAACTATGGGTAGTCAAAAAATAAACTCGGCGCAAGATATGATCCTGGATAAACTTCCGCCGCAGAATCTGGAAGCTGAAATGGCGACTCTAGGATCAATGCTTTTAGATGAAGAAGCAGTATCCATTGCTTCGGAAAAGCTGGATGCGTCCTGTTTTTATAATGACGCGCACAGAAAAATTTTTCAAGCTATTAGCGACCTTTATAACGCCAATAAAGCCGTAGATTTAATTACTCTGACCGATGCTTTAAAAAAAGATAACTCTCTGGATGCTATCGGCGGAGCAAGTTTCTTAACCTCTTTAGCCAACGCTGTTCCTACCGCGGCTAACATTAATCATTATGCCAGTATTGTCCGGGAAAAATATATTTTAAGGACCTTAATTAATAACTCCACTAAGATCATTACCGTCTGCCATGAAAGCCAGGGTAATATCGCCGAAGTAGTGGATACCGCCGAGAAATTAATTTTTGAAGTCAGTGACCGTAAGAACCAAGGCTCCTATCAGCATCTTAAAGAAATTGTTAAGGATAGTATTGAAACAATCGATAAACTTTATCAGAATAAGGCCCACGTTACCGGAATACCCACAGGCTATATAGATTTTGACCTTAAAACTGCCGGGTTACAGCCTTCAGATTTAATTATTATTGCCGGACGGCCTTCGATGGGAAAAAGCGCTTTTGCTTTAGGGATTGCCGAGTATGCCGGTGTGGTGGAGAAAATTCCTACGGCGGTTTTTAGCTTGGAAATGTCTAAAGAGCAACTGGTGCAGAGGATGCTTTGCGCGCACGCGCGCGTGGATGCGCATAAAGTTAGGACCGGCTATCTGGCTACCAGCGATTGGCCGCGTTTAACCGCGGCTGCCGGAAAGCTTTCGGAGGCGCCTATATATATTGACGATACTCCGGCGATCTCGGTTATGGAGTTACGCGCCCGCGCCCGGCGCTTGAAGTCGCATCACGGCATAAAATTAATTATTTTAGATTATATGCAGTTAATGCGCGGCTCGAGTATGAATATGGAAAGCCGCCAGCAGGAGATCTCGGAAATTTCACGTTCGCTTAAAGCTTTGGCCAGGGAGTTAAGTGTCCCGGTGATTGCTATCAGCCAGTTGTCCCGAGCTGTAGAAAGCCGCACGGATCATCGCCCGCAATTATCGGATTTAAGGGAGTCCGGAGCCATTGAGCAGGACGCCGATGTGGTGGTGCTGATTTTAAGAGAAGAATATTATACTCCTTCTCCGGAGAATCAAGGCATTGCCGAGGCGATTATTGCCAAACAGCGTAATGGCCCGGTGGGTTCATTAAAGCTGGCTTTTATTAAAGAGTTTACCCGGTTTGATAATCTGTCTAAAATTGAATAATTATTTGATTAAACAGGCTTATTCCTATATAATAATTAGAATGCGTAAATCAATTTCCGTACTATTAATTACTTTTCTTACCCTAACTGCCTACTCGTTGATTTTTGCCCAAGAGAATTCGCAGAATCAAGTCGAACCGAAGGCAGCTGCTGCGGTGGAATCTGCCCCTGTAGTCCTAAAGAATGTCACTGCCATCGAGGTCTCCGGCAATAAAGCTATCAGCACTAATGTAATTATCTCTAAGATGAAGACGCGTATCGGCAGCGCCTATCAGGAGAATATTATCAGCGATGACTTAAAGAGGCTGTATCTTTTGGGTTTCTTTAGCGATATTAAAATTGATACCCAGGATTATAAAGATGGTTTAAAGATTGTGCTTAGCGTGGTGGAAAGGCCGATTATCGAGAAGATCAGTTTCTCGGGTACCAATCTGATCACGATGAAGGATGATAAATTAAAGCAGCAGCTAAAAAGCCGCGAAACGCAGTATTTAGATTATCCTTCTTTGGCCGAAGATGTGCGTATCTTAAAAAAGATCTATGAAAAAATGGGCTATAGCCAGGCAGAGATAACTTATAAAGTCGACTTAGATGCTCCGCTGAATAAGGCAAAAATAGAATTTATTGCCGTCGAGGGCAGAAAAGTGCGGATCAAGGATATTATAATCTCGGGTAATAAAACTTTTTCCAGCGGCCGTATTTTAAAATTACTCAAAACCAAACGCGCCTGGTTTTTTAATGCCGGAGTGCTTAAGGATGAGGTGCTTATCGAAGATGTGGCGCGGATTAAATCTTTTTATCAGCGTGAAGGTTTTACTGATGTTGTGGTGGATTATGAGGTGAAACCGGATACTAAAAAAACATACCTGCTTTGGGTTAGTTTTAAGATTAATGAAGGTAAGAAATATCTCGTAGGTTCGGTGATGATTAAAGGAAACAAAGAAATGGCCGAGAAAGAGATTCTTAGCCGCCTGACGGATTGTGTTCCCGGGAAAGTTTTTAGCCAGGAAGCGATGAACAAAGACATTACCGGTATCCAGGGCCTGTATTTTGACCGGGGATTTATTTCCGCGCAGGTTCAGGAAGCTACGATAGTTAATTCCGCTAGCGGCCGCGTCGATATAACTTATGCGGTTACCGAGAACCAGGTGGTTTATGTGGATAAAATTAAAATCCGGGGCAATATCAAAACCAAGGATTTAGTTGTTCGTAGAGAGATGAGAATTCATCCCGGGGAAAAATTTGACGGAGAGAAACTCCGCCGCAGCAAGGAAAGGCTGACTAATCTGGGATTTTTTGAAGAGGTAAGTTATGATACTGAAGATACCGCCGAGCCTGATAAAAAGAATTTGCTGGTCGATGTTAAAGAAACTAAGACGGGGGCGTTTAGCTTTGGCGGCGGTTACAGCACGGTGGATCAGTTTGTGGGTTTTGTGGAAGTTGAGCAGAAGAATTTCGACTGGAGGAATTGGCCTTATTTTACCGGCGCAGGTCAAAGCTTGAAGGCGCGCGCATCTCTCGGTAATTTAAGTCAAGGGTTTGATTTAAGTTTTACCGAGCCTTGGATGTTTGATTATCCGGTTTCTTTTGGGTTTGATTTATATCGTCGCATGCACGACCGGGATACGGATACAGGATACGGTTATGATGAAACGGTTACCG
>CAYIFW010000032.1:0-13069 GCA_964362795.1 uncultured Planctomycetales bacterium | reverse complement strand
TCAAATAACTATTGGTCCTTTAAAATAACTTCGGACATCATCGCAGAGACGGAGCTTTTATTTTTTACAATAAAGTGTTATACTTTAACGGAAGCTATTTACAATATGCCTGGGAGGGTTAGGGGATGATAAAAAAGAATTGTTGGGAAGTTAAGAATTGTCATCGGGAACTGGGTGGAATAAGAGCGGTTGAGTTTGGAGCGTGCAAAGCTGCCTGTGAAACAAAATTGAATGGTTTGCATGGCGGTATAAACGGGGGTAGAGTATGCTGGGCAGTCGCCGGTACCTTGTGCGGTGGCGAAGTACAAGGAGATTATGCGAAAAAAATTGAAAAATGTTCTGATTGCGGATTCTATAAGCAGGTTCGCGAGGATGAAGGCAAGGATTATCTTTTAGTAATGAAAATTTTTGAGAAACTGAAATAGTTTAGATTAGGTAGTTAGCGGAGGTAATAATGAAAAGGTTAAATTGTTGGGAGTTTAAAAAATGCGGCAGGCAGCCAGGTGGGGAGAAGGTGGCTGAATTAGGTATTTGCGTCGCTAGTGTATTAGGTGGGACTAACGGCATTAATTGCGGTAAAAACGGCGGGCGTGCTTGTTGGGCAGTTGCCGGAACGCTCTGCGGTGGAAAAGTCCAAGGTACTTTCTCTGCAAAACTATCATCTTGCTTGCAGTGTGAATTTTTTAAGCTGGTGGTTAAAGAAGAAGGCACTGATTTTGTGGAAGTAGATGAGATTCTGGCAAAGTTGAAACAGTAATTTGGTTTTAAGCTAAAATTTCGAATAAATTAAAAAGTCCTTGCAGATAAATAACTTGCGAGGACTTTTTATTAAGGTATAATTGTTTGAATAGAGGGGGGGGGTAAGCTTAATATGCGCACGCTTGTTCTATTATTTCAATGCCGGGATCAGTTGGGGATTGTTGCCAAAATATCAGATTTTATCTTAAAACATGGCGGCAATATTGTTACTGCCGATCAGCATAGCACGGATCCGCAAGGCGGGTATTTTTTTATCCGGATCGAGTTTATTCTGGATAAAGATCAATACAGTAAAAAAGATTTGATTGCCGCGTTTGCTCCTATTGCCCAAGATTTCGGCGCGGATTGGAATCTTTATGATTTAGCGGAAAACCTGCGCATGGGGATATTTGTCTCGGAAGCGGATCACTGCCTGGTGGATCTGTTATATTTATGGAACGCCGGTGAATTAAAAGTTAAGATTCCTTTTGTTTTGAGCAATGATGAAAAGCATCGTAAAGTGGTTGCCTCCTATAATATCCCATTCTATTATGTGCCCGCAGACAAGGATAACCGGCGCGAAGCGGAGTTGTTGGCTTATGCGTTTGCTTCCACGGATTTCTTAGTGCTTGCCCGCTATATGCTGGTGCTTTCTCCGGATTTCCTGAAAAAATATAATAAAGATATAATTAATATCCATCATGGTTTCCTTCCTTTTTTTAAAGGCGCGGATCCTGCCGGCAAGGCGCTTAAGGAGGGGGTTAAGGTTATTGGCGCTACCGCGCATTTTGTTAAGGATGAGCTTGATGAAGGGCCGATTATTGCTCAGGAAGTCCAGAATGTATCGCATCAAGACAGCCGGGATGACCTGATTAGAAAAGGGAAAAATTTAGAAAAAAGAGCGTTAGCCAGCGCGGTGTCCAGCTACGTTGATTACCGCATCATTAAGCATGAGAATAAAACTATTGTTTTTTAATTAAAGAGGAAGAAATAGCTTTTATTTTGCGGATAACTTCATTGATACTTGATTCCGGAGTAGAGGCGCCTGCGGTTATCCCCACATTTCGCGCATTCTTAAACCAAGATTTTTTTATCTCTCCAGCAGAACTAATCCAATAACTATTTTTATTTAAGGGTTTGGCTATTTCATAGATTCGCTTGGTATTGGCGCTAGTTTTGGAGCCAATAATAATTACCAGGTCATTTTTAAGCGGCAGGCTTTTAATTTCGTTTTGTTTTATTTTGGTGGGATTACAGATTGTGTTCTTAAATATAAGAAGCGGAATATGTTTACGCAGGATATTCAGGATGCTTTCTACATTATCTAAATTCTGAGTCGATTGCACCACAACTCCTGCTTTTTTGATCCTTTTAATTTTGGCTAAAGGAATATTTTTGAGCCGATCAATTATTATCGCTGGGGATTTTAGTTGTCCGGCAATTCCCTGAACCTCGTCATGCAGCTTATCTCCGATTATAATTACCTGGTGCCTGCTATTTTCCAGCATTCCTGCGATCCTGTGAATCTCTTTTACCATCGGGCAGGTGGCATCAATAATCGTATAGCCTGATTTTAGGGCTTTTTGCAGTGTTGCTTGGGAGCAGCCATGCGCCCGGATCAATAATATTTTGCCCTTTCCCTTAGACAGCCGGTTAATTTTTTTAATTCCTACTTTCTGAATTTGTTTGACCACCTCTTCGTTATGCACAATATCTCCGAGCATGAATATCGGTTTTTTGATTCTAGAAGTTTCCAGGGCAATAGTAATTGCCTTTTTTACTCCAAAACAGAATCCCGCGGATTTTGCTAGATTTATTTTCATATTTTTTCGTTTAAAAGTATCTTTTTGCAGAAGCTATTTAATGCCTCTAAGTAATTTTTCTTTATTCTTAAGCCAGCGATCTGTTTTATAGCTTGTGAGTATAGGTATTTTATCTGATTTTGCGCGTAACTTAACGCGCCGGATTCAATTATAATTTTCTGTATTGTTCCAAGGTCGGTTTTCTTCACATGGTCGGCTTCTAAAATATTTTTTATGGCGAGTTTGTCTTTTTTATTCGCTTGATTGAAAGCATAGTAGATAAGTAAAGTTCTTTTGGCTTCTTTAATATCGGTATAGTTAGATTTGCCGGTCTGGCTTTTTTTACCGAATATTCCGATTATATCGTCTTTGATCTGAAAAGCCCTACCCAGAAGCATGCCGTAAGCGTGTATCTTTTTGACCTGGTTAATTTCTGCTCCGCCAAGAGTTGCTCCTAGGGTAAGAGGAGAGGCAAAGGTGTAGTTAGCGGTTTTAAAGTCATAAATTTTATAAATATCTTTTAGGTTGACTTTTTCGATGGGCTTATTCCCCAAGACGAGTTCGATAAATTCTCCGCCTGCTGTATGTATGCTTGAAGAAATAAATTTCTTTAGCGCTGCTTCTTTACGCAGGAAGTTCTCATTAATGGATAAGAAAGCATCCAGAGCCATGGCGTAGATAATGTCGCCGGTAACTATTGCCAGGTCTTGGCCGCTGAATTTAGTTTTTTTATTTTGGCAAAAATCTTTCGCTAATAAGGCGTGCATGGAAGGCTTACCTCGGCGAAGAAGTGATTTATCAATAATATCGTCGTGAACTAATAGAAAATCATGTAAAAGTTCTAAAGCTATAGCGCTGCGGTAAAGCCCGGCAGGGGTTTTTTGGGAGAATCCCAGATAGCCGATGCAGAATAATATCGGCCGTATTCTTTTGCCGGGCCGGCAAATAAATTCTTTGATATTATTAGAGAGGGCGGGGGAAAGCCTGTTCAGCGAGTATGTTTTGTCAATATTATCGGCATAGTCGCGCAGCTCTTTTTCTAGGCGAATTTTTATTTTAAAAACCATGGGTTTATGTTAACATAACAGGCATGAATATGCAATTATTTTGGAAGAGGGTAAAAAGGTATATTTTTGTTTTTTTACTTTTAAGTGGGATTTTTCCGGCCAGATCTTTTTCCCAGGATAAGCAGGAGAAGCCTGCGCTGGTTATTTTTCATTCGCTAAGTTGTCATGCCTGTGTTGAAGCCAAGCAAAAGGTGTTGCCCGGCCTGGAGCAGGAGTTTAAAGATAGGGTTAGCTTTGAATACCGGGATATAGGGGAAACTGACAATTATAAGATGCTGATGGGTTTATTGCAGAAAAGGGGAGCGGGCTTGAAATTTCAAGTTCCGCTTTTTTATTTTAACGGAAGAATCTTGAAATCCGATGCTCACCTTAAAGATAATTTGAAAGGTTTTATTTTAAAAGGTTTAAAAGGCAAACCCTCGGTTTTAGAGGAGGTTTCAGGCGATCTGGTCGCTTATTTTAAAAGTTTTGCTCCGGCGGCAATCATTATTGCCGGCCTGGAGGACGGGATTAATCCCTGCGCCTTTACAGTGATTGTGTTTTTTATGTCTTTTCTTACCGCGCAGGGGTATCGTAAAAGAGAGCTGATTCTTATCGGATCGGCATTTATTTTTACGGTATTCTTAACTTATTTAGGGATTGGTTTGGGGATTTTTAATTTTCTCTACCGCTTTAAGGGATTTTGGCTGGTGAGTAATTTAGTTAATTCAATTGTCGGGATGCTTAGTATTTTATTTGGAATTTTCGCGCTTTATGATTTTATTAAATTTAAGCGGACCGGTTCTACTGAAGGGCTTCTTTTGCAACTGCCTAAACCAATTAAGGATAGCATTCATAAAGTTATAGGATTTTTTCACCGCCGCAGCGCGCAGGAAAGGCAGGATCAGCCGTTACCCGGATTAAATAAGCTTATTTTCAGCGCGATTGCCAGCGGTTTTTTAGTTTCATTGCTGGAGGCGGTTTGTACCGGCCAGGTGTATTTGCCGACGATATCCTTTGTTTTAAAGAGCACTCCTTTAAAGTTTCAGGCTCTGGGTTATCTTTTGTTGTATAATATTATGTTTATAATCCCATTAATCGTGATTTTTATTTTTGCGCTTCTGGGTACAACAAGTTTGCAATTTTCAAGTTTCTTAAAAAAACATTTGGGCCTGATTAAGATTTTTATGGCAGCTTTATTTTTCAGTTTAGGGATATTTTTACTCTGGAGGGGTTAATGCGTAAAATTCTAGGGTTATTTTTAACAGGCTTCTTTATTTTTCAATTGGCATCTGCGGAAGATAAGGTTGTTGATCTTAATGCGTGGGATTTTGGTAAAGTTAAACAGGATCAGGTTTTAAAACATGATTTTGTATTTAAGAATAATACGGCTGCAACTTTGAATATCTTAAGCGTCAATACCTCTTGCGGATGTACTGCCTCGCAGGCAGATAAAAAATCTTTAGAACCGAATGAATCCACGATGATAAGTGTAACTTTTAATTCCAAAAAATATGCGGGACAAATAAAGCAGTTTGTCTATGTAAATACCGATAATGCCGATTCACCGGTAGTAAAATTTGTTATTAAAGCTGAAGTGTTAAAGGAGGCCTAATTAATATGTGGTCATTACAATTAAGAATGTGGTTGTTAGTAACTTTTTTATTCGGGATCATTTACGCTCTAATGGTGATTATCGGCACTAGTTTTCTGCATGTGGGAGGTTTCAGTTTCTATTTAATTATTTCTCTGGTAATGATGCTGATCCAGTATCTGCTGGGGCCGAAGATTGTCGAATGGAGCATGCGCGTAAAATATATTAATCGCCAGGAGAACCCCCGCTTGTTTGCGATGGTGGAGTCTTTAAGCGCGCGCGCTAATATTCCGATGCCCAGAATCGGCATTGCCCAGATTGATATTCCTAATGCTTTTGCTTTTGGCCGATCGCTCAGAGACGGCAGAGTTTGCGTAACTGCCGGAATTATGAAATTACTCGACGATGAAGAATTAAAAGCCGTGCTTGGGCATGAATTAAGCCATTTAAAAAATCACGATGTGCTGACAATTACTTTATTGTCGGTAATCCCGATGATTATGTATCGGATTGCCTGGCAGTTTTTATTTTACGGCCGCCGGCGGGATGAGCGGGGAGGCAATACTATATTAATCGGTTTGGCAGCCTTCTTGTTTTATTTTATAACCAATCTTTTAGTGCTTTACGCCTCGCGTATCCGGGAGTATTTTGCTGACCGCGGTTCGGTGGCTTTAGGGAATCAGCCTAAAGCTTTAGCTTCCAGCCTTTACAAACTAGCTTATGGCTCGGCAAGATTAAGCCAGGAGTCTTTGAAACAAACTGAAGGCTTAAAGGCTTTTTTCATCAATGATCCGTCTCAGGGCCGTAAGGAAGTACTGGAGCTGGCGCAATTAGATTTGGATAAAAGCGGCACAATTGATTCCGTTGAGCTTGATCTGCTGCGAAGATCGAATATCCGCTTAAATTTAGGGGATAGGATGCTTGAGCTTTTAAGCACGCATCCGAACATGCTTAAGCGGATTAAGAAACTTTCGGAATACAAGGCTTAGAGTAGAAATTATATAAGGAAAGGGGTGTTTCTCTGAGGAGAAATGCCTCTTTTTTCTTGCCTTTTTGTTTTGACATAACCCTAAAGATACGATATAATTATCAGACTATGGACATTAATGAGATTGTTCAACAAAGAATTACAAAATTAGAAGCGCTGGGCGCTAAAAATGTTCCAATATATCCGGCAGGCGTGCCTTTGCATACTGCTATCGGAGAGGCCTTGAGCAGTTTTGAAGAAGGTAAAAAGGTTACTCTTTGCGGCAGGGTTATGGCTAACCGGGGCCATGGTAAGGTTAATTTTATGGATCTGCGGGATTCAACCGGTAAGATTCAGCTCTACGTTAAAAGGGACATTATCGGCTTAGAGAAGACCGCGCTCCTTGAGCACTTGGATATTGCCGACATTATCAGCGCTAGCGGTGAACTTTTTAAGACGCATACCGGTGAATTTACGCTTAAGGTGGAAGATTTTAGTATATTATCTAAAGCTTTGCGGCCTTTACCGGAAAAATGGCATGGCCTAAAGGATGTAGAAATACGTTACCGGCAGCGTTATCTGGACTTGCTGACTAATGAAGAGGTAAAAAAAGTATTTTTATTGCGCGCAAAAATTATCAGCGCTATCCGCAGTTTTCTCGACGAGAGAAGTTTCCTGGAAGTTGAGACTCCGATGATGCATGATATTGCCGGAGGCGCAGCCGGCAGGCCTTTTAAAACATTCCATAATGAATATAGTATGGATTTATTTTTAAGGATTGCCCCGGAGCTCTATTTAAAAAGGCTTTTAGTTGCCGGCCTTGACCGGGTTTATGAAATTAACCGTTCTTTTCGCAATGAAGGCGTGTCTACGCGGCATAATCCGGAGTTTACCATGCTTGAAGTTTACCAGGCTTATACTGATTGTGAAGGGATGATCAGTTTAACTCAGGATCTCATTTGTCATATAGCAAAGGAAGTTTTGGGGAAAGAGGAGCTATCTTTTCAGGGTAAAACCATCGACCTTAAAACTCCCTGGAGCAGACAGTCATTTGCAGCACTAGTTAAAGATAAATTCGGTATCGACCCGCAGGACGATCCGGCGCAGATGTTAAATAAATTGCAAGCAAAAGGATATGCTTTGGATAAAAATCGCCTCAGCCGTTCTCAGATAAACAAAATTGTTGAAGACGGGCTGGAGCAGGATTTACAGGCCAATCCTGTATTTATTACGGATTATTTCACCAGTCTATGCCCCTTGGCTAAGGTGAAACAGGATAACCCGTTGATTTCAGAGAGGTTTGAGCTCTATGTTGGGGGTATGGAAATTGCCAATGCTTACTCGGAGTTAAATGACCCATTGGAACAGCGCAGGCGTTTTGAAGAAGAGATCAAAGATTTACCCGGGGAAGAGAAGAAAACTGTGGATGAGGATTATCTTTTAGCTTTAGAACACGGTATGCCTCCTGCTGGGGGGCTGGGTATCGGCATCGACCGGTTGGTGATGTTATTGGCGGATCAACCCTCAATCAGGGATGTAATTCTATTTCCTCTGCTGCGGCCTCAGCAGCCAGAGGAAGAAATTTAATATGTTTTCGGAGTTATGGCTTAGCCAGAAATATCTAAGAGCGGGTAAAAAAGAAAAAATTATTTCCATTACCGCTTTGATTTCGGTGATCGGTATTGCTATCGGGGTAATGGTCTTAATTATTGTTATTTCGGTGATGACCGGATTTGACCGGTTCTTAGAGGATAAAATGGTAGGCACCAACGCGCATTTGTCCTTAGAATTTTATGGCGGATCAAAAGATCCTGACCGGGTAATTGATAAGTTAAAAACTTTCCCCTATATTTTAGGCGCCACTGCTTTTATTGACGGACAAGCCCTGGTCAAGAATGGAAAATCGATTTTTGGAGTCGAGGTCCGCGGTATCGATCCTAAGCGGCAAGCGCGAATTTCTAAGATTGATGAATATTTGAAGTTAGGAAGTTATGACTTAACAGGAAATGAAGTTGCGTTAGGCCAGGAGCTGGCGAACCGCCTGGGTTTGACCATTGGAGATAGCGCGAGCTTAATTTCTCCGGTTACTTTAACCAAAACTGATTTTATTATTAAAGGTATTTTTAACAGCGGAATGTATCTTTATGATTCAAGTTTAATTTTAACGAGTATTAAAGGGGCGCAGGATTTTTATAAAATGCCCGATACAGTAAGCGGAATTGCGATTAAAGTAGATGATGTTTATAAAGTGGATGAGGTCAAAGAAAAGTTGTACCGGGATTTAAAAGGTTTTGGCACTTATCAGGCGCGTACCTGGATTGACGCGAATAAAAATTTTTTGGAAGCTTTAAAACTTGAAAAGATCGTGATGTTTATTGTGGTGACCATGACGACTGTCGTTGCCGCCTTTGGTATTGTCGGTACTTTGATTATGTCAGTGATGGGCCGGATTAAAGATATCGGTATTTTGCGTTCGGTCGGCGCTAAAACAAAAAGCATTTTGCAGATCTTCGTTTATCAGGGAATGGCAATCGGCTTAAGCGGTATTCTTTTAGGATTAATCGCAGGGATTTCTTTAGCCCTATCTTTAGATAAAGTGGTGGATCTTATCTCAAAAATTATCGGTAGGCCTCTGATCCCTCAGGATATCTATTATTTTAATCGCATCCCGGTTAATATTAATTTTGGCGATATCAGCCTGATTGTGATCTCGGCTTTAGGTATTACTTTATTTGCCAGTATTTATCCGGCATATTATGCCACTAGAATTATTCCCAGCGAGGCTTTGCGGCATGAATAAGGAAATAGTTGAGGCGCGGAGTATCTGTAAAAGTTATCGCGATACGACGCGTAATCTGGAAGTATTAAAGAACATAAATTTTACGGTTAGCGAAGGTGAATTTTTAGTTATTCAGGGGCCAAGTGGCGCGGGTAAATCCACGCTTTTGCATATCTTAGGCGGCCTGGATGATCCCACAGGCGGCGAAGTTTATTTTCAGGGAGCTAATATTTACGGGTTGGATGATATTGCCCGGGCTAATTTGCGTAATCGTAAAGTAGGTTTTGTTTTCCAGTTTTTTCATCTCTTGCCGGAATTAAACGCGTTGGAGAATGTTTTATTGCCTAGTATTTTAAAATCCTGGTGGGAGAAAAAAAATAATTTGCCGTTGGCTATCGAGCTTTTAGAAAGATTAGGTTTATCTGGCAGGCTCAAACACCGGCCGCCCGCTTTATCCGGCGGAGAACAGCAGAGAGTGGCGATTGCCCGGGCATTGATCAATAAACCGCAGCTTCTGCTTTGCGATGAGCCGACAGGGAATTTGGATTCGGAAAACGGAAAGAATATTTTGCAGCTTTTAATTGAGCTTAATCGAGAGCAGAAAATTACCATCGTTATGGTTACGCATGATTCGGATATTGCATCTTCCGCGGGAAGAGTTATGCATTTGAAAGATGGGATTCTTTTACACTAGCGTGTCATTGCGAGCCACACAGTGGCGAAGCAATCTCGAATTGGATTGATTCGTCGCGCTTTGCGCTCCTCGCAATGACATAAATTCGGAGGTATTAATGAAAATCTATATTAACGGAAAATTTTATGAAAAAGAAAATGCCAAGGTTTCTGTTTTTGATCACGGGCTGCTTTATGGCGACGGAGTTTTTGAAGGCATCCGTTCGTATAACCGCAGGGTGTTTAAATTAAAAGAGCATATTATCCGTCTTTTTGAATCTGCCCAGAGCATTATGTTAAAGATTCCTCTGTCCAAAGAGCAAATGACTAAGGCAGTAGTTGATACGATTAAGGCTAATAAATTAGATAATGCCTATATCCGCTTAGTGGTTACCCGCGGAGAAGGGGATTTAGGGCTGGATCCGCGTAAATGTTATAAAGGGGCAACGGTGATTATTATTGCTGACCGTATCGCTTTGTATCCGGAGAAACTTTACCGCGAAGGCTTAACTATTGTTACCGTGCCGACAGTGCGCAATCTGCCTGAGGCGCTTAATCCTCAGATTAAGTCTTTGAATTATTTAAATAATATCCTGGCTAAAATTGAAGCCGGTAACGCCGGATGCGATGAAGCAATCATGCTGGATTCTTTAGGTTATGTTGCCGAATGCACCGGGGATAATATCTTTGTGGCCAAAGGCGGACATCTTTATACTCCTCCGCAATGCATGGGGACTTTACGCGGGATTACCCGGGATTCGATTCTAGAGATTGCCCGTAAGAATAAGATCGGCGCGCATGAGCATGTGATTACCCGCCATGAAGTTTATATTTCTGACGAGTGTTTTCTTACCGGAACCGCGGCGGAAGTTATTCCGGTGGTTAAGGTAGACGGCAGAATCATCGGTAACGGCAAGCCGGGTAAACTAACATTATTTTTGATGAAGAAATTTAAGGAATTAACCGCTAAAGACGGATTAAAATATTAGAAACTTGGGGACGGTTCTCTAAAACAGAGAACCGTCCCCAGGATTATAAGGATAATTATGCTTTGTGATATTTGCGGAAAAAATGCGGCAACCGTGCACTTGACTGAAATCATCGATGAAAAGATGAATGAGCTGCATTTGTGTGAGGAGTGCGCAAAAGATAAGAGCGCGGCGATGGAGTCTCAGTTCGGCCTCAGTGATTTATTAGCCGGGATGGTTGATTTTCAGAAACCATTAACTAAGGAAGAAGAGGTTGTTAGCCTTAAATGCCCGAGTTGCGGCTTAAGCTATGCGGATTTTAAAAAGATCGGCCGGCTGGGTTGCGCGGAGTGTTATAATGTTTTTCGCAAATATTTGGCGCCTTTATTAAAGCGCATACACGGTTCTAATCAGCATATTGGTAAAAGCCCTTTGAAGTGTCCCGGGAAGATAAAATCTACCAGTTCTAAAGTTGATAAAAAGAAGATCTGCTTGCAGGAATTAAAAGAGCAGCTGCAAAATGCGATTACCAAAGAAGCTTTTGAAGAAGCGGCGCGCCTGCGTGATCAGATTAAGGCCATCGAGAGTAAAAAAGAAAGTTGATATGCAAATCGACGATTTAATTAATCATACTAGTGAATGGCTCAAGGGCACCGGGCCTAATTCCGATATTGTTATCTCCAGCAGGATTCGCCTGGCTAGAAATCTGAATCAAATTCCTTTTCCGCATTGGGCATCTAAGCCGCAGCTGGATGAGGTTATTGATAAAACTAGTGCCGCCATGTCTAAAGTTGAGTTGCTTAAAAACTCTACGCTTTTTAAGTTGACGAACTTAGATAGTATCGACAAGCAGTTTTTGGTCGAGAGGCATCTGATGTCTATTGAGCATACTCAGAAAACTGAGCAGAAGGCGGTGCTCTTTAATAATGAAGAAAATATCGCGGTAATGATCAATGAAGAGGACCATCTGCGGATTCAGCTGATGCAATCGGGGTTTAATCTTTTCGAGGCTTGGAATATTATTAATAGTATTGATGATGCTTTAGCTAAACTTCTGGATTATGCGTATCTGGCGGATTTTGGTTATCTTACTGCTTGCCCGACCAATACCGGCACAGGAATGCGCGGCTCAGTGATGCTGCATTTGCCGGCTTTAGTAATGAGCAGGCAGATCGAGAGGGTACTGGCGGCAATTGCCAAATTAAGTTTTACAACCCGCGGCCTTTATGGCGAAGGCACACAGGCCAGCGGTAATTTTTTTCAGATCTCCAACCAGGTTTCTTTAGGGCACAGCGAAAGTGAGATTATTGAAAATATTAACGGTTTAATCCGGCAGATTATCGAGCAGGAAACGCAGGCCAGGGAGATTATGCTTTCTAAGGGCAAAGATGTTTTAGAGGACAGGATTAACCGCTCTTTAGGTATCTTAAAGAGCGCCCGGATTATTACCAGCCAGGAGACGATTGAATTGTTATCGATGGTGCGGCTGGGAAGCGATCTGGGGATGATCAAAGACATTGACCGCCGTACGATCAATGAACTTTTTATTACCACGCAGCCGTCGCATTTACAAAAGCTAGAAAATAAAAAACTTTCAGCGCAGGAAAGAGATTTAAAGAGAGCGGAATTAATTCGTAAAAAACTTAATTTATTATAAGGGGAGAAATCATGTTTAATCGTTTTACGGAAAGAGCCAGAAAAGTAATTATTTTAGCCAAGGAAGAAGCGCGCCGTTTTAATCACGACTATATCGGTACGGAGCATATATTATTGGGATTAATCCGTGAAGGAGAAGGTGTGGCGGCTGCGGTATTGCAGAAGCTGGATGTTTCATTGGAAAATATTCGCATTGAAATTGAAAAACTGGTGCAGCCCGGGCCGACTACTCAGATTATCGGAGATATTCCTTTTACGCCGCGGGCCAAGAAAGCCCTGGAGTTAGCTGCTGAAGAGGCCCGGTCCTTAGGCCATAATTATATCGGTACGGAACATCTTTTACTTGGGCTTATCCGTGAAGGCGAAGGAATTGCTTCGCAGGTATTGTTGAATTTAGGTATGGATTTAAATTCTGTGCGTAATGAAGTAATGGGGCTTTTGGGTTCGGCTTTGCCGGGGGCCAATCAGGGCGGCGCGCAGGCGGCTAAGACCAAGACTCCTGCGCTGGACGCTTTTGGCCGCGACCTTACGGCTTTGGCGCGGGAAAATAAATTAGATCCGGTGGTCGACCGCACGCGGGAAATTGAACGGGTGATTCAGGTCTTAAGCCGCCGGACGAAAAATAATCCGGTATTATTAGGGGAGGCCGGAGTAGGAAAAACGGCGATTGTTGAGGGTTTAGCTCAGTTAATTATATCCGGTAATATTCCTGAAATTTTAAGGGGAAAACGTTTAATTGTTTTAGATTTAGCTCTGATGGTTGCCGGCACTAAATACCGCGGCCAGATTGAGGAAAGAATTAAAGCGATTATGGAGGAGATTAAGCGTTCACAGGATATAATTATTT
>CAYIFW010000031.1:1505-13270 GCA_964362795.1 uncultured Planctomycetales bacterium | reverse complement strand
ACCGGGATTGCTTCGTCGCTACGCTCCTCGCAATGACACAAATTTCAACTATTCATTGCGAGCTCACCTTCTCTTTCGTCATTGCGAGCCACGCAGTGGCGAAGCAATCTAAACCGAGATTGCTTCGTCGCCTACGGCTCCTCGCAATGACGGGTGAAGCAGTTGCCCTCCTCGCAATGACGAACTAGTGATCTTCTCCATGATGATCAATATGCAAGTGCGGATGGATATGCGCCTTATCTTCATGCTTATGACGATGAATATGCACTAGATTATTCGCCTGAAGTAGCGGCAAATCATTAAGAATAACTTCAGCTAAACCGGATTGAACTATTTTCTTTTCCTGACTAAAGACATAGACTAAATCAGATATCTCCTCAACAATATGTAAATCGTGGGTGGCAGTTATAATCGTTTTACCGCTTAAATTTGCCGTAATTAAAAAATCAATAATATGCCGCGTAGTTAAAGGATCCAGGCCAGCAGTCGGCTCATCCAAAATAAGCACCTCTGGATCAATAATCAAAGTGGAAGCTATGGCTACCTTGCGTTTTTCACCGATACTTAACTGATGCGGAGACCGATAAAGTAATGCTCCGATATCTAAAACAGCTACCAATTCTTCCAAGCGTTTTTGCACTTGGTTTTTGGCAAAACCCAGCTGTAACGGGCCAAAAACAATATCTTCTTTGACTGTCGGACAAAATAACTGTACATCAGAATTCTGAAAAATAAATCCTACTTTGCGCCTGAAATCTTGTGAAAATTCCGCATCATTAAAAGTTTTTTCATTTAGTTGCTGCTCAAAAAAATTCACAACCCCTTGATCGGCAAAAACCAAGCCGTCAAGTAGTTGTAAAAAAGTCGACTTGCCTGAGCCATTAGCTCCGATAATCGTTATTTTCTGCCCCCGATTAATTTTAATATCAATTCCGCATAAAGCCGGGAATTTACCCAGATAAGAGTAATGAACATCACTTAATTCAAAGATTATATTATCCATAATAGTAACCTAAAATTCGTGTCATTGCGAGGAGCCGCAGGCGACGAAGCAATCTTTTATTAGATTGCTTCGCCCTCCGGGCTCGCAATGACACACTACCATTACCTCGCAATGACAATAACAATAATTACTCCTACTAAAACTAACCACAGCCAGTCCCGGGTTTTAATTTTAAAATCATCCCAAGCTACGGCTTCCCCGCTAAACCCCCGGGAAAGCATCGCCTGATACACCTCTTCATTAAGCTTAACCGAACGATTCCAGAGAGAAGCAATATTCCAAGCCACAATGCCTTGGCCTTTTTGATAATGCACTCCGTTACCCACGCGGCTCTTAATCGCTAAATACGTCTGCTCAATTATTTCTACGAACAGATAGATATAGCGATAACAGATCCCCAAAGTCATCACAAATATCTGCGATACTTTAAAAATACGCAGGACTTTCAATAATTCAAAATGCTTTGTCGTAATGCTCAAAAGCACCGCCCAAGACACGCAAGTAAGCACGCGCAGTACAAAAATCGACGCCGAAGTAAAATTAATAAAAAACGCAGGAATCGCGATAAATAATGAGAACAAAGGAATAAAAATCCAGGTGCGCTTTAAGAAAAATCCCAATTTTATCTTAGATGCTAAAGCGAATAACAAACATAAAACATAAAGAAAAAACAAAACCACGATACTGCGGGCAAACAAAACCTGAATAATCAATAGAAGAAAAGTGGCTAACTTCATCCTTGGATCCAACGATTGCAAAAACCCCCTGCGCAAAGCAATCTCCTCGGAAAAAATCATTTCTTTTAAAAACGATACTGCCCCTATAGCGGAGCGTTGAATAAAATTGGCGTTCTTCATCTAGAGAAAACTATTAAAAATTTCCTTTAGTTCTTTACAGGATATTTTCCGCAGCAAAACTTCTCGCCCTCCGGGCAATATCCCAATTCATCACATTTAGCTCCGGCCTGGGAAAAAACTGCCGGTAATTTCTTATGGCAAATATCCAACATTTTATTGGCTAATTGGCGTATCTCCCACTGCGCCCGGGAACAACAACGGTGTTGAAAGAAATGCAGAAGCTCCCGGCAATTCATGGTTACCACAATCTTGGTCTCCGCAGCCTGCGGAAGAGCAAAGCGCGCGTCCTGATTTGCCGCCTCTCCAGTAATATTATCTTGGCCCATCAACATAAGCAACTTAGTATAACTTTGCTGGATATTTATCATTAACTGCTCAAATTCATTTCTTGCCTGGCTATTTTTCTCAATCGAAGGCGGAATAATATAATCGAAGTCTTTTTCTTTTACATACCTCTGGCTCATTTGTGAATATGAGGCAAGGCGATGACGCACCAATTGATGTGTTAGCGCGCGGGATACTCCCTCAATCGCAAAAGTAAATTTAACATGCTCCAGCGGGCTAAGGTGTCCGGAGGAGACAATCTTTTTCACAAACTCTTCCTGCTTTACTTTACTTATCGATTCATCTGAAAAAACTTCTCCGGCAAATTTTTCAGAATAACACTGCCGGCAAGCGACATAGATCAAAGCAATCGCATTCTCACTCATCTCTAACAACTTAACGTTCATTACAACTTTAGCCATTTTAATTTTCCCCTTTAAATAAATAATCTCCCGCCTTATAGGAACTGCGCACATACGGGCCGCTTTGAATATGCGAAAAACCCATCTTCTTGCCTTCTAACTGGTAATAATTAAACTTCTCCGGCCTAATATATTTTTTAACTGGATGATGCTCTTTACTGGGAGCCAGATACTGGCCGATACTTAAAAAATCGCATTCCACAAAACGTAAATCTTTCATTGTCGCCAGGACCTCGCTTTGTTTTTCACCGACTCCCAACATCAGCCCGGATTTAGTTCTAAGTTTAGGGAACAGGTCTTTAACTAGGCGCAATAAACTAAGTGAACGGGGATAATTCCCACCCTGGCGTACTGCCGGATAAAGCGAAGGCACGGTTTCCAGGTTGTGCGCGATAATATCCGGCTGAGCATCAGCCACCGTCCTTAGAGCGCTTAAAGAAAGTTTAAAATCGGGAATCAGGACTTCGATATTTACATCGGGAGATTTTTCTCGGATGCGCTCAATAGTCTGGGCAAAAATTCCCGCGCCTCCGTCAATCAAATCATCCCGGGTAACGCTAGTAATTACAACATGCTTTAAACCCAATGTTTGTACTGCCTGGGCAACGCGCTTGGGCTCACCTAAATCAGGTTGTTCAGGCGCAAACTTATTTATATTACAGAAACTGCACTGACGCGTACAACTACGGCCAAGAATTAAAAATGTCGCTTCATTGCGGCTAAAACACTCGCCCATATTCGGGCACATTGCCTGCTCGCAAACCGTTTCAACTTTTAAATTGCGCAAAGACTCCTTCAGCGCAGAACAACTACCAAGATTGATTTTTTTATTCAGCCAAACAGGTTTCATATGGATTGTCATTGCGAGGAGCCAAGTCCGATTGCTTCGCCCGTCATTGCGAGGAGTCCCGCCTTTGGCGGGACGACGAAGCAATCTCAAGTACGGGCTCGCAACAGGCTGCGCAATCTCTTGTTTAGATTGCTTCGCCCTTCGGGCTCGCAATGACGGTAATCTAAAAATTCTACATTAAACGTATCAGCAAAAGCATCAATTAATTTCTGTTCTAAAACATCTTTCTGAGGAACTACCTTTAGCTCAGCGCTAAGTGATGTCACCTGACTGGAAATATCAGCCGGTAAAGAATGCGCATACTTGCGCAGCAAATCCCAATTAACGCTTAAGGGAATTGAGCCATGCTGAAAAACAACCTGCCTTTTTCTTTTCTGGGCGTTACCGCCGATTTTCCGGCCGCCAATGACAATATCGTATTTTTCATATGAAGCGCTGCAAAGTTGGTGCGCAGCGCATCTGTCTTTAAAGTTTTTATCCTCTAACGCAAATTTCGAAACAAGCCCAAGTGATTCATAAAAGCGCATGAGAAATTTACAAATATTGCGATAAGCAACAATTTCGCTTTGCGGCTCTCCTACATCATCCTTGCTACAAACAAAACTATAAGTAATTTCATTGTCATGAAAAAGGATTCCCCCGCCGGTGATTCTTTTGGCGATTTGTATTCGATCAGCTGCGCATTGCTGCAAATTAATTTCATCTTGTACGTTTTGGGAAAACCCGTAGGTCAAAGATGGCCTTTCCCAGCGATAGACCCTAAAAACCCCCACACCATCATCCAGATAACGCTCAAATATTTTTTCATCCAACTCCATATTATATTGCGCGCTTAAAGGTTTAGATTTTATAAGCCTAAAAAATTTCATATTCAATTCACGTCATTGCGAGGAGCCAAGTCCGATTGCTTCGCCCGTCATTGCGAGGAGTCCCGCCTTTGGCGGGACGACGAAGCAATCTCAAGTACGGGCTCGCAACAGGCTGCGCAATCTCTTGTTTAGATTGCTTCGGGCACTTCGTGCCCTCGCAATGACGAAACTAGATGAGCCCTCATGACTTAAGGTTTCCAGCTAAGATTTAGCTCGCGCGCTGCCCTTACTTCATCCAGGCGTTTAATCGGCATCTTAAGCGGCGCGCCCGTTACAGCCGAAGGATTCTCTTGGGCCAGCCGGGCGATCTGAATCATAACTTCAATAAAAGCATCCAGGGTTTCTTTGGATTCTGTTTCTGTCGGCTCGATCATCAAAGCTTCTTTGACGATAAGCGGAAAATATATCGTCGGCGGATGATACCCCTGATCAATTAAATATTTGGCGATATCAATTGCATGGACGCCGTTTTTTGCCTGACGAGTTGCTGAAAATACACATTCGTGCATACATCTTTTATCAAAAGGCAGGTCATAATATTTTTTAAGTTTTACCTGGCAATAATTGGCATTGAGCACAGCGATCTCAGCTGCCCTAATTAAACCATCCCTGCCTAAAGCTAATATGTAGGCATAGGTTTTAAGAATCACTCCGAAATTTCCGTAAAAAGGCGCGATGTAGCCGATAGACTTATGCTTTTGATAATCCAGCGCGAATGTTCCATCAGATCTACGCACAACGCGCGATATCGGCAGAAATTCGACTAATTTTTCATTTACTCCTACCGGCCCTGCTCCCGGTCCGCCGCCGCCGTGCGGAGTGGCAAATGTCTTATGTAAATTTAAATGCACCACATCGAACCCAATATCACCCGGACGGCACTTACCCAACATAGCATTAAGGTTAGCTCCGTCATAATACATCAATGCACCGCACTTATGCGCCAGATCCGCGATCTCTTTAATCTGTGGGTTAAAAATTCCTAAAGTATCCGGACAAGTCAACATTACCGCGGCTACTTCATTATTTAAATGTTTTTTGTATTCAATTAAATCCATATAACCGTCGGTACCGGTAGGAATAACAATAACTTCGTAACCGGCAATAGCCGCGCTGGAAGGATTGGTTCCGTGCGATGAATCCGGCACAATAATATATTTACGCCTGTCTCCTTTATTTTTATGATAGGCGGCAATCAACATCACTCCGGTTAATTCACCGTGAGCTCCGGCTAAAGGCTGCAGAGTAAAAGCCGTCATTCCGGTAATCTCGCAAAGCAGCTTTTCAGATTCATATAATACTTCTAAAGATCCTTGCGCCAACATTCCCCCGCCGGAAAGCTGCGGCAATAACGGATGCAGTTGAGAAAATCCTTCCAGAGCAGCAATCTGCTCACAAAATTTCGGATTATATTTCATCGTGCAGGAACCAAGCGGATAGAAATTTGTATCGACAGAATAATTAAGCCGGGATAAATTTGTATAATGGCGCACAACATCTAATTCACTAAGCGAAGCCAAATGCGCCGGCGCTTGACGTAGATATTTTTCTGCTAGAGGTTTTACTTGATCAACATCACACTCTCCGTAGGAAAAACCCCGCCTGCCGGCTTGATGTTTTTCGAAAATTAACTGCATACTGCCTCCAGGCTATGGGCAAGCCGGCAAATTTCTTCTTTGGTTCTTTTCTCAGTAACGGCAATCAATAAATAATTATCCATCCCCTTATAAAACCTGCCTAACGGAAAACCGCAAGCAAAACCTTTTTCAATCATCTTAAGCACTACCTCATCAGCCTGGCGGGGCAACAATACAGTAAATTCATTAAAGGTCGGTGAAGAGCGTTTTACCGTTACGCCATTAATGCGCGATAACTCCTCTTTGGCAAACTCAGCTTTTTGATAATTATGCTGGGCCAATTCTTTTAGCCCGTCTCGGCCCAACAACGAAACAAATACCGCCGCGCGCAAAGCGCAAAGCGCCTCATTTGAGCAAATATTGGAAGTTGCTTTTTGACGACGGATATGCTGCTCACGTGTCTGCAGAGTCAAGACGAAACCTCTTTTTCCATCGCTATCCACAGTAGCGCCCACAATCCTGCCGGGCATCTGACGCACCAGTTCATTTTTTACCGCCATAAATCCTAGATAAGGCCCGCCGAAAGAAAGAGGAATTCCCAAGCTCTGCCCCTCCCCGGTGGCAATATCGAATCCCATCTCACCGGGAGTTTTTAACATCCCTAAAGAAACCGGATAGACCGAAGCAATGGCTAAAGCGCCGAATTTATGCACTTTTTCCACGATATCGCTATGATCATCAATAGCGCCAAAGAAATTAGGATTCTGTAAAATTACCGCGGCGCATTTATCATCTAAATGTTTAAATAATTCTTCTCGGCTGCTTTGCCCGTGCACCACCGGAATCTCCACGAACTCAACCGAAAGATTTGAGGTATAAGTATAAAGCATGGTGCGGTAGATCAAATTTACCCCACTGTCTAAAATTATTTTGTTTCTTCCGGTCGCCCTCACCGCCATCATCATTGCCTCAAAAAGCGCAGTCCCTCCGTCGTACAAAGAAGCGTTGGAAACATCCAAGCCGGTTAGCTGACAAATAATACTCTGATATTCATAGATTGCCTGCAGCCACCCCTGAGAACATTCCGGCTGATACGGAGTGTAGGCAGTATAGAATTCTGAACGGTTGACAATCGCATCGACGCTAGCCGGAATAAAATGATCATAGAATCCTGCGCCCACAAAATTAACTAACCCTGTGGCGTTTTTTGCCGCAAGCTTACGTAAAATCTGTGTTACTTCAAACTCCGATTTTGATTCGGGGATATTAAAAGATTTCGGTGCCAGCTCAGCAGGAATATCTTTAAAAAGCTCAGCGATACTCTTAACACCGATTGCCGAGAGCATTTGCTTAATATCCTCCAGTGTATGCGGGATATAACTCATTTGGTGAGCCCCTCTACATAACGTTCATAACTTGCTGCATCCATAAGCTTAGCTTTTTCATTCGCATTGGTAATTTGCATTGAAAAAAAATAACCTAATTCATACGCCGACTGATTGATTAACTCCGGATGGGCTGATAATTCCACATTAACCGATAAAACTTTCCCCGATAAAGGCGCATAAACTTCCGATGCGGCTTTGACTGATTCGACGGTGGCACAATGTCCGGATTGTTTAAGCTCTTCGCCTATTTTAGGTAATTCCACAAAAGTAATATCCCCCAGAGAATGCTGAGCATAATCAGTAATGCCGATATAAGCGGTATTACCCTCAATGCGCGCCCATTCATGATCCTTGGTATAAAAAAGATTTTTGGGTATGTTCATCAAATTCTCCTTTTCAAGTTAAAATCAAGGGGACGGTTCTGTTTTCCTACAAAATAAGAGACGGAAAAACAGAACCGTCCCCTAATTTTCCTTTCTATAAAAAGGCCTTTTTACGACTCTAACTAGAATTTCTGTACCTGCATCCTTAACCATAAGTTCAGCACCGCTAACATAATTACCCGAAACATACCCCATGCCGATACCCACAGAAAGGCTGGGAGAAAAAGAACCACTGGTCACCCTACCAACACGTTGATCATCAGCAAATATGGCAAAACCATGACGCAGAGCCCGGCGGGAATCCGCCTGAAAACAAATTAAATGTTCTGGCGATCCGCTCTTTTGCTCTTTTAACAAAGCATCTTTGCCAATAAAATCTTTAGCTAAATCCACAAACTTAATCAGGCCGGCAGCTAAGGGCGTATGCCCTGTATCCAACTCCTGCCCGTAAAGAGGATACCCCATCTCAAGCCGCAAAGTATCGCGGCAACCCAGGCCTGCGGGCTTTACTCGATTATCCTTAAGTAAAAGTTCCCATAATTCTATTACATAATCAGCTGAAATGTATATTTCATAACCAAGCTCTCCGGTATAACCAGTGCGGCTGATTATACAGCGTTGATTCTGAAAAATAAATTCGCTGAAATTATAATAATTAAGCTTGGCTAAACCCTCGCCAAAAATACTCTTAAGTACATCCAACGACTGCGGCCCCTGCACATCGAGTTTAGCTGTTTTAATCGAAACATCCTGCAGATTAAATTGCCCGCCAAGATTTTTCTTTAAATGTTCATAATCACCGCCGGTGGTGGCAGCATTAACTACCAGCATCCAATTATTTTTGTTAATCCGGTAGACAACCAAATCATCCAACACTCCCCCTTGCTCATTAAGCATAAAACCATAACGGCAGGCGCCTTCAGGCATAGAAATTATATTCTGCGTAACAATGCGGTCAAATCCACTTAAAACAGGATCCGCCTGGAGCATAAATTCACCCATATGGCAAATATCAAATAAGGAAACTGCCTGGCGAGTATGCGCGTGCTCAGCCAAAATCCCCTGATATTGGATAGGCATCAGCCATCCGCCAAAAGGAGCCATTTTTGCGCCAAGATTCAGATGATTTTCGTAAAGCGGGGTTTTTAACATTAAAAAATTATATCACAAATAATCTCTTTTACTTAAAAATTTACTCTCACTCACACTTAAAAATATTCGAGGATGATTTTTGTAGATATTTTATAACTAAACCAGTTACAACTGCTTCTACCCAGCCGATTACCAAAAGATGCCCTCCCAACATTACCTGTAAAGCAGTTTTTAATTCATAGGGAAAGTAAAAATTTTGCCCGCCAGGTAAACGCTGCAATAACGGCTGAACTCCCAGCTCAATTCCGGTAAATAAAGCTGCTAAGGTTACAGCAAGGTATCCGGCAACTCCGGCAGCAACAACTCTTCTCTGAGAATTTAAAGAAGCCTTATAACTGATTATCCTATAGATATAATACCCTGCAAACGGTAAAATAAAAGCCATATTAAAAGCATTGGCTCCAATTGCCGTAATTCCACCATCACCGAATAATATTGCCTGAATGGCTAAAGCAACAGTTATCGCAATACAAGCTGCCCAGGGGCCCAGCAAGATCGCAATTAATACTCCTCCCACCGCATGAGCGCTAGAGCCTCCGGGAAGCGGCACATCAAAAATCATAATGACAAAACTAAACGCCGCGCCTATCGCCAGCATCGGCACCTGCTTTACCGCTAGCGTCTTCTTGACAATCCGGGAAGCCAGTGTCCAGATCGGCAACATTACCACATAAAAAAATCCGCAAGTCGCCGGCCCTAAGTATCCGTCTGGTATATGCATATTATTTATTATAAGGTGGGAGTTTAAAAAAACAAGTAAATAAAGGGGACGGTTCTAGAAAAATAGAACCGTCCCCTTGATTTTTGTTAACGATAGAATTTCGGCTTGGGGTATTTAAAAGGTTTTTTAGCCTGGGCATGCCTGGGCTGTCCATGGCTTGACTGCCCATGCCTTGACTGACCCTGACTAGATTGACGGCCATGAGACCGGCCAGGCTGATGGCTAGCTTCACCAAATTTATCCAGAGTAAGCTCGGCATGTTTTGAAACAGGCAAAGTGGCTTTGATCAGTTTTTCAATATCCCGCACATCGTGGCCCTGATCCGGAGTAGCAAAAGAAATCGCATGGCCCTTATGCCCGGCGCGGGCAGTGCGGCCAATACGGTGCACATAATTTTCCGCATCCTCCGGCAAATCATAATTAAGCACCAGTTCAATTCCGGTAACATCAATTCCGCGGGAAGCAATATCGGTAGCTACCAATACCCGGTATTTACCGGATTTAAAACCGGCTAAAGCATCCTGACGCTGACTAAGCGATCGGTTCGAATGTATCTCGGCAGCAGAGTGACCCATATCCCGAATTGACCTAACGATTTTTTTAGCATTATGTTTAGTGCGAGAAAATAATAAAACTGTGCCGTGATATTGGCTAAGCAGTTTTTTGAGTAACTGTGTTTTAGCTTCTTTCTTAACGATAAATAATTCCTGAGTAACCAGCTCGGCAGTCGTGCCCGAAGGAGCAATCTCAACGCTCAAAGGTAATTTCATGTACCTGGTGGCAATATCCATAATCTCTTTAGGCATAGTCGCCGAAAACAACATGGTTTGCCGATCTTTGGGCAGAAATCTTAAAATTTTTTCAATCTGCGGAGCAAAACCCATATCCAGCATGCGGTCGGCTTCATCCAACACCAGCATAACCACGCTATCGGGCATAAAATTCCATTGCGACATATGGTCAATTAATCTTCCCGGAGTGGCAATAACCACATGCGGATCTCTACGCAAAGCCTGCACCTGCGGCGGCATTGGCGCCCCGCCGATAAGACAAGCGGTCCTCATTCCAAAAGCCCGCGCGATTTCCCCAAAAGCTTCATTAATCTGAATCGCCAATTCTCGAGTCGGAGCCAACACCAGGCCAATACCTTTTTTCTGCACCAGGCGCTGAATCATTGGAATAGCAAAAGAATGCGTCTTGCCGGTCCCGGTTTGAGCGATACCCACAATATCTTTTCCTTCTAACGCCAAAGGAATAGCTTTTAACTGGATCGGCGTCGGAACTTTAAACTTCATCCGCTCTAAAATATCCAGAATTTTCGGGGCAATCCCTAAGCCAAAAAAACTAGCCGGAGCTGGCGTAACATTATTGGTAACTATCGGTTTATTGGTCATGCGACTTTAGCCATCCGAGGTTTATCATCATAAGCCAAGAGGCCCAGATGAATATGGCAATAGCATTCATGGTTATAAATACTTAGAATATTCTTACAATGTAAAAATTTACATTTTCTTCCTTTAAGCGAAGTCTTGACTTTTTTGATCTTGCACCTCCCTGACTGCCTGTGGCAGTCCTAAACGACAAAAAAAACCGCAAAGGTTAGTTGGTAGTCCTTGGCGGCGTGAAATCCTCTAAACTTTAATTTATTATACCCCTAAAACCAAGTTTGTCAACCAATATAAAAAACAGAACCATCCCCATTATTCCGGAGTAAAAGGAGCCTTGGCCAAGCCGGTAAGGAATTTGGCCTTGAGCAGTCCCTCGTTCCATTCTCCATCCGGGGTGGAATCCCAAACAATCCCGCCTCCGATGCCCATCTCTGCCTGCTCATCCTGGATGAGAACCGTACGGATAGGAATATTAAAAAAAAGGTCCTTATCCGGAGTAATATAGCCGATAGCTCCGGTATAAATCTTGCGCTCCTCTTTTTCCAGCTCATTAATTACCTGCATAGCCCGGATCTTCGGAGCTCCGGTAACTGAGCCGGAAGGAAAAACCGCAGCAAAAAGTTTATAAATAGATATATTCTTATCAATCTTAGCCGTTACGGTGGAGGTCATCTGGCAAAGAGTCTTATATCTGGCTACCTCAAACAATGTCGGCGCTTTAATACTATTTCCTAGCCTTCCTAAATCATTTCTTAAAAGATCGGCGATCATTACATTTTCCGCGCGGTTCTTGCGGTCATATTTAAGGCGCAGCGGCGCAAATAAATCAGA
>CAYIFW010000031.1:0-1405 GCA_964362795.1 uncultured Planctomycetales bacterium | reverse complement strand
AGGCCTGAGCGGATAAATTAATTTTACCTGATTGAGGCTTCTTATAGGCACCTAAATAAATCAGCGGAAAATCATACTGTTTATCCTGGTATAATTTTTTTTCAAAATAATATCCTGCTTCATAAGAAATAAACCCGGCCAGATAATACCCCCGATCAATAGCATTCTCGATATCCTCAAAGGATTTGGCAAATAAAGCAGGGTCAACGCAGGAGATAATAAATTCAGGATCTTGGAATAAAAGTGGTTTTCTTTCGAATTGAGTTAATACTTTCATGATTTTAAAATTCCCTGTGTCATTGCGAGCGAGCGACAGCGAGCGAAGCAATCTAAATCGAGATTGCTTCGGGCACTACGTGCCCTCGCAATGACACAGAACCCCTTTATTCATAACGTAGAGCTTCGATAGGATCAAGCGCAGAAGCTTTTTTAGCCGGCCAAAGCCCAAAAATTATCCCGATAGCCAAAGAAAATATCGTGGAAAGAAGCACCGAGAATAATGAAACTTTTACGCTCCATCCGGCAAAAATTGTAATTAACGTGGCTATTCCCCAGCCCAAAATCACGCCAAAGATTCCGCCGAGAAACGACATCAGCATTGCCTCGATCAAAAACTGTACCATAATATCTTTATTGGTTGCTCCGATGGCCTTGCGCAAACCGATCTCACGCGTGCGCTCAGTTACCGAAACCAGCATAATATTCATGATCCCGATGCCGCCGACCAAAAGCGAGATTGCCGCAATCGCTCCCAGCAATATGGACATAGTTTTAGTGGTAGCTTCAAGAGTCTGTTTAATATCAGACATATTCCGGATCTGGAAAGAATCTTCCGCATCCTTCGGGCTGAGCCGGTGCTGCTTAATGATCAGGTCGGATATCTCAGTTTGGGCCGCGTCAATTAAATCCGGGGCTTTTGCCTCAACATAAATTGTATCGACATATTCTTTTCCGAAAACCCTAAACATAGCGGTAGTAATGGGGATAACCGCCGTATCATCCTGGTCATGGAAAGTATTTGCCCCCTTAGCCGGCAGAATACCAATGACTTTAAAATTAAGCAGATTTATTTTTATGGTCTGGCCAATAGGATCAGCTTCGCCGAATAATTCTTTGACGACGGTTGTGCCGAGTAAAACAACCTTTTCCCGCATCTTTACTTCGCTCTCAGTAAAGAATCTTCCTACCGGAGGAGTTGCCGCGCGAATAGATTCATATTCAACCCCCACTCCTTCAACCTGCGTATTCCAGTTATTATTTTCATAGACCATCTGTCCGCGCCCGCTCACCGAGGGGCTAGTGCTCTTAACCACTTCAGTTAAATTGGCAATCGAGGCAACATCCCCGAGAGTAAAACGCGTAACCGCGCCGGCCTCCATGGCTATTCCGCGCATTTTGGAAGAGC
>CAYIFW010000030.1:0-13328 GCA_964362795.1 uncultured Planctomycetales bacterium | reverse complement strand
TGCAGAAATCTATGCGTATGGTGATAGATGCATGAACCGGGTACTTCCTTAATAAGAGCCAGAAGCTGGCCTAAAGTTGTGGCGCGTAATCCGGTCAACTCCGACAAATGCAATCTCGTACAAAACCTAAATGGCTCTTTTGCTTTTATTAATTCTGACATAGTTAGCTATACTGTAAGTCCGATATTGAGCGTAAAAACTGAGCTACTTCTTCTGTATTCTTTAAATAGTAACCGGCTTTAGAATTCCTGGGTTTTCCCACGCATACCGTCAACCCTTTTCTTTTTAAAGCCTTAAAAGCGTCTTCATCGGTTATATCGTCTCCGATATAGATAGGAAAGACATTCTTTTTCCCCGAAATCAATTGCTGCCTTGCTAGAAGCCATAAAACAATTTTTCCTTTATCCCATTTAACAGGTGGTTTTATCTCATAAACTTTTTTACCGGCATTGACTTTTATTTTATCGCGCACCGTGTAGAGGCTAGTAACTTCAGAAATAATCTTCTTAAATACGGGCATATCCTTCTTGCCAACTAAACGGTAGTGAATACTCAAAGTTAACCCCTTATCTTCAATTAGCGCGCCTTTGATCCCAGAGAGCCGCTTCTGTATATCCGTAGCGATATTTCGTATAATTGATTTTAATCGCGGGGAAACCTGGCTTTCAAATTTAATCTTCGGGCCCTGGATCTCTAAACCGTGATTACCTGCATAGGTGATACCGTCTATCCCGACTATATTTTTTATATCCTCCAGCTTCCTTCCGCTGATAATACCTATTTTACAATAAGGACTTCTGGATAATTTCTTTAATAATTCTTTTGTATCCTTATGGATAATTGCCTTACTTGGGGTTTTAACAATAGGCGTCAATGTCCCATCATAATCCAGTAAAAGTAAAATAAATTTATTTCTTAACAATCTTTCTATCTTACTAAATTGAGAAAATAAATAATCCATATCTAAACCTTCCTCAACGATGTCAATTCTGTAATGATGTTACCTGCCCAGCGATAAACGTTATTCTCCAAGATAATTTTTCGCATTTTTTCCATACGTTTTATTTTCTCATCCTGAGGCATCTGGAGAGCTAATTTTATGCTATCGGCAAACTCCTCTATCGAATAGGGATTTACCTGGATAGCATCGGTAAGCTCTCTGGCTGCGCCGGTAAATTGGCTTAATATAAGAGCTCCTGACAAATCATTTTTTGTTGCTACGTATTCTTTAGCCACAAGGTTCATGCCGTCATGAAGCGAACTCACAATACAAAGATCAGCCATTTTATAGAAAGGCTCGATTTCATCTAAAGAAAAATGCCTCTTAAGGTAAATAATTGGCTTCCAGCTAGAATCGGAATGCTTCCAGTTAGTCTTTTCGATTAATTCGTCAATTTCTGCCATAAGATCGTGATAATGTTTTATATGCACACGGCTCGGAGCGGCAAGTTGAACAAAAACAAATTTTTTCTTATATTGTGGGTATTTTTCCAAAAACCTGTCTATAGCTAGCACTCTCTCAACGATGCCTTTTGTATAGTCGATCCTGTCAACTCCCAGACCTATGATTTTACCTTCCAGATCGAACTCTTTTCTAATTTTATCTATCTCTTGTTTTATATTCGCTTCCTTTGCATCTTGGTTTAAATGTCCGTTTACACTAATCGGAAACGCTCTGACAAAAGTTTCTTTTTCAGAACGAACAATGCTGAATTTTTCTAAATCAACTCTTGATTCAAGAAGCCTGTTGGCTGTGTCAAGAAAGTTGTTACAGTGATTCTGGACATGAAAACCTATTAAATCACACCCAAGCATCCCCTCTAGGATCTCTTTGCGGTAAGGACAGATAGAAAATGCCTCTGGAGTAGGCCAGGGAATATGCCAGAAAAGCGCAATTATCGCATCCGGGCGTTTTTCTTTAATCATCTTACCGAGCAGAGTAAAATGATAATCTTGAATAAATACAAAAGGATGCTTTGCGGGTAATTCATCCAAAACAGAATCCGCAAACTTTTGATTTACCTTTTTGTAAGCCTGCCAATCGGACTCTCTAAAAATCGGCCTGGTATGTGTATTATGGCATAACGGCCATAGCCCTTCATTGGAAAAACCATAATAGTAACCATCTTCCTCTTCTTTATTCAACCAAACCCTCTTAAGGATATAACGTATATCTTTAGGCGGAACACCTAACTTGTCCTTTGAATTTACGAATTTCTTATCCGCATTACCGGCACCGTGAGCAATCCACGTGCCGCCGCAAGCGCAGAGAACCGGGTGAATCGCAGTAACCACGCCGCTTGCCGGCCTAATGCATTTTTCTAAACCAGTTACTTCATCAACTACATGCATATAAGGCTCTCTATTAGAAACGACAAGCAAAGCATTCTCTCCTAAGCGCGCATGAATAAGATCGCGTAGTTTAGCTTCAGTCCAGAGCTCATCTTTCTGCATACGCTCAGTTGCCTTTTCGCTTACCACTTTACGCGCCACCCTCAAGCTCAAAGCTATTTGCTCAACTTCGCTTGCAAGCTTGCCAAGCTCTCCTTTATCCTTAATCGGATGAAGCTGTTCGGTTTCGCCCTTTTGAAAATGTTGGAACCATTCCGTAAGATTAATAATAGGTAAAATAAATATTCGCCTTTGAATCAAAAGCATGATTAACACGATTATTACCAACAAAGTTACTAAAGAAACGCTCAAGCGTTCCCATAAGGATGTTAATGTGGTAAAAACATAAGACGTATCATAGATAACCTCTGCCATACCTAAAACATTGTTTTCATCATCCATTATAGGCAAAATATAACTATATACCGAAGAATCCCTAAAGTTCTCCAAAGCCCCTCGGGGAGTTTTATTGGCAAGCACTTCTGCAATATATGGTTTTGCTTTATCCTTCCAATCAGAAATTCTGTCGGTAATGGCTAAGACCTTACCGTCTTTATCATAAATGACACAGCCCTGAAGTCTTTCTCTTTTTTGAAAGCTTTCAACTAAACGATTAGCAGATTTTAAATCATTATTAATAAGAACCGCTCTGGCAGAAAACTCTAAGGTCTCATCAAGGGCTTTCGTTTTCTTTTGGAGGTCATCCATTAATTTGTCTTGTGTAAAACGAACCTGCATGATGCCAAATATAGTAAAACCAATGGCAACAATAAGCAAAATTGGCAAAATAAATAAAAGTAATCTCTTCATTTACTACTTTTCTCCAAAATAAAAACGCCACCCTGCATTCACATGCAAGATGGCGGCCCGACCATCTAATAATCCTCTGAGAATGCTTACTTATCCCAGACCTCTTGTGCTAAATTCTTAGATGTAATATACCACAATCAAAGAAAAATTCAATAAATCAATAGGGTGAATCCGCTAAGGACGTCCAGAAATACGGCGCGGCAGAAAGACCTTTTGTATACAGGTATTTAGTTACCAATGTTTAAGATTATGATTTAGAGGGCTTCATGCATTTAATAACGAATAAACATCATCTGCATTTTTAACATTTAAAAAACGGTTTCTAAGCTCACTGTTTTTAAACAATCTCGTGAACCAAATCATGAGCATCCTCTTCCTCTCGCCTCGCATTCAGGAAGCGATCGTTCTTCAAAATGACCCATGCTTATTTGAAATCCCGGAGTATAAACTGCGGAATATTACCGACGAGCTCGACTGGACAAGCAGTACGCGATGTGGCAAAAACTCACCCAAAAAACTTCTTAAAACCTCTCTTATCCAGATTATTCCTCACCTCTAGTTTATGGCAAAATTCAAAGCATAAATAAACGCATTATTGCGCGAATATAGCATAAACTAGCGCCCATAAACTACGAGAGGAATTGGCCAATTTCTTTAAAATTCTTTCTAAAATTTCCCCTCTTACCCGACGGAGATCATGTTGTAAAATATTGTGTAAATCTCCAACGGAAATAACGCCCTAAGCCCTAGGGACATCGCTAGATAAAAAAACACCGACAGGTTGCCCCGCCGGTGTATAGATGTAACTCATTGTGCTACAACGAGATACATCAATGATGGGTGGCTGACGGGGAACGATCCCGCAAACCTTCTGAACCACAATCAGACGCTCTAACCAATTGAGCTACAGCCACCATATCTATTACACATGCGCAATGGCATGACAATTACAACAAAGACGTTCTAAATTTTCAATACTATTACTCTTCCGATTCCCATCCTTATGATGAACTATAAGTACACGCTTATCAGAGATACCGCATTTATTACATTTAAATGGTATTTTATATCTACGCATTAAATCACGATAAGCGGCTTCCCCTGCTATCCAATTCGGAGAATTAACACCACAACGAATATTTTCATTCTCCCATGAACAATGACAACTTACCGAACAAAAAAATCTTTTACTGGCTGATTTTCTATAATCGCGTGGAGTTCTATAAATCTTTTTACCACATTTTACACATTTAACCCATTTCCCGTTTCGCTGAGCTTTAGAACGACATTTTATAGAACAATATTTACCCCAACCTTTTTCCGCATGAAAAGGCTTGGTATAAAATTCTTTACCGCAAATCTTACATTTTTTTTCTGGCATGGTGCTATTATATCAAAGAACAAAAAACTTGTCAAGATGATGAAACAGTCCACAGTCTGTTGTTCTAACCATGCCAACAGCAGACAGGCAATTAGGCTAAGCCGCCAAAACATTTAAAAAAAACTAATTTGCCTCCGGAGCCGGCTGATTGATCATATCTTCAAGAAATTTCTTGATCCCGTTTCCTAAAGCAAAGACTCCGTCAACTATAGCGTTAGAAATATTCGTGCCGCTTTTAATTCCGCTCTGGACCATCTTCGCCGGTAATAATAGCATATCCTGGGGCCGTAATCCAGCCTTGGTTCTGCCCTGCATAAGCTTGCCTTCAAATGCCGATTTAATATTGGCAAAACCGAAAACCGGCTGATCCATTTTAGTATGCAATGTAAAATCTAAAATTACTTTGCCCTGATTCATGGATTTAAACATATCCAGTACCGCATCGGTCAGGCGCTCTGCCTTCTGCTGCGGCTCCTCAGGAGGCCGTACCTTGCGCACGATATCGGCTAGCTCTAAATGACAAACCGCGTCAATATTGTTATTAGTGCCTTTAATATCGCTGTTAAAATTAAGCTTGGCTTTTTCAATCCGCGCCTTACCTAAATCCACCCAGGTTGAAAAATAAGGATAGAAAACAATCGCATCAATATTTTCAATTTTCAAAGTAGCCAATACATCCTTTTTGTGAAAATTTGCCCAGCCCTGCGCCAGAAGCTTACCGTCGGACTCACCGGTATTCCAGGAGATATTGCCTTTTAAACTAAAATTAGTTACCACGTCCGCGCTGACGGTAGATAAATTAGTGGCGTAAAAATAAATATCTTTAACCGTAAATTTTATGGTTCCGCTGGCCGCTGTTGAATCAAGAAAATCTAGCTTGCCGGAATAGATTTTTAGGCTTTTTATAATTATAGAAAAATTTTTATTTTGCGCCATAGCTTCCGTAGCCGGCGCGGTAACAGGCGCTGTGGCAACAATCGGCCCGGTTTCTACGCTCGCCGGACTATTATCCGCAACCAGCTCAGGTATACGCTGATAAGTAAGTTGCGGGCCGACTATTTTAACTTTATTCAAAGCAATTCTGCCGAATAAAAGATTAGGAATACTCGGCGACACATAAATATAACCGGCTTTCAACAGGCCAACAATCTCTAAATCCCTGATCTCTAGATTCAGCGGAGGTTTAATATCCAACTTGCCAATAGTAGTCCTATGGCCGCTGGCAGCTTCGATATTTCTGGCGATTATATTTTTAGCCTCCATCAGAAAAAATGCGTAGGCCAAGCTAAAAATAATAACGACGATTGCGATAATTGTGAATATTTTCTTCCAGTTTTTCATAATTTTTATACGTTATTTAAATGCGCCTGGGCCGAATCGAACGGCCAACAACCGGCTTAGCTTACCGCACCGGATTACTCCGGCCAAAACAATGTTGCGGTCTGGACTTTATCTTGGGCATTTCAGCCCTGCTGTGTAAAGTCTCTACACTCTCTGTAACTTCTGCAGATAGCTCGGTATTACCCTCTCGGGCGTTCACCGAATTAGCAGCATGCACTTCATAAGTTCACTTCCCTATGAAGGCTCCAAATGCTGAAGGCAGGTGCTCTATCCAATTGAGCTACAGGCGCATTAAAATTTTCAAAGTCGGGGCGACAGGACTTGAACCTGTGACCTCCTGCTCCCAAAGCAGGCGCTCTAGCCAAACTGAGCCACGCCCCGTTACAAACTTAAGTTTAGATTATATCAACTTGCTTCTTGCTGCACAATGTATTTCTGAATTATCCGCTTAGCCTGCTTTAGAGCATGGTAGCGGTGGCTCATCTTATGTTTGATCTTTTCACCAAGCTGGGCAAAAGTTTTTTTAAATTTTGGAATATAAAATACCGGATCATACCCGAATCCGGCACTGCCTTTTGGTTCAAAAGCAATCAAGCCGTTACATCTGCCTTCAACTACTCCGACTATCCCATTCTTATCGGCTAAAGCTACAGCGCAAACATAATGGGCTTTTCTTTTTGATAGGGGTAAATCTTTGAGCAATTTAAGTAACTTAAGATTATTTTTAATATCGCTTTTGTCGCCTCCGGAAAAACGCGCCGAATAAATTCCCGGAGCGCCATCTAAGGCATCAACGCACAAACCGGAATCTTCACCCAAGCAAAGCTCACCGGTAAAACGCGCTAATTTTACCGCTTTCTTTATCGCATTCTCCTTAAAAGTTTTTCCATTCTCAACCACTTTCGGAGAATCTTTATAAGCATCAAGAGATAATAGAGTTAAATCCGCTCCCTTTAAAATCTCTTTTATTTCCAGCAGCTTTTTTCGATTCCGCGTGGCCACAACTAATTTCATCAGGCTAAAATATCCCCGACTAATTTTCTTTGCAGGCTAAAAAGTTCCTCAATACCTTTCTTAGCCAGATCCAACATCGTATCCATTTTCTCTTTAGAAAAAGGTTTGCGTTCAGCGTTGCCCTGGACCTCGATAAATTCACCGGCTCCGGTCATAATCACGTTCATATCTACCTCAGCTTTAGAATCCTCTTCATAACACAGATCCAGTAACAAATCACCATTTAATATACCGACGCTAGTAGCGGCAACGTAATCCTGAATCGGAATCTTACTGATCTTGCCGTCTTTTTTAAGTTTCGCCAAGGCATCAACCAGGGCAATAAAACTACCGGTAATTGATGCGGTACGCGTGCCGCCATCTCCCTGAATAACATCGCAGTCAATCCAAATAGTACGCTCACCCAAGTATTTCATATTCGTAATCGCCCGCAGGCTTCTTCCGATTAAACGCTGAATTTCGTAAGTGCGCCCGGAATCCTTACCGCGCGGAATACGCGTTCCACAGGAACGCGGAAGCATTCCATATTCCGCAGTAACCCAGCCGGTGCCTGAGCCCCTTAAAAAAGGCGGAACAGTCTCTTCAACAGAAGCAGTGCAGATTACTTTGGTATTTCCTAATTCAATTAAGCATGATCCTTCCGGAAACTTAATATAATTTCTAGTGATATTAACTTTTCTCAGCTTATCATTACCGCGTCCGTCAATGCGCATCATAAATATTCCTCCCCTTAGCATCAATTGCCACAATCAAAGGAAAATCTTTTACTTTTAATTTTACGATAGCCTCCGGGCCTAAATCCCGATAAGCAATTGTTTTAGCCTGCAAAACATATTTGGATAAAAGCGCCCCGCAACCAGCGTAAGTTAAAAAATAAACTCTCTTATATTTCTTAATCGCATCTTTTACTTCTTTAGAACGGTTCCCCTTGCCAATCATAGCACTTAATCCTTGGGCCAACAAAAACGGAGTAAATTCATCCATCCGCGCGCTCGTCGTCGGGCCGCAGGAACCGATAATTTTTCCTTGCGGGGTTCGTGTAGGCCCGCAATAATAGATAATTGCCCCGCGCAATGCAAAAGGCAGGCGCTTACCCATTTTAATCGCCGCAACTATGCGCTTATGCGCCTGGTCGCGAGCGGTATAAATTATTCCGCTAAATAGAATTTGTTGACCGGCTTTAAGTGAATTTAATTTTTTCATAAAATTACTGCAGCGCTTCTTAAAGCATGGCAACTAATGTTTACGCTTACCGGAAGTCCGGCGATATGCGTGGGATATTTTTTAATTTTTACGGCTAATGCCGTGATCTTTCCGCCTAAACCCATCGGCCCAATTCCGGTTTTATTGATCTGCCTTAACAAATCTTTTTCTAAAACAGAACTCTTGGTTTGTATTTTAATCAATAATGCTTTTTTGGCCAGGATACCCGCGTAATCCGCGCTCCCGCCGATTCCCACGCCGACAACATACGGCGGACAAGCATCCGGGCCGGCGCTTTTTACCGTCTCAATAATAAATTTTTTAATCTCATCCAGCCCGGCTGTGGGCTTAAACATTCTAAGTTGTGATTTATTTTCACAACCAAAACCCTTAGGCAAAAGCGTCAATTTTAGCTTACTTCCTCTGACTATATCCGCATGGATTATACACGGAGAGAATTTAGGCTTACCCCTTAAGAGCGGATCACCAACTACAGAATCTCTCAAAGCGTATTTTTTATACCCGGCATCCACACCTTTATTTATGGCTTTTTTTAAATCTCCGCTTATCTTTAGATCCTGGCCCGCCTCGACAAAGACAACCGGCATGCCGGTATCCTGACAAATAGCCAAATTATTTTTCTTAGCATAAGCGGCATTATCCAGTATCGCCTTAAGAATTATCTTAGCCCGTTTATTTTTCTCCTTAGCGTAAGCACTGCGCAAAGCCGCTACAACATCACGACGTAAAACAAAATTAGCCCGCCGGGCTAATTCAATAATGGCATCAGTTATTTGACTCGCTTTAATTTCCCTCATTTAGCTTTATACTCCCGTGAAACGGTGGTCGTGATGCCTCCGCGGGGATTAAAAACTCCGGTGATCTTAAGCCCGCGCGGTTTAACGGCCGCCACAAAATCCTCCAGCATCTTATTAATTAAATGCTCATGAAAAATCCCCACATTACGAAAAGATATGGTGTACATCTTAAAAGATTTTAACTCGACACAATATTTAGCCGGGCAATATTCTAGGCGAATAGTCGCAAAATCCGGCAATCCGGTCTTGGGGCAAATACAAGTAAATTCCGGAATATCCAGGTTGATCGTATAAACTTTATCCGCGTATTGATTAAGCCAGGTTTCAATCGCAGGCGTCCTAAATTTGCGAATATTTTTCTGTAAACCTTCATAATCTGATTTTTTCATTTATTTTAACCCCATTATTTTATGAATCTGCGGTATCACGCAAGTCGTAACTTTATTTTGATGAGCTATCTCTTTAAAACGAAACATTTTCTCTTTTAATACCGATTGATTCTCGTAGCTGTTAGGCTGTAAAACCAAAACGCTCGACGGGCTGACCTCTTTAATCAAGCTAATAGCTTCCATCAAATCTTCCTGAAGCGTCGCCTGGCAGATAATCGCTTTAAGAAATACTTCTTTTTTAATGGCAACCTTAAGAAACTTCCGGTGCATATTCCAAAGATTCCCCATCCCGCTGGAACTGGGAAACTTTAAATCCATCGCCACAATATCAATCCGGTCAATTATCTCCTCCAGCTCAAAAGATAACGTGCCGTTGGTCTCTAGATAATGTTTGTGGCCGTGCCCAAAAGTAAGCTCCAAGATTTCTTTTAAAAAATCTTTATGCAAAAGCGGCTCCCCGCCGGTAAATGAAACCGAATGATACTTATCGCGGTAGAGCTTAATCTCTTCAAAAAGCTCGCGCGGCTCATATTCCATAAACCGGTCAAGCTTAGTATCACAGTAAGTGCAGCTTAAATTACAATTGAAAAAACGCACAAAGATCTGTTTTTCGCCCAAATATAAACCTTCTCCCTGCACGCTTTCAAATATTTCGGCAATTTTAGCCTTCAATTAATTAACGGGTCAACTAAACCCGCCTCTTTAAATCCTTTAGCGCGATAATAACAGCTGTCGCATCTTCCGCAAAGCCGCTTTTGCCCCCGATAACAGGACCAGGTTAACTTAAAAGGAACAGACAATCCTATCCCTAATTTTATAATCTGGGCTTTATTCTTATTTAATAACGGAGCCAGGATTTTAATTTCTTTGCCCCTCACCGTCCCGATTCTGGCCATTTTAATAAAACTCTTAAAAAAATCCGGCCGGCAATCCGGGTAACCGGAATAATCCTGAGCATGCGCTCCGATAATAATAGCTTTAGCCTTAATTGTTTCCGCAAAGGATAAAGCAAAGCTTAAAAATATAATATTACGCCCCGGCACATAGGTCGCCGGAATCTTCTGAGTAATTTTAGAGGAAACCTTGATCTTCTTGTCTAAGAGCGCGGAGCCCTTCCAGGGAAAATCTATTTTTAAAATTTTATAGGAGCATCCGCCGGCCTTGGCAATATTCACGGCACAATTAATTTCTTTTTTATGCAACTGGCCGTAATCAAAAATCAGGCAGTGACAAATGTAACCTTTAGCTTTAGCAAAATACAAGGCAGTTGCCGAGTCCAGGCCCCCGGATAATAGCACTACCGCCTGCCTGCCCGTCCGGCAGGCGGGCCTACCGGCAGGCAGGCCAGCTTTATTCTTCATAAGTAGCGCAGCAGGTAGCGTTTTCCCAAACCGTTACTGAATCAAGTAAAGGAATCTTTTTGATGAGCTTTTGGTAGATATATTTGGCGATATTCTCGCTAGTCGGATTTACTTTTTTAAAATAGGCCAGCTTGTTTAAATATTTATGATCCATCTCTTCTAAAACAGCATTTAATTTTTTCTTAATCTCCTTAAAATCCACAACGATACCGATATTATTTAACTTTCCTGATTTAACCACAACTTCAATGCGCCAATTATGGCCGTGCAGATCCTCGCACTTTCCTTTATAGCCTCTTAAATTATGCGCGCTGCTAAAATTTGCCTCGACCTTTAAGCTATACATTGTCCACCTTCTTAACATTCATTAATTTTCTACCCATAAATCTCTGGGCCAGAGAACTGAACCATTCGGGATTATCACTGACATAAAACTTATGTTTGCCGCCCTTGCCGCGATTAAGCATATCTTCACTGGCCAAAATCTTCTTTACCTCAAAAGCCACCTGCTTGGCTGAATCAATCAAAGTAACATTTTTACCTAAAACTTCCTGGATTACCGGCTTAAGCAAAGGATAATGCGTGCAGCCTAGGATTACCGTATCCACTCCGGCAGCGCTAAACGGTTTTAAATAAGTTCTAACCACGCTTTCGACAACCTCACCATTAAGCCATCCCTCCTCGACAAAAGGCACAAACAAAGGACAAGCTACGGCAGTAACTTTTACTTTAGGATCAAGCTGCTTAATCTCGGTTTCATAAGTGCGGCTCTGAATTGTCCCCTTGGTTCCGATTACTCCGATACGTTTATTCCGCGAGGCATAAACCGCCTCTCTTACTCCGGGAGTGATCACCCCGATAATCGGAGCGCGAAAATGATTTTTAATCACCGGAAGCGCAAAGCTGGACGCGGTATTGCAGGCAACGCAAATTAATTTAACATCCTGTTTTAATAAAAATAAAATATTCTCAATGGAAAAACGAATAACCGTCTGGCGCGATTTTATCCCGTAAGGGACACGGGCTGTATCGCCGAAGTAAACGATGTTTTCATTGGGCAGCTGACGGATGATCTCCTTGGCTACCGTTAATCCGCCTACTCCTGAATCAAAAATACCGATTGAACTCATCTGGATAACTCCACTAAGGCCATATCTTGTGAATAATCCCGCAGGCCTTCCACAATGCCTTGGGCTAATTTTTGACGGTACGCGCCGGTCTTTAATAATCTTTCTTCATTTAAATTCGAAACAAAACCAACTTCAATCAATATACCCGGCATCATAATTCCTTTTAATACCTGGAAACGGGCGTTTTTTACCCCTAGAATATTCGCATCGATACAGGAATCCATAATCTTACAAACAGAACGGGAAAGCTCGATCGACTCCGCCCGGCCATTAGTATAAATCATATCCCAGACAATCGCTTTAAGATCCTGGGAGCTACCGGCGAAAACAGCGTCTTTTAAATTTAACGGGGCGTTCCTGGCCGTAAAAGCGGCGCGCTTGGAATCACTGACGCTGGGAGCCACATAATAAACTTCGAATCCGTTCAAAGAACGGGAACGGGCGGCGTTGGAATGAACGCTGATAAATAAATCCGCGGCGGATCTATTGGCAATATTTACCCGGCTGGATAAAGGAATAAATTTATCCGTTGTCCGGGTAAGCACCGTCTGGACTCCTTCTTCCTTTAAGAGATTGCTTAATCTTTTAGCAATATCTAAATTTACATCCTTCTCTCTTAAACCGCTTCGGCCAATTGCTCCGGGATCATTTCCTCCGTGGCCGGCATCGATAATCACTTTAAATAATTTAATCTTAGCCACGCCGGCGTGGCGATATACCGTAGCCGTGGGATAAAATAAAACGTCGAAAACCTGCTCCTTAAACTGCCGGGGGACCACAATGGTTCCCTGATAAATATCTATAGGAAAATTTAAATGTATTATCTTATCATTAACTAAAATTAAAGTATCCCCGGCTCTTAGGTTTACAGACTTAGTATCCTTGCTCAGGTAAGCAGTACGCAACAGCGGCTCGTATTGCATCGCCACGCCGCGCAAATCGCATAAACTGACTAAAGGATAATAAGTTTGCCCGCCGATAGAATAAGTAGCGATACTCTCACCGGTGGGAATAGTCGCGCAGCCGGAAATTAAAAGTGCACTTAGAAAAAATAAAATATTTAATTTTTTAATCATAAAATTTGGTGGAGGTGGGCGGAATTGGACCGCCGTCCTTAAGTAATCAAATAGAAGCCGCTACATGCTTAGCCCTGTAATTTAAACTTAACTTTGCAACTCCTACAAGGCAGGATTTACAAAGAGCAGCCTTTTAAATTTCGCCCCGGTTTCAAAGGCTAACCGCCGGGACTATCCTACTTAGGCCCTAATCCATCCCGTAGGCAGGACGGTTAGAGGCTTCGGACTTAATTAAGTCCGAAGGCTGGTACGAACATAGGTCTCGCCGTAAAAGACGGCGTGACAAATGTTCCTAAACGTGACACTTGCGTGTTTGCGTTTATATTGTGCAAGGATTGTTAACGCGGCTAACCATGCGTCCGCGGCATGCTGCTTTTATCCGACATATCTTAAGTCGAACCCTTTCACCCCCGA
>CAYIFW010000029.1:6583-14033 GCA_964362795.1 uncultured Planctomycetales bacterium | reverse complement strand
AAATCTAAAATAATATTTAACTCGGATAAGTCGGCCTGATATCTACGCACGCGGCTCATATTCTTCGCGTGCTCCCTGCCTGCCGGCAGGCAGGTATCAGGCTGAGCTACTCCGCCAAAAGCCTTAAATTATTTTTCTTCTGTAAGCTTCCAAATACGAGTCGCAGTAAATATTTTTATTTAAAATCAACTCGGCCGTGATTAATGAGTCCATCAGTTCTTTATCATTAGGGTTAAGTATAGCAGAATTTAAGCCATACGCAACGGCCAGCGTTAAAAATGTGCGGTTAATCAGGCTATGGGTATTATGCGTGTGCGTGCCCTGAGAAACATTGCTTAAGCCGATGACGGTCTTAGGGCTAGGTTGCGCCAAGATTCTAAATTCTCTAATGGATTTTAAAATATCAGTTAATTGCTCCTGAGCCAGATTAAGCGGCATAGCTACCGGATCTAAGTAAAGATTTTCTAATCCAAAATTACTTTTTTGGCAATAAGTAATAATCTCTGCCGCCAATTCTACGCGTTGGTCCATATTTTGCGGAATACCTTTTGCGCTGATAGTTATTCCGATTAGCTCGGCCTTATATTCTTTGGCCAGCGGAATAAGCAGGTCCAATTTTTTTAAATCAGCCGTTGTGGAATTAATAATTGCTTTATATTTAACAGCTTTTAAGCCCTCTTGAATGACTTCCGGCTTGCTGGAATCCAGGCAAAGAGGTTTATCCGTTACCTCGCTAACCGTTTCAACTAACCAGGGCATATCAATTAGTGGCTTAGAAGAAGCCGGGCCGCAGTTTAAGTCCAGCGCGTCGGCACCGGCAGTTATCTGGTCAAGGGCAAATTTTTGGATTACCTTTTTATTACGTTCGGCAATCGCAGAGTTAATCTGCGGATACATGCCGTTAATAAGTTCACCGATAATAAACATAATTAGCCTTGATATAACGTATTGATAAAGTTATTCACCTTCTCTGCTGCTTTGGGATGACGCATGATTAGAAGATCCGCTCCTGACTGAATCAGGCTGGAGGCGGTTAAGGTTTCCCAGATGATTCCCTGCTCCAGGCTGACTTTTGCCTCCTTAGTCCTCCAGGCCTCTTGTCCCACAAAACAAATAAACGGAGAAGCCAAAGTTCTGTCCCCGGCCAAAGCGGCAAGCCTGGCTCTTTCCATAATGGAATAGGCATATTCCAATCCATAGCCTAACGCGCCAATCGTCGGATCAATGACGATGCGCTCGATGGCCAGCCCCATATCAGAGATTAAAATATTAAGTTGTTTGGCGATGTTGATATCAATGGGGCTCTCGGCAATAATGTTATGTCCGTCAGCCAGCGCGCTGGCAACTAAAGTTTTATAATTGTTTTGTAAGGCGCTGCCGATCAAACAGCGCTCATTTTTAGCTGCTTCTGATACCAAAGGCATAACTAGGTTATCTTTAGTATCATCGCCGCATCCGGTAATGATTAAGGGGACTTTCACCCTGTTTAATAAGGTAGAAATAAATTTAGCTGACGCTTGGGCTGATCGGTTTCCGAAATCCGGATGCGCGCCTTGCAATTTAACGCAAAGCAATTCAGCCTTAAATTCATTCACGCATTTATCCGCCCAGGCAAAAGGATCGTTAACCTCTTGGTTATAAACGCTTGCAAGTTCCTTCTGCCAGTCTTGTCCGCCTATATCCCAGAGTTCAAAAGCGATCTTGGGCTTATTGGGAAAAGTACCTTCTTTAAATAGCAAAGGCAAACTGTTTTGCCCGCCGATTTTTACTATGTTGCTGCGGGATCCGCCCTCATCTTTAGCAGCTCCGATGGTGATAGCCGAGATCACTCCCGGCCATTTTTCTAAAACTAATTGGGTTTCCATATTTGGTCTCCTAGTAAATTAAGAGCCGTAAAAACCGGCGCCTGGGAATTTAATTCAAAAATCGATCTTCCTTCTAAGCTTAGTTGCTCAATTCCGGTATCCTTCGGTAAATTACCTAAGTAATCCAGCCCGGTTTCTTGAATTTTTTCTTCAGCGATATTTTTATTAAACCGATTAACCAAAAGCAAACTTTTTTTTACCTCAAACTTCAATTCTTTTACCAGCTCAATAATGCGTTTAGCTGACTTTAAACCGACGCTAGAGGAGTCTGTTACAACGATAAGCCTGTCGGCAAACCGTGAAGTCCGGCGGGACAGGTGCTCTAGCCCGGCTTCGTTATCAATTATAATATAATCATAATCCTTAATTAAATTCGCCATTACCCCCCGTAAAACATTATTTACGTAACAATAGCAACCCGGCCCCTCAGGCTTACCCATGGTTAGGATATCAAAACCATCCTCTTCTTGAATAGCTGCCTGCACCTGATGCTGAATAAAGCGTTCTTTGGCCATTCCGGCCGGTAGATTATCGGGATTACTAGAGATAGCATCAAGTATTTTTCCGATATTAGCGGTAGTTTTTACTCCCAGCGTTTCCGCTAAATTACTATTGGGATCAGCGTCGATAGCTAAAATCGAACCCAGTTTTTTTTCTTTAATCCGGCGGACAATTAAAGCGGCAATTGTGGTTTTCCCGGTGCCGCCCTTTCCGGCCATAGCAATGATTTTGCCCATTTAAAATTTCACCGTTGGGAACTTAGTTAAATCCGTATGCGGAAAAAACAGCGCCTGGCTGTATTCTTCCATGTATCCGGGTTCAACTGATAATTCAAAGTAAGTGATTTTGGCTGCCAAGCTATCCGCCATATCCATCTCCTGGCTTGATAAAAGTATCTGCCGGGCTCCCGCCAAAGAACTATTACCGATAAAAACAAATTTATTCCGTTCTAAATCCGGCAGTAACCCAATCCGGATGGCTTTTTCGATGTTTAGATAAGTGCCAAAGCCTCCGGCGATATAAAATTTCTCAATACCTGAGAAATCTAGCCCCAGATGCTTAACCAGGATTGAAGTTGCCGCATATATTGCTCCTTTAGAGCGTTTAAGATTTTCAATGTCTGCCTCAGTAATTACAATATCATTGACTCCGTCAGTCTCTTCCTTAAAACAAACCACGAATTCTTTGGCCGTATCTGTTTTACGGATTCGCCTATTCTCTGCTTTGATTCTTCCGTTTTTATCAATTATACCGGCATCGAGCATCTCGCATAAAAGATCAATATAGCCTGATCCGCAGATTCCGTGCGGTTTTTTACCCTGGATTACGGAATATTCAATATTAAAATCGTCTTTATTGATCTGTATTTTTTGAATTGCACCTCCTGAGGCGCGCATTCCGCAGGTTAGCCCGCTTCCTTCGAATGCCGGGCCGGCAGAGGCGGCGCAGGCAATCAAAAAATCGCGATTACCTAAAACGATCTCTCCGTTGGTTCCGATATCAATTAATATACAGGTTTTTTCTTTTTGATATAATCCGCTGGATAGGATTCCGGCGGTGGTATCCCCTCCGACATAACTGGATACTCCCGGTACGCATCTTAATATTCCGGCGGTACTAATATTGATATCAGCTTTTGTCGCCGGCAAAACTAAAGGAATGCTTGTCTTGGGCACATAGGGCAGCCGGCGGATATGCGCCGGATCCATATTTAAAAGTAAATGGATCATCGTGGTATTTCCCGCACAGACAATAGAATTAACATTATTAAGCTCAACCTTATGAACGGATATCAACTCTTCGATGATTTGATTTATTGTACCGCAAACACAATTATGTAATTGCTGCAGGCCGCCAGGTTTAGCCGCATAAATAATACGCGTAATTACATCGCTGCCAAAAGCAGCCTGTTGATTGTAAGTTGCTCTTGTTCCCAAAATATTTTTTGAACCTAAGTTGACTAACTGGCCTGAAATCGTCGTGGTGCCGATATCGAAACAAAAACCAAAATTATTTCCGGTTGTATCTGCGGGCTCAACTAAAAGGCCGCTTAGCCGCTCATCTAATTCTTCAGGGGTAAGCTTATCAAAATTAAGCCGGGAACTATCCGGAATTTGTACTTCTAGATTACCTTGCACAGTCGTAAAACAGGAAAGATAAATATTATTTTTCCGTTCCTCGGAAGTTAGGGATCCGTTAGGCTGGCTGCTGGTTACTTGGCCGCGAACGATAACTTTACATTTTCCGCAAATTCCGTCTCCCCCGCAGGCAGAATTAATGTAAATTTGCGCCGAAATTGCCGCCGCCAGGATAGTTGTATCTTTAGCCACGCTGACACTCAAATTATCCGGCAAGAATGTAACCAGAAATTTTTCCATAAATTAATTTAGATTTTTTAAAAATGCGGGGATTCCCGCAGCTTCTTTAGGCCCGACGATTATCTCGAATCCTGATTTTTCCGCTAAGTCGCCGCTAATTACCGCCACATAACCGGGAATAATCAAGTTTTTATGGTTTAGGGCGTTTCTTACGCCGTGTACCTCAAGTGACTTAGTGATGCATTCAGCGTTAAATTTTTCCGCAGCCCAGGCAGTAAGTACGGACATTCCTTCGGTGTTAACGCTTAAGATATAAGCAGGAACTTTGCTTGCCTCCACTTCTCCTAAAACAGTAAAATAACTTAAGGAGAAATTAGTTGTGACTAGAACCGGAGAACCCGGGTTAACTTGTCCGATCGGATAGAGTTTGGATTCAATTTGCAAAGGCTTCTGCGGATCAGTATAAATATTTTGTCTTAAGGTTAAAATAGAAATAATTTCCCAGGCCGCCGTACCTTTGATCAAGACGATTCCGGCATATTTAGCAATATAAGCGCCTGCTGTAATCGCTTCCGCATAAGGATCATCCTCGACTACAATAGCCAAAGACGGATAACCTAGGAGCCGATTAGATTTTTTTAGCGCTTGTCGGCGTAATTGGGTTAAATCCCAGATTTTTTCGGCTACGGGCTTGGTTCCCGTATCTAAAATTAGGTTGCTTACCCCTAGGGCACAAAGTTCTTTAGTTAATTTAGCTAGATTATCAAAATCTGGGGCAGTTACAACCAGCGGTAGGCCAAACTCTTTGGCAATAGCGCCGATCTGGGCGAAATTATCATTAGTCGCGCAATACAATAAAGGTTTTCGTTCTTGGGTGATTCCGGCAGCTTCTTTTAAAGCTTTCAGGTCAGCGCTCATTAACATTAACGGCAAAGTTGTATTGTTTAAAACTAACTCTGTAGCTTCCAGGTATCTTTGGCTGGAACCATTCTGTTTTAGAGAAATCAGGTTAACCTCCAGCAGTTGCCCGACACGCTCGAATTTTAAAGCATTAATTTTTTTAAGGCGTTCTTTTATCTGATCATCGCTTAAGTTGTCGTCAATAATAAAACCGACCCCCGTGGGATTGCGAAATTTTTCTTCATGCCTAAACATCACCGTTTCGTTGCCGATCTCAAATTTTGAATTCTCATTGCCTAAAGTAATCGATTTAATCGGCGGCAAAGCCTGGGCCTCTAAGGTCATTTTTGATTCTTCTGAAATAAAAGGGCATTTCTCTATTACGACTGCTTTTTTAGCCAGCTGCATGGCAAAAGCCAGGCAAGTAGCCAGGCCGCATTGACGGCAATTTGTTTTAGGCAATAGTTTATAAATATCTAAACCTGATAATCCCATGATTATATCCTTCCTACCCGGTAGTTATTGATTAAACTGGCAAAATATCCCGCTCCGAACCCGTTATCTATATTTACTACCGTTACTCCCGGCGAACATCCGTTGAGCATGGTCAGAAGCGCGGCTAATCCGGAAAAACTGGAACCGTATCCGCAGCTGGTCGGTACCGCAATAATCGGAGCCTTAACTAATCCGCTGACTAAACTAGGCAAAGCCCCTTCCATACCCGCAACCACAATAATAACTTGGGCAGACTTTAATTTTTCAAGATTACTCATTAAGCGGTGCACACCCGCTACACCCACATCATAGAGCCTTTCAACGCGATTGCCCATAATCTCTAAAGTAAGCGCTGCTTCTTCGGCTATAGGAATGTCGCTGGTGCCGGCAGAAATAACTAAAACCTTGCCCCGGGAAAGGTTTTTAGGTTTAGCTAAGAGATAACCGATTTTTGCTAGAGGGCTATATTTTAAAGCAGGAATTACTTTTTTTAAAAAAGAAGCCGTGGGTTGATCTAATTTTGTTAAAAGCAGGTCTTCTTTTTTTCCGATTATTTTTTTAGCTATTTCTTTTAAATGTCGGCGGTCTTTTCCCGGGCAAAAAATAACTTCGGCAAATCCCTTGCGTTTTTTTCTGTCCGTGTCAATTTTAGCAAATCCCAGATCGCAAAATCCCTTTTTCACAGACATTTAACTATAAACCCCGATAAACAAGGTAAACCAGGAGCAATATAAGAATTGAGGCGAAGATATAAAAATCATTAAAATAAAAGAAATCTTTTATTTTGCAGCCTACTCCTTCCGGCTCATCTTTATCGGCTTGAAGATGATGCCGGCCGTGTTCTTTTTTATACTGTTGGACCTGTTCCTGCTTAAATCTTAAGTACAACCCGCCAATTTTATATCCAGGGATTGCCCCATTTTCCGTTAAATCCAGCACGTCCTTTTCCGATACGCTCAAAATAGCCGCAACCTCTCTAACCGTAAGTAATTTTTCTTCGCTCATTTAGATTTATTTTCCTATTTTTCCCGAAGCTACCCAGCTATCAATAGCTTTGCGTTCAAATTTCCAAGCGTCATTTTCTTTATTTGCCGGAACTTTTCCTGAATTAGCCCATTCCATAATCGAGCTTAATTCCACCTCTAAATATTTTGCCAGCTGTTCAGTATTAAGAAAATCATGCAACATCGAGCATTGTCCCTCAAGAACGGCGCCCTCGGCAACATTAAGCTTAGCCGGATAAATATGTCCTTCCACGACTGCCTGCGGCAGAAGCGTAAGCCTTTCGCGGGCGGTGATCTTGCCTTTAACTTTCCCGCCGATAATAATATTATCACCGATAATGTCGGCGTTAATTATGGCGGTATTACCAATCGTAAGATTGCCTCGGGTATCCAGATTTCCTTCAAATTTTCCGTTAATCCGCAAGTTTACCGGATCCTTAAAACTTAAACTACCTTGCATCGCGGCATCCACATCCAGGATTTTTTCCTCCAGCTTCTTTTTAAAGGCCATCTTTTCCTCCTTTAGCAAGTGATTCTTCTGCAAAACGCAGAAAATGCAGAACAATAAGAACTAGAACCGTAGTATAAATAGCCACCCGGTTAAAGCCGATTCCGACAGCTAAACCTAACCCTGCCACAACCCACAAACTGGCCGCGGTAGTTAATCCTCTTACTTTTTCCGGTTCGCGGATAATTGTGCCGGCGCCAAGAAAACCAATGCCAGTGATTACTCCGGCAGCGATTCTGGCCGGATCCAAAGAAACACTAGCTTTATATATATCAAAAACATACAGAGATGTCAACATGATAAGGCATGATCCCAAAGCTACCAAGATGTGGGTACGCAAACCGGCGTCTCTGCGGTGAA
>CAYIFW010000029.1:0-6483 GCA_964362795.1 uncultured Planctomycetales bacterium | reverse complement strand
CATGATCCCAAAGCTACCAAGATGTGGGTACGCAAACCGGCGTCTCTGCGGTGAACTTGCCGTTCCAGGCCGATTAATCCGCTTAAAAATAGCGTTAACAATAAACGCATGATCATTTGAAAATCTGTCGGCATCTGTTCCTCCTATTTTAGTTAAATTCAATGTTTAAATTAAGGCTGCTTCTTGCCCCTCTTTTATAGAGATAACCTGCTAAGCCGGCAACCATTGCGGCATTATCCATGCACAGGCTAATGCTCGGAAAAAAACAATTAATCCCGTTATTTTTTGTGCCTTCGCTAAATTGCTGGCGCAAATGGCCATTAGCAACTACTCCTCCTCCGAGTAAAAAGTTATTAATCCTGTAACGTTTACAGGCCAAGAGAGATTTTTTTACCAGCACTTTAATTACACTATCCTGAAAAGAGGCCGCTAAATCCGCTTTTAATTTAACTGAAGATTTTTTATTCTTTAAATAATATAAAACCGCTGTTTTTATACCGCTAAAACTAAAATCCAGGCCGGCGTTATTTCCACCGCAGGCGAATTTTATTTTATGCTTATCCGCGTTCCTGGCAATTTTCTCGATTAACGGCCCTCCGGGATAACCCATCCCCATAATCCTAGCCACCTTATCAAAAGCCTCTCCGCAGGCATCATCCAGGGTTTGTCCTAGAATTTTTATTTTGGTAAAATCCTTGATATGAAAAAGTGTGGTGTGGCCTCCGGAAACTACCAGTGCCACGCAAGGCAGCCGGATATCTTGATGGCAAAGCAGGTTGGCATAAATATGGCTATGGATATGATTAACGCCCAGAAACGGTTTATCCAGGCTTAAGGCCAACGCTTTGGCAAATGACATTCCGACCAGTAATGATCCCGGCAATCCCGGCCCGCTGGTGGCAGCAACCAAATCAATCTGTTCTTTTTTTATTTTAGCTAGCTTTACGGCTTCTGAAAAAACCTCGCCTATACTTTCTAGCTGCAGACGTGAAGCAATCTCCGGGATCACTCCTCCGTGCCGGCTATGAATTTTTAAGCTGCTGGCAACTACATTAGCCAGAATCTTCCTGCCGTCTTTAACTAATGCCACTGAAGTTTCATCGCAAGAACTTTCGATACCTAGAACAATCATTTGGCTAACTCCGAAGCAAAAACAAATTTATAACCTTCATTTTTTAATTGCGGAAGCATCTCTCTTAAGGCCATTAAAGTATTCCTGCGGTCATGGCCGATGGCGATGGCGCTGCCATGTTTAGCGGCCAGGTTCTTTAATTTTAACAGCTGGGCTTTTATGTATGACGGATCATCACGATTATCCAGGAACACATCCCGCCTGGCGAATCTCACTTTTATTTTTTCGGCTATTTGCCGGCAGACTGATTTTGCAGTTACAAAACTGTCCAGAAAATATAGTTTATGTTTTTTTGTTGCCGAGATAACCAACATGCTTAGGTTACTGTTTTCGGTAATGGCTGAGCCCATGTGGTTGTTTACACCCTTAGCAAAAATAACCGAGCCCAGACCAAGATCAAGAATATCTTCAACCTGCGCCGCATTCATATCTAAAGTTATCGTGTTTTTCTCCAGCCGATACTTTTCTTTAGGCTCCATCGGTAAATGTAAGATTATTTCAAATCCGAGATTATTTAATTCTCTGGCCACAGAACTTGAATTTTTTAAACCAGGTAAAACCGCGCAGGTTAACGGAACCTTGATTTCTTTAACGATTGCCAAATTATCCAGATGATAACCCCAGTCATCAATGACAATGGCAATCCTGCCTTTTATTGCGCCTACTTTTTTTACAGGCATCTTTTTTTGAACCGGCGTCAAGATGAGCGCGATAAATAAAAGTAAACAAGAAATCAGCGCGATAACAATTACGGGTTTATTTTTCATCAATCTTAATAGCTTAAAGCTTCTTACGGCTTGGATTGTTTATAGATCGCTATAGCTTTTAAAGTATCTAACGCGCGTATCAACTGAACGTCATTTTGGTAATTAAAAGTACCCGCTGTTGGCTTAGTTTTAGTTTGTTTAGCCTCAATTTTAGTAAATATTTCATCGGGATTTTTTTCTTTTTTTGTTTCAGTTTCTCCTACGACATCTTTACTTTCTTCAACCAGAATATCAGGAGTAACTCCTTGGCCATGGATAATTTTTCCCGAAGGAGTAAAATACCGGCTAGTTGTCAGCCGCAAAGCCGAGCCATCCCCTAGAGGGATAACCGTTTGCACTGAGCCTTTTCCGAACGATTTAGTTCCGATGATTATGGCGCGCTTATAATCCTGAAGCGCTCCGGCGACAATTTCGCTACCGGAAGCCGAACCTTCATTAATTAAAACTGCCAGCGGCAAATCCAAAATTGTATTTTTAGCCTCGGAGAAAAATTCCAGATCCTCCTCTTTATGCCTGCCCTTAGTATAAGCAATCATCTTGTTGGGCTGGATAAATCTTCCGGCTATCTTAACCGCCACATCCAGAAGCCCTCCGGGATTATTACGCAAATCTATGATCAGCGCTGTCAGGCCTTGTTTAGATAAACCGGCTAAAGCATTATTAAATTCCTGTAAAGAATTTTCACGGAATTCAGTTAAACGGATATAGCCGATCTTATCTTCTAAAATTCGCGCTTGTTTTATATCCTTAATTTTAATGATACTGCGGATAATTTTAAAATTTAAAAGTTTATTCTCCGGACCTCTTAATACTGTAAGGTTCACTGCCTCACCGGGTTCCCCGCGCATCTTTTTAACCGCGTCAGTCAGAGTTATCTCGCGCGTTAAGAGGTCATTAATCTTTACAATCCGGTCACCGGCTTTGATTCCGGCAATCCAGGCGGGTGTATCTTCAATCGGAGTAATTATCGTTAATAACCCGTCTTTAATCGTAATCTCGATACCTAGCCCTCCGAATTTGCCCTCGGTATCTACTTTTAATTCATTATAAGTATCCGGATCCATAAATTGGCTATGCGGATCAAGTGAAGCCAGCATTCCTTTTAGTGAGCCGTAAATCAAATCTTTAGGTTTTGTTTCATCGGCATATTCTTTTTGAATAATTGCCAGGGTATCGGCAAATAATTCGACTTGTTTATAAAGCGCGTCATTATTTTTCTTTTTACTCTCGGAAAACCCGTACTTAGTACCGATAAATACTAGGATTAAAAATAAAGAGGCGATGAATACCTTCTTACGCATCAGGATAGCCTCCGGCTTATCAGGTCGCTGACTATTTTAGGGTTGGCTTTACCGGCGCTTTTTTTCATTACCTGGCCGACTAAGAACATCAGCGCGTTAGTTTTCCCCGCTTTAAAATCATTAACTGATTTTTCGTTTTCACCGATAACCGTTTCGATGGCTTCTTGGAGTTTTCCGGTATCGGATACCTGCAAAAGATTGCCTTCTTGGATCAATGTTTGCGCGGATTTTTGCGAAGCAATCATTTGAGTTAAAACATTTTTAGCCGAAAGAAAAGAAATTTCCTGCCTCTGCACAAAACCCACTAATTTTATCAGTTCATCTTTATCCAGATTTAGTTCATGTAATTTTACTTTTCTATAATTTGCCTCAGCTAATAAAGGCCCGATTAACCAGTTAACGATAGCTTTTTTGTCGGAGCCAGGATACTTGCGGATACAGTCTTCGGCGAATTTAGCGTCATTTTTAGAGTTGACCAGGATTTCGGCATCATATGCGGATAGCGCGTATTCCTGAGTAAAGCGGCGCAGTTTTTGCTCAGGCAGCTCCGGTAGATCGGCTTTTATTGCCAAAATCATCGGCTCTTCAATAATAAAAACAGTCAGGTCCGGGTCAGGAAAATAACGGTAATCTTTGGCGCCTTCTTTGCTGCGCATAGAAACGGTCTCTCCTTTATCAGCGTCCCAAAGACGGGTCTCCTGAAACATAGCTTGATTTGCCTGGAGCATCTCGGTTTGACGGCTGATCTCAAATGTTAAAGCGTCTTTTATGCCTTTAAAAGAATTCATATTTTTCAGTTCCGTCTTAACTCCCAACTCTTTAACTCCTTGCGGGCGTAAAGATATATTGGCATCGCAGCGTAAAGATCCCTTTTCCATATCGCAATCCGAAACATCCAAGTATTCCAGGATATTTTTCAAACCGGTCAAATAATCAAAAGCTTCCTGGGGGCTGGATAAATCCGGTTCACTGACAATTTCTAGCAAAGGAATTCCTGCGCGGTTAAAATCCACCAAGCTTGCATCTGCTTCATGAATAAGTTTCCCCGCGTCTTCTTCCAGGTGAATCCTGGTAATGCCGATACGTTTAGGCGCATCTTGGCTCGCGATCATTAAATGGCCGTTGCGCGACAAAGGCAAATCGTATTGAGAGATCTGGTAGTTTTTCGGCAGATCAGGATAAAAATAATTTTTACGGTCAAATTTTGTATGCTTCTGGATTTGACAATCAAAAGCCAGGGCTACTTTAATTGCCGAATTTAGCGCCGCTTTATTATAAACCGGAAGCGTTCCGGGAAAACCTAAACATACCGGGCAGGTTCCGGAATTAGGAGCTTGGCCAAAATCAATCGCGCAGGCGCAAAAGGCTTTAGTTTTAGTTTTTAGTTGTAGGTGAACTTCTAAACCGATGACTGTTTCGTAATTCATAATTTTGGTTTTAATTTATGCCATTCTGTGTTTTGTTCAAAAGTATGCGCTAGGCGAAAAAGCATCTCTTCATTAAATGCTTTAGCCGTTATTTGTAAGCCGACCGGTAGTCCTGCCTTGGTAAATCCGCAAGGAATGGATATCGCAGGTATCCCGGCTAAGTTTACCGAAATAGTATAGATATCCGAAAGATACATTTTGAGAGGATCTAGAGTTTTTTCTCCGATTTTAAAAGCTGCTGTCGGCGAAGTGGGCGTTACGATACAATCAAAATCGCTAAATACCCGGTCGAAATCCTGTTTTATCAGCGTGCGTACTTTTAAAGCGCGCAAATAATAAGCATCATAGTATCCGTGCGATAAGGCAAAGGTTCCCAATAAGATTCTACGTTTAGCTTCATCGCCAAAACCCTCGGCGCGGGTTTTCTTATACATTTCAATTAGATTATTTGATTTAGCCCGGTAGCCGTATTGCACCCCATCAAATCTGGCCAGGTTTGAGCTGGCTTCGGCGGTGGCGATGATATAATAAACCGGCACGGCGTATTCTGTGTGCGGTAATGATACTGGTTTAGTAACTGCGCCTAAATTTTTAAGCTTGTTAATTGCCTCTTCAATAATGGACTTAACCTCATTATCCATACCCTCAACGAAATATTCTTTAGGTATACCGATTTTTAAACCCTTAATCTCGCCAGTTAAACTTTTGGTATAATCCGGAACGCTTTGATTAATTGAGGTTGAATCTTTAGGATCATAACCTGCAATAATTCCGGTTAAAATTGCGGCGTCTTGAACATCTTTAGTAATTGGCCCGATCTGGTCAAGGCTGGAAGCAAAAGCAATCAATCCAAAACGCGAAACACGTCCATAGGTGGGTTTTAATCCGACTACGCCGCAGAAAGATGCCGGCTGGCGGATTGATCCGCCGGTATCCGAGCCTAGAGCCCAAATCGCTTCATCAGCGGCTACGGCAGCAGCTGAACCGCCCGAAGAACCTCCGGGGACATGCTTTAAACTCCAGGGATTAGCCGTCGGGCCAAAATATGAATTTTCCGTAGATGATCCGAAAGCAAACTCATCCATATTTGCTTTTAAAGGAAAAATTCCGGCTCCGGAGTCTTTTAATTTAGAGATAACTGTGGCATCATACGGCGGACGAAAACCTTCAAGAATCTTTGAACAACATTCGGTATTTAATCCCTCGGTGCAGATATTATCTTTAATTGTAACCGGTATCCCGTTAAGCAGGCTATCGGGTCGGGATTCTAAAGGGAGTACCGGCTCTTTATTATTCCTGACATAAGCTTTAACTTGTGGTTCTATCTTCAGGATACGCGCATAAAGCGCGGCGTAAACAGCATCCAGAGAAACCTCTCTCGCTTTAAGCTTACCTAATATTACGTGGGCAGTTAATTGATTTAATTCCATAATTATTCGATTATCTTCGGAACGCTGAAGAAATTTCCTTTTTTACTCGGGGCATTTTCCAGGGCTTTTTCCGCAGTCAAAGAAACATGCGCTTGATCATCTCTAAGCACGTTGCTAATGGGTAGAATATGGCTTGCAGGTAAAACTTTTTCTAGATCTAAACTGCTTATTTTATCGATGAAACCTAAAATATCGTGCAGCTGCCCGGATATTTTTTCTAACTCGTTAGGCTGCAATTCGATACGCGCCAAATGCGCTATATGTTTTACTGTCTCTTTATCTATCGCCATCTACCCTCCGTAATTCTTATTATTTTATCACCCTTTTATTAAAAGTCAACATTTCGTGCTTGCTTTGCTTTCCCTCTTTTACTTCCGGCACGAAGATTTTCGCCGTGTGCTGCTAATGCCACTGCCAAGTTTCTCG
>CAYIFW010000028.1:0-14540 GCA_964362795.1 uncultured Planctomycetales bacterium | reverse complement strand
AATTATCAATCAATTTCGCTTTCTGTTCCTTGACCAAAACCAAATCTCTACCTCCCTTTATTTTAAAAGATTATACTTTAACCGGCTTAACAAGTCAATGCATTTCCTAAAACTTGCAAGTTTATTTATAATAGCATAAAAAAAACTTTATGCAACTTCAATTTCACGGATTTTTCTGCGTACGGATTTCTTTTCCGAATGCCTGCGCTTATTCTCTAAAATCTTTATTTTTAAGCCCCTGGGCTTTAAACGATTCCGGCGCATAATCTGAGCTTTAAGCGATTGTTTCTGCAAGCTATCCTGATGTACCCGTTGAGCAATCTTACTCAAGAGGATATGCCTGGCTAATGAGCGGTTTAACAACTGCGAACGCTGGCGCTGGCACTTTACTTCTAAACCCGTAGGTATATGCTTAAGGTACACACAAGTCGAAGTCTTATTCACATTCTGTCCGCCAGGGCCGCTGGAACGGATAAATTTTTCCACAATGTCGTCTTCGCGCACACCAAGCTGGATCATTCTTTCTTCCAGGGTCATTGTCTTATTTGCTTCAGGCAACATTAAAATTACTCCTTCCTGACTACCGTCAGGTAGATATTTCTACGTCAATATTCTTAATTAAATTATCTAAATCTTTAATTAGCGGAGCCGGAAGCAGCTTTAATACCTGAACTTCCTGTTTAAGCGCGCGTAACTGGCCAAGCAACCGGTTTAGAGTCGCGCGTTTTCTTTTTTCCTGCGCCTCCTCAGGCTCCAATTCCTGCCTCTGGCGAATAATCACTCCGATATTTTTTTTAAGTTCGCGGGCATCCCGGCCTTTTTCAAATATTTCTTTTTTAAAATTACTGTAATCCTCTTCATCCAGAACTTTTTTGTTCTTTACTTGGCGCAAGATATCCACCGCTTCATAACTAGGAATATTAACCGGCTGCGCTGAGTCGGCATAATCGGTTTTTAAATACTGCGGCTCTTCTTTTTCTAAAAAATAATAAGACTTAAGCAGCTTCATCGCTGTTTGCTTGCGGATGCCGATCTCGCGGGCGACATAATTATCAAAATTAAGATAGCCCCACTCTTTATACATTTTATCTTTATAAACCTCATACAAAGAACGCCCCAATTCAATCCAAGAACATTTAAAATTCTTAGCGCTCTCTAAAATATGATAACGCAGAGAATTAACATCCAGATTCTCCATTTTCTCTTCGATATTTTTAATTGATTTTGATTTAGCCGCTTCCATGAATTTTCCCTTCTATTTTCCGAAAATATTTTTCAGCTCTTTGCCGATATCTTTATATTTTTCTATAACTTGGCTAACTTTATCCGCTATTTGTTGCGGCGACTGATGAGAGAGATTCTTCATTGCCGCTTTTAAAATTATATTCATTATCTTCTCCCGGCTTAAAGCGGGCTTATCCATTAAGGTATTGATTTTAAACTGCAGGGCTAATCTGCCGCTGGCGTCCGTAAATAAATCTAGCGTACTATTTACCAAATCAAATACCGGCTGCTCTTGGGCCGGCTCTGATTCCGGGGTTTTTTCATAAACAATCCGGGAAAGGTTTAAATCCGTAAGGATCTCTAAATCATTATTATTCGATTTAAAAGTTGAATTTGAATTCAGCATCGCCGAATTAATTTTCTTATTGGATATAAGATTGCCATAATACGGGGCGAAATTAGCCACATCTAAATCTTTCAGCTCTAATTTAGCGTCCATATCTTTAGCCAGATAATCCAGCCAGCCGCCGAATGTAATATTGCCGAAAGCTTTGCCGCCGGAATTAACCAGCTCTGCGCTGATTTTAAAATCTGCCGCCAGCGAGGTAATCGGTAAAGTAACCTTAGATACTTTTACATTTAATTTATTTACAATCACCTGAAAACCAACAGCTGAAATTTTTCTATCCGTAAAAATTATCTTTCCGTTTTCCACCCTCAAGCTGGTTAAATATACCGCCGGAGGATTACCCTGCTGGGCTAAAACCGGCAAATTTAATTTCCCGTCCTCTAACAACTCCAGATTGATTACCGGCTCAACAATATTTAAACCATGAATGACTACTTTACCAAATAATAATGCGATTAAATTGGGTGAAAATGATATTTTCTTAATACTGGCCAGATTACCAAGCTCTAAACCGTCAAGGGTGATTGTAAATAGCGGGCTTAAACTTATTTTTCTTAGGCTAGTTTTAAGATTTAAGTTTTGCTGGATCTGCTGCTCGACAATCCGGGGAGCATAGACTCCGATTAAAATATTGGCCGCGATAAAAATAACTAATAAAACCGCAAAAATCCAAATTATAACTTTAAATTTTGTTTTCATTAATTTTATAAAAATTGCGCTTCGCTAATCTTGGAGCGGACAACATCCCGAAGCCAAGAAAATTCACCGGGGCCAAGCGTAGCAGTCGGAATCTCCGCAAGCACACTTACAGAAACTGCCACTTTTGTTTTAAAAATCCAACTGCCCTTAGGAATCGCTTCCTGGGCGCCTTGAATACAAATCGGCAGAATTGATTTCTTTTCCTTGATCGCCAGTTTAAACGCGCCGTTCTGAAATTCACCCATCCGGCCATCAAGACTACGCGTGCCTTCCGGAAAAAATAAAACCGACATATCCCGGCGCAGCCACTCACTAGCCTTATGATAAATCTCTTTGATACTGGCGAAATCACCGCGGTTAAGTTTGATATGCTTAATCAAACTTAAACACCAGCCGATAAAAGGAACATTAAATAAACTTGCTTTGGCTACCCATTTAAATTGCGACTTAATCTGATAGAGCACCACGATATCGGCCGTACTCTGATGGTTGGCAATGATCACGTAAGTTTTCTTAGGGTCGATATTTTCCAGGCCCCGAACTTTTACGCCCCAAAAAGGATTTAAGCCGATTACCGCATCACTCCACCAAAAACACTGCGCGTGGGTAAATTTCTTTTTCTTATCAAACGGGAAAAGCAGGATGGTTAAAACTAAAACCACGAAAAACAGCAGAATAGTCAAAAAAACACTGCCAATCCAGATCCATATCGAAATAATTGCTTTCATGTGCTTACTCTTCTTCTAATTTAGTCCAAATATCGCCAATTGTCAACTTCTATTAGCGGATTACCGCCGATGGGCAAATCTGACTATAGGCGCAATAAGTACAGGCTTTATATTCAGGCCTGGCAGGATACTCTTGCTCGCGGATTCCGGTAGAAACTTTCAAAATATCCTCTTCGACTTCTTCTAAGTCATCCTGGCCAAGCTCGTGGCGGCCGATAATTCCGGATTCTAAAAAGTATAACTTCACCGCCACAGGCAAGACTCCGAAAATATGCTGATAAGCCAGACTATAAAGCGCCAGTTGCTTATTATCCTTAACCCGTTTATCGGCATCTTTCTGCGTTTTAACTTCCGAGGTCTTAAAATCCATAATCACCGCCCCGTCATGCTCCAGGTCAATACGATCAAACCTGCCACTAATCTTATTATTCCCGATTGTAAAAGAAAAATCTTTCTCGATGAATTTGGGCAGCAAATTACGGTTTTCTTCATCTTTATAAAATCTAGATAATGCCTCCCGCCCGATACGAAAACGCTCCTCCTGATGATTAGCATCCAGAAAACCTTGCGGGTCAAAACTGGCTTCAAAACAATCCAGGAGTTCATCCAGGGATACTTGGGTGCCGTTAACTTTGCGCAATAAATATTGGCTGACTGCCTCATGCATTGCCCGGCCGTAAATAACCGTGTGGTGCTCCATGATCGGCACGCGTAAAATATTTACATATTTGTATTTCAAAGGGCAAGTCAGATAATCATCAATCTGATAGTAACTTAAAGTAACCAGCCTACCTTCGGGTATTTTTTGCAGAACGGATTTTGGCGGCTCTTTAGACGGAGCAAAACGCGCGATGCTTTCAATGGCGGCGGTTTTCTTCTTTTGGAGATCTTGGGCAGTTTTTTTACCTAATGCCTCCAGCACAAATTGACTTACCTTGCGCAGGCGCTTGCCGCCATAATCATCGGCGCCCGTTAAATACAATTCTTCCTTGGAGCGGGTCATCCCCACGTAAAAAAGCCGGCGCTCTTCATGAGTATGAAAATCTCCGCTAGGGGAAACTTCTTTAATCAATGCATCAGGCAAATCGATTTGCCGGCTACGCTTGGGAAGTGGAAATTTTCCTTGCACCAGGCTGACTAAAAATACCACCCTAAACTCCAGACCCTTGGCTTTATGAATAGTTAAGATATTTACCGCGTCCTGATCCAGGTCGGCTTCAACCGTCGGAGGGTCATCCCCGGAATCAATCAGGAGATTAAGATGTTTAATAAAACTAATTACCCGGTCCTCTTTGGCGATCAACTCATAATTACGCACCTGATTAAAAAATTTAGCGATGTTTTGGATTTTAGTTTCTTTTTCTAAACTCGGATCGGCCGTTAAATATTTTAAATAGCCGGTAGCAGTAAGAAAACTATAGAGCAGCCTGCCGGTAGTCTCATCGCGGGAAACTTTTAAAAATTCTTCCAAATCCTCAAGCACCTTTTTTATTTTCTCTTTGGTCTCATCCTTAACTTGGGTTAACTCCGGAGTTTTTTCTAAATCGCAAAACACAGAATAAAGCGAAATATTCCTGCGCCGGGCAAGATGATTGCCTAAGGTAAGATCAGCTAAATCTACCTTATAGATTTCCGAGCTGACCAGATAATATAAGCTTAAAGAATCCGAAGGATTAGCAACCACCCGCAGGAAATTAATACACAACTTCACCTCTTCGCGCGCGTATAAACCCTGGTTACCGCTGAACTGCCAGGGAATATTCTGCATATTCAGCGACTGAATAAAACTTTGGGCATCAGAGTTAGAACGCACCAGAATGGCAAAATCCCTATACTTAAACTTACCTAAACTTACCTTATCTTGTATAATCTTACTCACCTGGTCAGCTTCCGCCGAATGCGTATCAAAGTGTAGATGGATTGGTTTCTCTCCCTCTTTAGATAAACCAACCAGATGTTTATCGATTTTAGCTTTTATTTCGAAACGTTCCGGATTATTATTTTGAATTAATTGATAAGCGCTATCCAGGATCGGCTGGGCCGAGCGGTAATTTTGAATTAGCGTAATTTTCTCCGCCTGAGGATACTCTTGATTAAAATTTACCAGGTTACTATAAGCAGCTCCGCGCCAACGATAGATGCACTGGTCATCATCTCCAACCACGGTAATATTTTTTAAAGATCCGGCAAGCAGCGTAACAATCTGAAACTGCGCAAAGTTGGTATCCTGGAACTCATCGACTAAAATATATTTAAACTGTTTCTGATAATTCCGCAGAATCAAAGGATGCTCCCGCAGAAGCTGTAAACTTAGATAAAACTGATTGCCAAAATCCACCAGTCCTTCCTGAGCCAGAAGCTCCTGATATTTAACGTAGGCTTGAGCTACCTCCATCTGCTGCACGGCCAATTCTTCGGCAGCTTTATCTTCCGGGTTATTTTTGGTTTGGATTAAAAAATCCTGGGCGTATTTAAAGTAATTCTTTGCTGAAATATCCTCATCTTTTGCTCGGCTGAAAAACGAAATCAGTGCTTCGATAAAACGCGTAGGTTCAGCTAACGGCCGGTAATAATTAATCGAGAATTCAAAAAGGTGTTCGCGGAAAAATACTGCGGCTTCCGGCTGAGTCAAAACTTTAAAATCTGGATTTAATCCGGCAACTAAAGCATTCTCGCGCAAGATGCGGTCGCCGAAAGCATGAAATGTGGAGATCCAAATATCCGTATAACCGTAAGGCATCAGAATATCTACCCTCTCCTGCATTTCTTTGGCGGCTTTATCCGTAAAAGTAAGCGCCAGGATCTCATCGGTTTTGGCCAGGCCCTGATTAATTAACCAGGCAATACGCTGGGTAATTACCCGGGTCTTGCCCGTGCCTGCGCCGGCAATAATCAAAAGCGGGCCGCCCTTATGCGTGACTGCGGCGGCCTGTTCTTTATTTAACCCCTCTAAAACTTTATCCATAATTTATAATTCGATTAACTCGTAATCTAAATTACCCAGGCCTAATTTGTGGGCGTATTTAAGCTGCTGAGTGCCGTCGCGCTGCGGATGGAGCTCCTGAAAGATGTCTTTGCCGCTGGCTTTATTTACTAAGTCGAGGCTTGCCTGATCAATACTCACCGGATCAACTGATGCTAATATCCCGATATCAGGGACAACCCGGGGATCATCTTTAGCTAAGCAGTCGCATTCCTTAGTAATTTTTATTACAAAACTTATAAATCCGGTTTTTCCTTTTTTACTTTTTAAGACAGCCGAGGTATATTCAATCATTTTTTCCTGGATCGTAGCCGCACCCGATCCCCAGGGAACATCAATGGCCGAAACCGGACAAACCGCAATACAAGTTGCGCAACCGATACACTTTGCGCCGTCAATAACTGATTTATTATTTTGAATCGTAATCGCATCAACCGGGCACGCTTTAACGCAATCACCGCAACCCGTGCATTTATCCTGATAGACAACCGGCGAAACTTCAGAATGCTGCTGCAACTTACCTTCACGCGCCGCACAACCCATGCCGATATTCTTCAGCGCTCCTCCAAAACCGGTCATAATATGACCCTTGAAATGACTGACCCCGACAAGCGCATCTGCATCCATAAAAATCCGCGCTATTTTTGCAGCTTTAATATATTTTTGATTAATTGAAACCTCAAGGATATCTTTTGCGTTATCTTCCGGTACGATTATTTCTGCACTAGTAGCCTCTTTGCTAAACCCATGTTCATGAGCCAGCGCTAAATGGTCGCTAGAATTAGTCCTCCTCCCACGATAAAGCGTATTCGTATCAGATATAAATGCCAAGGCTCCTTGCGCAGATATTTTATCACAGATTATGCGCAAATATTCCGGCTTAACAAAACCGGTATTGCCCTCTTCCCCAAAATGCATCTTCACCGCAACTTTATACTTGGGTTGGATAAAATCCAGAACGTGGCTTTCCTCAAGCAAGCGCTTAAGCTTATCAGTAACTACCTGCGACTTTTCTTGATTTCCAAGGCGGACTAAATATACTTTGCTTTTCATATTCTATTTTCCTAATACCTCAGAAGCAGCCTGACGGTAGGCGCAAAGATCACAGTCTTCTGCGGATTGCGGAATGGTATCACTATTTAAACATTTATGTATTTCTTGAATTTTACCGCTCACCCAACTATCATCACCCTCATATGGAATAAGCGTCAGAGCAAATTCTAATTTTCCGTCAAATTTTTCAACGCCGATGTTGGCGTTACAATATACAAAATATCCGGTCTTTGAAACCTTATAACCATTGCCGCGCACTAACCACTGATAAATCTCCATCTGACGCTTATATCCATCCTGCCAGCTTTTATCCAAAGCATTAATCTCCTCAGCCTTACTGGTAGACTTATAATCCACGACAATATACTCGCTTTTACTGTTCTGCCAGAGGTCATCGATTGCCCCGAAGATCAGTAAGTTCGTCGATTTATCCAATACGCGCACGCCGGTAAAATTAGTCCTCCACTCCTCAAGCTGCGCGACATCAGCCGGAAATGCATCCACTCCGTATTTCTTGATCAACGGATGCGTATCGCCATTTTTACGCAACAAATCAAACTCTTTTTTAAGCAAAGTATCTACCGCACTGTTTAAGGTATACGGAAACATCGGCGGCGCCCCAACCCCGAGCCTGCGGTCAAGATAAAAACACCGCGGGCAATTCATAAAAAGCTCAATTTTAGAGCGGCTCAGCTTAAACGGCTCCGTGCTTTTGAGGCTATAAAGATTCTTCTCTCTTTTAGCTGTGTAGTATTCAGACATTAAAAATTAAACTCCCCGCTTATTAGGATCGTATGTCGTATTATATCCGGGATTCTCATCCGGCCGCAGCTTATTCGGATAATTCCAGTCCGTCTTAACATCCACCATTACGGTTTTTATTTTCTTAAAAACTTCATAAGGATTTTCCACGGCAATAAAATTATCTGTAATCTGGTCGCCTTTATCATTGACCTTTCCGGATGAAATACGTATCGTACCAACTCCCAGCATATTTTCTAAAGGATTAACATTAACTTGAACATCCGTTATCTTGTCATAATCAATGGCATTAAAATCTATACCCCAAAACCCGCTGCGCATCATGACACGCTTATTGGTAATCGTGTAAAAAGTATTTTTGTGCACTAAAAGCAGACGAAGCATATTAAAGATACTTATCCAAAAAGGCAACGAGTGAAAAGCCAAAAACAGTAATAAAAATCCTGTGGGCGCACCATTTTTAGCCCCTGCGCTCTTTAAAATACCAAAATCAACTGCCCCCCATAACAAACCGATAACTAAAAACGGAATCCCACTGCAAATAAACGGAAAAAACATCGGCTCCCCTACCCAGATAAAATTCTCATCATTATCCTTAATTACCTGAAAATCCTGCGGTAGATTACTTGGACTAAGCATTTAAAACTCCTCTCTATTTACGTTCTTTTACAAAAAGCGGTAATGAGGCTCTCTGTTGCCCATCAATGGCTAAATCAATCGAATGCTCTCCCAGCCTCTGTAGATTTAATCCTTGAATGTTGAGAATCAAATGCGCTGAACCGGATCTCTGTTCTTCGGGAAAATTTATTGTGATAACTCCTTGCGCAGGAGGAATAACGTTTTTACCATCCATATCCACAAAATGAACCACGACTTTATGCTCTCCGCGTTCGATTTTCTCAAACCGCGTTCTAAGTACAATAGCGCATTGCTGATGTACCGCCGGAACTTCTTTTACCCAAATTGTATCAAATGCTCCCAGCATGCTAAGTTTCCCAAAGTCCGCGGTTGCCGCATCACATAAAGCGAAAATTTCGATTTGCATTTAACCTCCGTGCTACCTGCTCATTAATATTGCAAAACTTACCAAAACAAGTAAAATCACAATAATAAAAATAATTTTATGCCGAGGGTACCTGAGTTTGCCCATAAAACCAACAGCCCGGTTCAGACTCTCCCCGCAGAATAAACAAAACAACGCATCATCATCCTGAATCGAATTCTTGCAATGCGGACAGATATATTCAGCCATGGATTAATTATTATTTCCCGGATTATCTATTTAACTTCTATACAAGCATCCGGATCAAAAGGGTTGGTCCTAATCGCTAATGAAAAAAGATAAGGATAATCCTTTTGTAAATGCTTCATATAATTCAACCACTCCAGCACCAGTAACTGATAAACCCGCTTGATGTCACCAGCTAAATGTTGAGCGTCTTTAGCGGCTAACTCCTGCAGCGAACGCCGGTAAGTAATCTCCTCCGTAAGATGAAAAACCGCCCAAAGCAAATTGGTAAAAGTTTCATGCTCCAGCAAATTCGGATTCTCCAAAAGCCTCAACAAAAAATCTCTTTTGGCACTAAGATAATCCCTCAATGAATCTAAAGATATCTGTTTTATCTCAACCTTATATTCATACTGGCTGATCTTACGGTGCGCTGTCTGAAACTCCTTGGCCGTCCAATCGCTACGCAGAATTAATTCATCGAAAACTATTTTAGATTTTTTATCCGCAGGCGACAACATCCGCAATAGACCAAGCCCGACTTCGCTATAGAATACCCCGATAACCATATTTAATTTATTCAGCAACAACATTTTTTCTCGATAATTCAACCAGCGATGCAAAATCAGCACTACCAGCAGCACTTCGATAAAAACAAAAGCAATATCTCCGATTAAATAAAAAAATATGTGGCGGCCATCGCGAAAGATCAAGTAATGTATCCAATACACAACCGCCGACATCGATAACAAACATACCCCTAAAAGCACTTGCCAGTTAAATAATGCTTTAAAACTTTTAAACATAAATCGCTCCCTTAATAATTTTCAGCTAAAACTTCGTAATATGCCTGCGGATGTTTACAGGCGGGGCAGTCTTTAGGCGCCTCAATCCCTTCGATTACATAGCCGCAATTAATACAGTGCCATTTCACAGTTGTCTTTTTCTTAAACACCTCAGCATCCCTAAGATTATTAATTAATTTTCTGTATCTGGTTTCATGAAACTTCTCTACTTTAGATATCTGCTCAAAAGACCGCGCCACTTCAGGGAACCCCTCCTCTTTTGCGGTTTTAGCAAAATCAGCATAAATAGATGTCCACTCTAAATTCTCTCCGGCAGCGGCTGCTTCAAGATTACTTTTAGTGTCCTTGATTATTCCTGCAGGATAAGTCGCGGTAATTTCCACATCCCCGCCCTCTAAATATTTGAAAAATACCTTAGCGTGCTCTTTTTCGTTTTCCGCTGTTTCAATAAATAAATTCGCGATTTGTTCAAAACCCTCTTTTTTTGCCGCGCTGGCAAAATAAGTATACTTGTTTCTGGCCTGAGATTCTCCGGCAAAAGATTTAAGCAGGTTCTTTTCTGTTTTCGACCCCTTGATTGTTTTACTCATTTATTCCCCCTTATCCTTCGGTTTTTTCCATCGGTTGCCCGCAGCAAACCAACTCTCCGCCGCCGACCTTAGTTACCGTGACTTCATTGCCACAGACATTACATCGGTATTTTTCACCTATTTTTTCAACTTTCATATTTACCTCCGGTTTTTAAAAAATATAACCGTCCCCTTTATTCCTTCAGCGCCTTAACCGCCCAAAGAATAAAACGCAGAAACAACAGAATAAAATAAACTATAGCTACTTTAAAAACAAATAATAATCCGAAAAATTGGCTGTATAAACTGGATATATAAATCTGAAGCGAGTTTACGCAGCGATAACTTTTTAACGCAGATTTAATCTTTACAGTTGCGATAAATTCCTTAATCCGCTCATCCACCAGCCGAGGAGCAGGATTATAGGCGTCTTTTAAAAGATTTTTATAATTAGGATCATTATTAAGTTTTGGGTTAATGCTAATGGTATAAGCTCTTCCATCCGCAAACTGCAACCTGTATTTCGGCAGCGCCACAGGCATATTCTGAAAGATCATGACAAAAAGATACAAAGCAGCGGATAATCCTAAAATGATCAATCCCTCTTTGGCGATGATTCCGTTAATTTGATTTTTATCCATTCTTCCTCCTCAAACTCCTGATTTAAAACGACCAGTTAACTCCAACCATCCACAACATCGGATCTGCCCCACGGTTATAGTTGCTCAGGCCAATCTGCACGCCATCCAGAGAATTAGCGTTATTAAAAAGTCCCAGCTGAACGCCGCTCATTCTTTCTGCGCAATTAACTAAACCTAATTGAAGCCCTTGCATCGTGCCGCCAACCGAATTAACAATTCCCGACTGCAATCCGGAAACATCTCCTTTAACGATATTTACCAATCCATCCTGCCAACCGACAAAAGAACCATACACATAGTTAAACACGCTATCTTGCCAACCGTGAAAGAAGCCTTGAGTCACATTCACAATTCCCCACTGCGCGCCGGTAACATCACCATCGTTAATATTCACTACGCCGAGATCTAAACCCACTGAACGGCTGCCTGTATAATTAAAAATACCTGCCTTAAAACCATAAGCTGACGCGCCGGTCCAATTAACCGCTCCTAAGCTGACTCCCTTCAGATCAGAACCAGTCCCATTCCATCCGGCACCCAGGGTAATCCCTGACATATTCTCATTTTCCGTATAGAGAAGACTCAATCTCAGGCCGATAATAGAATCATTCTCTGAAATTAACTGAACGGGATTCCAAACTGCCAGCTGAGCCGGCTTAGTTTCTTCAGCAAAAACTAAACTTATAATACAACAAAAAAAGATTGCACCTAAACCTAAAATTTTTTTAATCATCTCTCCTCCTCATTTAATATCCCAACTCATCCCGCCGAATAATTTCCAACGATCACCCTCTTTTGTCCAGGTATGATTTATCCGCGATGATTGCCTAGTAGCATCACCACAATTAACGTGAATAGTATATTGGGTCAACACAACCTCATCCAGCACCCGAATACCACCGCGTTCAATCTTAAAGGTGCAGGAAGTAGGATTGGCGATCAATTGTTTCATGAAGAGAGCGCTTCCTGCTTTATCAATCGGCTGCGCCACAGTGCCCGGCCAGCCCAGGAATTGACTATGCGTCAAATCAAGCACCCCCGCATAATCCGCTTTATAAAGGCTTGCAAAATATTTCTCTTCTAATCCCCAGATTTCTTCTTCAATCGCATTCTTCATTAATTAACTTATTATGCGCAACTTGTTTCTCCAGCTTCAATAATTAAAAAGATCTTTTAATATGTATTGTTTACCCGCAGCTTTGTTCAAAGCGTTAAGTAATCGATATTGGATCTTTAGATTCAGGCGCCTGCCCTTGGCCCCGCGACTGACCATTTTATGCGTAATCTGCTCGATGGAATTACTTACCAGATCATGAGATTTAAACCCATGTTCGGCCATGATTTTGGCAAGCGGCTGATCCCCAAGGTCGCGTTCAATTTTGTTATCCATTAAGTTAATTATATCACTCCAATTGATAAATTGTAAACAAAAAGGGCTAGACGTTAAGCCTAGCCCTTACTTTCCTAGACACCCCAGAAGCATCAGCCGGTTTATAGCCAGCCTTTTTCAACCCAGTATTTATACTCCTCTTGCCAGCAATCCTTCCTAAGTTTAATTATTTGGGCAAAGCGCTGCTTTCCCTCTTCTATTGCCTGCATCTGCTGCGGATACAATTTTTTCTCTTTTATATCCGAGACAAGTTTCTTGCCGAGCTTGAAAGCTTCGGCTTTATTATCCTGGCCAAACTGCTGGAGAACAGAAACGCCTCCTGAATATTGCGCCCCGCAAGTGTGGCTATAAAAAGCCAGATAATCCAGCACTTCTTTATTCTGGCCGCTGCCGGAAGTCACCACTCCTGCCACATACTTACCCAAAAGACGTTTACAGTGGATGAAATGAGCCGAGCGGTCAAATAGCGCTTTCATCAACGCATTTACTTGATTTATATAATTAGGAGAAGCCAGGATTATGCCATCAGCATCCAGCATCTTCTGAAGAATCATGCCAACATCATCTTTCAATGAACATTTCAGGATCTCTTTATGACAGGCCTCACAATGCTTGCAGAAAAATACTCTATAGCTATCCAGATGTAACGCCTCGCAAACAGCGCCCTCTTCTTTTGCTCCTTGTAAAACTTCACCGGCTAATAAAAACGTGCTGCTCTTGTCTTTATGCGGACTGGAAGATATGAGTAAAACTTTCATTATTAAACTCCTTTTAAAAACCCCAGATACATCCCCTGATTATTTTAATTATACCACCTCAACTAGGAAATTGTAAACAAAAAGGACCAGGCATTTAAGCCCAGCCCTATTAAAGCTTATTTTTTAACCTGAAACCCGATTATCTTTTCTTCCACTGCGCTACATCATCAGAGAACTGATTCGAAATATTATTCCGTTTAATTATATCCTGCGTAATCTTATCTATATCCTTGCAGGGGAGAACAATCTTCTCTTTATCTTCAGCCTCAAAAACAATATTTTCTGCCTGTGCATCCTCGATTAACTCGACAAACTGTTTAAACGAATCAAACTCCTTGCCATTGACTTTGCTAATTATTTCAAAACCCCTACCGTGATAACCGATATTGATTTCATCCGGAAGGATTTTTAAAAGAACAACGATCTCTTTTTTACGTTTCTCGTTCAAACGGCCTAAACCCATACTATAATAAAGAAAAGACAGGGGCGGTAAATTATCATCAGCACTCAACATACCGATTAAATCCGTGTTTAATACCGTAAAAATAAGCCCCCCGTAGATACAAAACGAAGGTTTTTCGGAATAATTCGCAACCTTCACCAACTCCGAAGTAGGTTTCAGCGGAACTTTCACAATCTTTATCTTGCCTTGGCGACGGATTTTCAACTCAGCTGTTTCACCGATCTTTTGCATGTTAATCAGATGCCCTATATCTAAGCGCTCATTATCTCTAAAAGCAAATGTGCCATCGTCACCGATGGCAACCCCATTTACCTCAAGAATCATATCCCCCTCTTTTAAGAGTCCATCCGCAGAAAAAAACGGCACTACATTAGCCACCAATATTCCTCCCGCATCATTTGAAGCGCCATAATACTTACGCAGGGCTTTGTTCTCAGTATTATTAAATTGAATTCCCAGATAAGGGAAACCTGCATATTGGCCACCTTCCGAATCCTTCAAAAAATGATTAATGATAGGCGTAGGTATTATATAACCGATATTCTGGCTCTCAGTTATCCCTTGCATCACGATCCCGACGATTTTGCCATTATTAATTGCCGGGCCTCCGCTGTTACCGGGATTGATTGCAGCGTCAATCTGCACTCCCAATAAGCTCTGATTACTGTTAATATAATTCATGCCTTCCATACGTGAAACTACTCCCTGGGTAATAGAAAGCTTATCACCCCCCATCGGAAAACCGATTACGGTAACCTTATCCTGCAAGTTTGGCAACTCTCCGATTTCTAAAGGCGAAACCCCTTTAAAAAATTCAGGATCTTCCA
>CAYIFW010000027.1:0-14626 GCA_964362795.1 uncultured Planctomycetales bacterium | reverse complement strand
ACTACAGGAGCGGCAGGACTTGAACCTGCAGTCACGGTTTTGGAGACCGTTGGTTTGCCATTAACCGACGCCCCTAATAACTATTTAATCTCTTTATGCGGGGTATGCTTATGACAAGAATTGCAGAACTTATTAAGCTCCAGCCTGTCTTGATGCAATTTTTTATTCTTTGACGTCGTATAATTTCTATTTTTACAAACCGTACATTCTAAAGTTATTGTTTCACGCATTTATATCTTTCTTCCCGTCCGTCGGGTTAAGTAACTTAAGCTGGAGACGAGAATTGAACTCGTGACCCCGTCCTTACCAAGGACGTGCTCTGCCAACTGAGCTACTCCAGCAATAATGGATTCGCCTTCGTCGCGAAGCTTGAAAATAAAAAAAATCTACCCCCAAGAAATTATTCAAACTATTTCTTTGGTAACCAAAAATTTGAATTGAAGTTACTATTATACTAGATAGTCGTGAAAGTAAAAGAGTTTATAACATAAAGCGGTGCTTGTCAAGATATTTTTTGTATTTTTTTCGCCAATTGAGCAAATTGTTCCAAAGCCAGGGCCTCCGGGCGGATATTCTTATCAATTCCTGCCTCATCCAGAAATTTTTCCAGTTCCACTTGGCCGATAACACCGTCTAAACTATTCCTTAAGGTCTTTCTTCTTTGGCCAAAAGCGGTGCGGATTAATTTAAATAAAAACTCTTCATCCTCTGTTTTAACTGCCGGTTGATCCCTGAACTCTAAAGACAGAAAACATGAATCGACTTTCGGGCTAGGATTAAAACAGCCTGGCTTAATTTCAAAAAGGATTTTTGCTAAAGTATAATATTGCACAAAGCAACTAAATGATCCGTATTCTTTTGAGCCCGGACCGGCTACAACTCTGCGGGCAAACTCTTTCTGCACGGTCATAAAAGCTACACTGATATCATCTCTGTAATTAATCAGCTTCTCAATAATCGGACTGGATATATAATAAGGAATGTTACCGATAACTTTTATTTTTTGTTTTATTAAGTTATCTTTTAAGAATTTACTCAGGTTAAATTTTAATATATCGCATTTAACCACCTGGCAATTGTCTTGCTTGATCAAGCTTTGCTCCAGATACGGATAAAGCCGCTCGTCGATTTCAAGGGCATACAACTTCTTAACGCAAGGGGCAATTTGGGCGCTGAAATTCCCCAAACCCGCGCCAATCTCTAAAACGATATCCTGCTTAGTCAGATTACAGGCTTTAATTATCTTTCTCTGCATATTTTTATCACTGAGAAAGTTCTGGCCTAGGCTTTTTTTTGGTTTAATGTACATTTAATGGCAAGTTTTATCGCGCTAATCAGCGAACCAGGATTGGCTAATTCAGGTTTATTGGCAATATCAAAAGCCGTGCCGTGTAATGGGGATGTGCGCACAAAGGGCAGCCCTAAAGTAAGATTTACTCCGCTGTCAAAGCCGGTAAGTTTTAAAGGAATCAGCGCTTGATCATGATAAGAGGCAATTACACAGTCAAATTTCCCTTTGACGGCAGAAGAAATTGCCGTATCAGCCCCCAATGGGCCGGCAATAGCAACACCTTTAATCCTTTTTCTTAAAGTTTTAATCGCCGGGATAATCAGGCTATTTTCTTCTGTGCCGATCACTCCGTTATCCGAGGCGTGCGGATTAACCCCGCAAATAACCAGCTTTGGCTTCTTAATTAAAAATAAATCCTTTAATCCTTGAATAGTAACTAAGATATTTTTTTCTAATTTACTTTTTGTAAACTCTAAGCTTACCTTTTTAAGCGCTACATGCCGGGTAACCAAACTAAACTTTAATTTATGATTAAGCAATAACATCACTAAATTGCCACATCCGGTCTGTTTAGCCAGATATTCAGTATGCCCGCCAAATTTAGCTCTGGCCAGATTAATCGCCTCTTTGGAAATCGGACAAGTTACTAAACAATCTATTTTATTTTTTTTAAATAGCTCTAAGGCAGTATCCAGATAATCCAGGCTTGCCCGGCCGCCTTGGGCGCTGCATCTGCCGAACGCAAAATCCTTGCTTTTGACATTATCTAAATCGATTAACTTTACCTTAGGTAATTTTATTTTTAATTTATCAGCCGCTTTAGCCAAAACAAAACTGTTGCCGATAACCGTAATATCTATTTTAGCTTTTAAAATTTTGAGCGCTTTTAAAGTAATCGCCGGGCCGATCCCGGACGGGTCGCCGATAGTCAGGCCGACTCTAATTCTCGAGGATTTTAATGTAGGATTGTTTTTTAAGCTCATCTATCCACTTAGCCAGCGCTTCCTGCATCTTCTTTTCAAACAAATAGGCCTGTATCTTATCTTGGGCCTCATTCAAACTCAATTGCTGGCTTCCGATAATATTATCTAACCTAAAAACATAATACTGTTGATCAATATGAACCGGGTTAGAAACCTCATTGATCCCTAATTTAAATACTACTCCTTCAATTTCACTTCTTAACTGTTGGCCGGCCAATGCCGAAAGCTTATCCGTAGTAAAGGCGTATCTAGCGGCGAGCTCATCTAACTTAGTTCCGGCCCGCAGCTGATAACTTACAGTCTTAGCTATATCTTCACCGGGTAAAATAATAACCGTTAAAACCCTCTCCTCCGGTTTTAAAAATTCCCGTTTGTTCTGATTATAAAAACTGGTAATCTCCTCCGGCCAAACCACTACTTTACTGCGCACCTTCTGCTCAACAACATTATACATCAGCATCTGTTCGCGAATTTTATTCTCCAGGTCCGCCTCTACCAACCCCTGCTTAGCTAAATCCCGCTCAAATTCCGACTCTAACGGATAACGTTTCTTTATCTCATTAACTTTGGCCCTGACTCTATCCGAATTAATAATCATCTTTTCATTCTTGGCCTGAGTGAGCATAATCCGGTCTTCGATTAAGCGCTGTAATAGATCCTGCCGCATCGCTGTGACCTTCTCCTCTAAAGCTTTGCCTTTAAATTCCTGGGAGTATTTTAAACGAATAAAATTCAAAAAATCATTAAGGTCTTTTTGAGTAATAATCTCATTATTCACTATCGCCACTACTTTATCATCGGCGTAAAGAATACCCTGGGAACAAAAAAGAAAAATTATAAGAATAAAAAAACTAAGCTTTAGTCTCATTAAATAAACCCGCTTTCTTGAAATTACCGACTGCCTCTTTAAGCAGGCGGCAATAAAGATCAAATCCTATGGCTACAATAAATCCATGCTGCTGTTTCCCCAGGAGATTTCCGGCCCCCCGGATCTCTAAATCCTGCAGGGCAATATTAAAACCCGCGCCTAACTGCGTGTACTCCTCTATCGCTTGCAACCTCTTTTTAGCAATCGACTCCAGAGAGATATGCCCAGGAATCATAAAATACGCATAAGCGCAGCGATTAAACCTGCCTACCCTGCCGCGTAATTGATGCAGGTCGCTTAATCCGAACATCTGGGCGTTATTTATGATAATCGTATTGGCATTAGGTATGTCGATTCCGGATTCAATGATCATCGTCGAAACCAACACGTCAATATTCCCGGCAATAAAATCCGCCATGATTTGCTCAAGTGACTTAGCCGGCATCTGGCCGTGAGCAATAGCCAGGCGCACATTTTCCGGTAGCTTTCTGGCAACTTTATCTTTGATTTTTTCCAGATCCAGAATACGATTATGTAAAAAGAACACTTGTCCGCCCCGGGCCAATTCCCTTTTAATAGCCTGGGCTACCAAATCAACATCATATTTTACCACAACCGTCTTGATTGGCAACCTATTTCCAGGAGGAGTATTAATTACGGAGAAATCTTTTGCCCCCATCAGGCTCATATACAAGGTGCGCGGGATGGGAGTCGCGGTTAAAACCAAAACATCAGTCGTAGTTTTAATTTTCTTCAGCTTTTCTTTGGCCTTAACCCCGAAACGTTGCTCCTCATCGACAATCACCAGGCCTAAATCTTTAAAACCACATCCTCAGAAAGCAAACGATGCGTGCCAATAACAATATCCACGCCTCCTTGAGCTAGCTCTTGGATAATCTCTTTCTGTTGCGCTACAGTACGAAAACGAGAAAGCATTTGCACGTTAACCGCAAAATTCTTCAGACGGCCGGTAAAATTTTTATAATGCTGCTCAGCCAGAATCGTCGTCGGGACCAGATAGGCCACCTGCTTATTATCCATCACCGCCTTAAATGCTGCCCGCATGGCTACCTCAGTCTTTCCATATCCCACATCTCCGCAAAGCAGCCGGTCCATAGGCTTAAAAGACTCCATATCGGCCTTAACTTCCTGCATCGCTTTATCCTGATCCGGAGTCTCTTCATACGGGAATGTTTTTTCAAAATCAGCCTGCCAATCGGTATCGGCGGAAAATTTAAACCCGACAGAAGCCAGGCGCATCGCCTGCAAGCCTAAAAGCTCCCAGGCTAGTTTCTGAATACCTTTACGCGTGCGCGCCTTTACCCTTTCCCACTCTTTATTGCCTAAACGATAAAGCTTAGGCTTAGCCGCTTGAATTGCAATATACTTCTGTACCAGATGCATGGCGTCAACCGGCACAAAAAGAGTCTCCTTACGATCATACTCAATTACCAAGTGATCCTTAAGGCTACCGGCTTTTTTAATCTTCTGCATGCCCAGAAATTTCCCGATGCCATGCTGATTATGCACGACTAGATCTCCGACATTTAAATCAATAAAATTTTTTAAAGGAAACTCTTCGTTAAACAGAGCGCCTCTAGCGCTAGAGGTTTGTTTATACGGCAGGATAATAACAATATTATGCTGCCAAAGGGCTTCTCCGCTGGAAGGATTAAAAGTTTTGATGGAAACTATTTTTTGGTTATCAAATTCAATCCGGATGGGTAACTCGAAAGAAAACGGAAAAATATCAGTAATAAAACCGCGCCGGCTAAAATCTCCTTCGCCGCAAACCTGCTCCTGCCGCTTATAATCAAAATCAATTAAGTTTTGGGATAGATGCTCTAACTCGATTTCCTGATTGAGATATAGTTTAAGAGATTTAAATAGCATGTTAAAATAATGGGGACGGTTCTATTTTTCCCGATTTCAATTAGAAAAATAGAACCGTCCCCATGTTTTCCTTTGATCTTTTATTTTGCGCCTTTACGGCTCCAAGCTAACACCAGCGGCGAGGCAATATAAACGGTAGAATATGCGCCACAGAAAAAACCGATTAATAATGCAAAAGAAAAATTACCCAGGATCTCTCCGCCATATAAAAAGATAGCTAAAACGCATAATAAAGTAACTCCCGTGGTAAGAACTGTCCGGCCTAAACACTGATTTACGCTTAAATTAATTAATTCATACAGGCTTAATTTCCGGTAGAGCTTAGCGTTTTCCCTGACGCGATCATAGATAACAATCGTATCGTTTATGGAATAACCGGCAATAGTCAAGAAAGCTGTGATGCTTAAAAGATCAATCTGCCTTCCGGTTAAAGAAAGCGCGCCTAACGCCACTAAAACATCATGAATGAGCGCCAATATACCGGCAATCGCGAAATTAAAATGTTTAAACCTAAAAGCGACATAAATAAGAATACCGGCCAAGGACCAGATCAACGCTGACACTGCTTTATCTCTTAAATGCTTACCCGCTACCGGGCCAACCCGTTCAACTCTTAAAACCTGAATATCATCCTGAGGAAAACTTTGTTGAAGCTTTTCCGTTAATATCTTATTTTTATCTTCGCTGGTCCTGATCAATAAAACATTGGGATTATCTTTAAATTGCTGTAGCGAAACATTCTTAAGGTTAACCTCATCTAAAACTTTTCTGACCTTATCCACGGAAGGAGCGCTTTTAAACATATACTCCTGAAGCTGGCCTCCGGCAAAATCAATCCCATAAGCTGCCGGGCCTTTTTTAAAATATGAAAAGAGCCCCACTGTAATTACCAAAATTGATAAAGCATAAAATATTTTTCTCTTACCAATAAAATCAAATTTAGTTTCTCCGATTAATTTAAGCATGGGTAAAGAATTCTTAATCCAGCCGAAATTAAGCAAGAGTTCAAAAATTGTCCGGGTTACAACAATAGCCGTAAACATGCTGGCGATTAAACCGATAGTTAGAGTTACCGCAAAACCTCTGATCGGCCCGGTGCCGAACTGAAATAAAAGAAAAGCGGCAATCAATGTCGTAAGGTTTGAATCAAATATGGCGCTAAAAGCCCGGTCATATCCATTGGTGATTGCCAGGCGCAAACTTCTGCCGGCAGCCAACTCTTCTCTGATGCGCTCATTAATCAACACATTGGCATCTACCGCCATACCCAAAGAAAGAGCGATACCGGCAATACCCGGCAAGGTCAAGGTAGCCGAGATACCCGGAAAAATTAAAGGCAGCATTCCTAAGGATCCTAAAATTATAACTAAGTTAAGCAATAACGCAATATCAGCGACCAGCCCGGCTAAAAGATAATAACCGGCCATAAAAATAAAAACTAAACCAATCCCGATGACGCAGGCCTTAACTCCCTTATTAATCGAATCCTGCCCGAGTAACGGCCCGACTGTCCTTTCTTCTTCAATATGCATCGGAGCCGGCAATGCGCCTACCCTCAAAACTAAAGCCAGATCCTGGGCAGCTTGCGCATCAAATCTGCCGGTAATTACCGCCTCACCTGACGGAATGGCTTCTCTGATCCGCGGAGCTGACTGAATTTTGCCATCTAAAACAATCGCCAGGCGTTTACCCACATTGGCCGCGGTTACCTCAGCAAATTTTTTAGCGCCGGCAGGATTAAAACGCAAGCCAACAATCGGCTCACTAAATTGACTCTGATCAAAACGCACCGAAGCATCAGTCAATGAATCCCCCACCAAAACAGATTGTTTTTCTAGCAGCAAAGGTTCATTATCTTCCGAGGTATATTTTAATTCATAGCCCTCAGGTACCGTCCCGGCAATCGCCGCCTTAAGCTTATCCGTATCAGTCGAAACAATCTTAAATTCCAACATCGCGGTCTTACCGATTAAATCAATAGCGCGTTGCCGGTCGGTAACTCCGGGAAGCTGGACCACAATTTCATCTTCGCCCTGCTTTTGAATGGAAGTTTCTCTGACCCCAAACTCATCAATGCGATTACGGATTACCTCAACGGCCCGGTCGCAGGCATCAAGCTTAGATTGGCCCTCTAGATGGCTGGTATCAACTTTAAGTAAAAGATGCATCCCGCCCTGAAGGTCAAGCCCCAGATTAATGCGCTTATTCAAAGGAAACGTGTAATATAAACACAAACCCACTACACTTAAAATAAGCAGTATTTTATAGATCAGTTTTCTTTCCATTGATTAAAACTCTCCTGTTAAGCGCCTTGGGGTTTCTTAATATAAGAGACGCTGTTTTTTTCAATCTCCATCTTAACGTTATCATCAATCCGTAAAATTAAAGTTTTATCTTTAACATTAACCACTGTGCCGTGAATACCTCCCAGGGTTACAATCTCATCATTTTTATTAACTCCTGCCAACATCTTCTGATGCTCTTTCTCTTTTTGTTTCTGCGGTCGAATTAACAGAAAATAAAAAATAATAAAAATTAAAGCTAAAGGTAAAAGCTGGATCAACGGATTAGCTGCGCTTGCCTGTGGCATATTAAGCTCCCTGCCTGCCGGCAGGCAGGCTTTTATTTGACTTCTTCAATAAACTCTTTACGGTTGCAGATAATTGTGCACCATTTTTTATCCATTCGGCAATGCGCTCTTTTTTAAGCACCGCAGTACCGCTAGTCGGTTTATAATAACCTAACTCCTCAATGATCCGGCTATCCCGGCCCATGCGCTCATCAAAAACCGTAACGCGAAAATGCGGTTTGCCAGCCGGATTCTTACCGATCCTTCTTAAACGAATATGTACAGCCATTAAACTTCTCCTTTCGTTACCGATTAATTTCTAATTGCTTCCATCAAAGCTTTAGCTTTATTCACTGATTCCTGATATTCTTTTTCCGGAACAGAGTCAGCGACAATCCCCGCTCCGGCCTGCACATAAGCCAAGCCATCTTTCAGCACGATCGTCCGGATGGCAATGCACGTATCCAAATTATGCGAAAAACTAAAATAACCGATTGCTCCGGCATATAATGAGCGCTTTAAATTTTCCAACTCATCGATAATTTCCATCGCCCGGATCTTCGGCGCCCCGCTTACCGTACCCGCGGGAAACGTAGCCTTTAACACATCATAGATATCAAACCTTTTTTTGTCAAGGACTGCGCTTACCTGGCTGACTAGATGCATGACGTGGGAATATTTTTCCACCTGCATAAACGCATCGACTTTAACCTTACCCGGCTTGCTGATGCGGCCTAAATCATTTCTGCCTAAGTCCACCAGCATCAAGTGTTCGGCTCTTTCTTTGGCGTCATTTAAAAGTTCTTTTTCCAGGCGTAAATCTTCAAGCTGATTCTTACCGCGCTTGCGGGTGCCGGCGATCGGACGATTCTGCACTAAACCATTTTCACAACGCACCAATGTCTCAGGGCTAGAGCCGATAATCGAAAAATTCTTCAGCTTCAAATAATACATATAAGGCGAAGGATTGAGAATACGCAAAGACCGATAAATCGCAAAATCATCTTTTTGTGTTTTAACTTTAAACCGCTGCGACAGGACCACCTGAATCACATCACCCTTCTTAATATACTCCTTAGCCTGCTTAACCATTCTCACAAATTCTGATTGTTTAAGATTACTGCTAATACGTAATTCACTGCTTTTCGCTGGATCATCTTTTTGGATTACCGAACGGTTAAAATCATCGTGGATTGATTCGATCTTTTTAATTGCCTGGGCGTAAAGCTGAGCTTTTTTAGAATCATTTAAAGATTTTGACAGAATAACATTGCTAACGATCTTTAGCGTATGATTAAGCCGGTCAAAAATTAAAAGCGAATCCGTTAAAAGTAAAAGTATATCCGGAATCTTTAAATCATCCTTATTTTTATCCGGTATATTCTCAAAAAACCTTACCGTATCATAACCGATATAACCTACCAAGCCGCCGTAAAAACGCGGCAGGCCGGCTACTTCAACGCTGCGAAAATCTTGCATTATTTTTTTAATCTCATCTAGCGGAGAACCAGCCGTAATAAAGCTTCTTTTCTTATTTTTTACTACATCAATAATTTCAATCTGCTTGCCCTTACTTTTAAAAATCAAACTGGGGCCGGAGCCTAGAAATGAATAACGGGCAATCTTCTCCTGGCCTTCCACGGATTCCAAAAGAAAAGCATAATCACTTTGCTTAATTTTTAAAAAAGCCGAAACCGGAGTATCCAGATCAGCATTAATCTCTTTAAAAACCGGGATAACATTACCCTTCTTACTTAATTTTAAAAATTCTTTTAAAGACAGATTAATCAACTTTTTCCTTTATTTAATCCTTCGATAAAAACAACTGCGCTTACCCGTATGGCAGGCCTTACCCACCTGGCGCACCTTGATTAAAAGCGCATCCAAATCGCAATCATAAGCAAGTGCTTTAACAAATTGAAAATGCCCGCTGGTTAATCCTTTAACCCAATATTCTTTGCGCGAACGCGACCAGAAACAGGTTTTTCCTAATTTTAAAGTGCGCCTTAAGGATTCCTGGTTCATATAAGCCAGCATCAACACCTGGTCATTCTTATAATCCTGGATAATCGCCGGAATTAATCCGTTTTTATCAAACTTTAAACTTCCTAACCTAAAATTAATTTTTTTCATAATCTTACCGCTACCCCTCTTTCTTTTAAATAATCCTTCACTTCTTTTATAGAAAACTCACCATAGTGAAAAAGCGAAGCAGCTAATGCGGCATCCGCGCCGGCTTGGGCAAAAACATTATAAAAATCCTCTAAGGATCCCGCGCCGCCTGAAGCAATCACCGGAATATTAACTTTACCGCAAACTGCCCTGGTCAGCTCCAAATCATAACCATTTTTTGTGCCGTCAAAATCCATGCTGGTCAAAAGAATTTCTCCGGCTCCCAGGCTAGCTACTTTTTGGGCCCAGGATAAAACATCCAGCCCCGTAGGAGTCCTGCCTCCGTTAATAAAAACCTCCCAGTGGCCGCCCTGCTTCTTAGCATCAATAGCTGCGACAATACACTGGCTGCCGAATCTTGTTGAGGCATCGCTGATTAATTGCGGGAATTTCACCGCCTGAGTATTCAGCGAGACTTTTTCCGCTCCGGCATTTAAAATATTACGGATATCCCCAACCTCGCCTATTCCTCCGCCGACCGTAAAAGGCATAAAAATATTTTGAGCGATCTTCTCTACCAATTCAACCAGAGTTTTCCGGTTTTCAATACTGGCGGTAATATCCAAAAAAACCAGTTCATCCGCGCCCTGCTGGTCATAAGCTTTGGCCACTTCAACCGGATCTCCGGCATCGCGCAAGCCCAAGAATTTTACACCCTTGACCACGCGGCCTTCTTTAATATCCAGGCAGGGAATAATACGCTTACTGAGCATTTTAATCAGCGCTTAACTTATTTAACTTTTTTTTCCAGATATTCTTTTAAAACCGACCAGGTTTTACTGCCTACTTTACCGTCAATCGGAAGATTATTGGCTTTTTGGAACGCTCTTACCGCTTTGCGGGTCTTCTTACCCAGTTTACCGTCAACCGTGCCTGTATAATAACCGGCATTTTTTAAAGCTGTCTGGATTTGTTTCGGATCAGCTTGCTGCTGATCTTCAACTTTACCGACATTTATAACCTCTTCACTGCTTTTTACCGTAGTATCTCTTAAACTATTAATTTCATCGTCTTTTTCACGTAACTGCATCTCCAGCGCTGAAACTTTATTCCTTAACCCCTGAACTTCTAAATCGTTATTCTTGCGCATTGTCACGCACCCGCTTAAAGAAAAAACTAAAACACCCGCCAGGACCAACCACAACATTTTTTTTGCCATCACTCCCCCTTTTTTATTTGCTTAATTTCAACGCTTCCACCAGCGTAAATTTTCCTTCATACAAAGCTTTACCGACGATAACTCCGACTACACCCTGCTGCTTAAGTTTGCCAAGATTAACTAAATCTTTTAAATTACCCACTCCGCCGGAAGCAATAATATTCAATCCTGTTTCTTTAAGCAATTTCTTAATGCCTAAAATATTCGGCCCCGCCAAAGTGCCGTCCTTAGAGATATCCGTATAGATCAATTGTTTAAAACCTATTTTTTTTAATTCACCGGCAAACTCCAGCGTGGTTTTAGAGGCTTTAAGATTCCATCCCTGCGTGAGAACTCTATCAGCTTTGGCATCAATGCTGACAATAATTTTTTCTCCAAACTTTTTCCAGGCCTTCTTCAAAAATTCGGCGTCACTAGCGGCTTTAGTCCCCAAAATAACTCTTTGCACCCCCAAGTCAAGCAGTTGAGCTATCGTCTCCAGGCTTCTTACTCCGCCGCCAAATTCTATACCCAGGCCAACTTGCCTAATAATTTCTTTTAAAACTTTTAAATTCATAGGCGCCCCGCTGGCAGCCCCATCCAGGTCGACAATATGTAAGAATTTTGCCCCCTGTTTGGCCCAATGCTTAGCCACTTTTACCGGGTCGCTGGAATAAATCTTTTGGCGCTTAAAATTACCCTGAAAAAGCCGGACAACTTTTCCGCTCTTTAAATCTATCGCCGGTATAATTAACATAGTTTCACAAAGTTCTCAATCATCTTTAATCCTACTGCCTGGCTTTTCTCCGGATGAAACTGCGCTCCGTAAAGATTATCCTTCCATAAAACAGCGGCAAACTCTGATCCGTATTTACAGGTTGCGGCAATGGCAGATTTATCCGCCGGCTGAGGATAATATGAATGGCAGAAATAGACCTGGGAGCCAGCAATAACTCCATCCAGCAAAGGACAATCCTTAGCCACAACCTTAAGGTCATTCCATCCCATATGCGGAATCTTTAAGTTATCTGCGGCATTAAATTTAATCACTTCACCGCCTAAAATACCCAAACCTTTTTTTGTTTTGGCCTCAAGGCTGGTTTCAAATAAAAGCTGCAAACCTAAACAAATCCCTAAAAACGGTTTTTTTTGTTTAACCTGTTCTTTAATTACGCCGATTAAATCCTGCTTCTCCAGTTCAGAGATCGCATCATCAAAAGCGCCTACGCCCGGCAAAACTATTTTAGCGCAGGAATTAATTTCGCTTTTTTTATTGGTGATTACGGTTTCGGCACCGAAAAGCGCCACCGCCTTGGCCACACTATGAATATTACCCATACCATAGTCGATAATCGCAATTTTCATCAGTCAATTACGCCTTTGGTCGAAGGAACACCTTTTCTACGCGGATCAATTTGGGTGGCTTGATCTAAAGCAATGCCTAAGCCTTTAAAGATCGGCTCTAAGTTAGTGTGTAAATCAGGATCCAGGCTAGAGATACTAATATCCAGGTTCATACCCAGCCTTTTGGCGAAAGCCTCAAAAAAATGATTAGCGTATTCCAAAGAATAGCCTTCTTCTTTTTTAATCTTCGGCAATTTACCCACCGCAGTCTTTATTCCGCTAAAAAAACCCCGGCCGCTAATATCCACTACGACATTAGCCACAACATCTTCCATAGGCACCGAAATCGAACCGAATCGCTTAATCCCCAATTTATCTGCCAAAGCCGTCTTAAAAGCATCTCCTAAAACTATACCGATATCTTCATTAGTATGATGAATATCAACCTTAAGATCGCCTTTAGCCAAAATTTCCAAATCAAATAAACCGTGAAAACTAAACAGCTCCAGCATATGATCCAATATGCCGATACCGGTATCAATCTTGCTTTTTCCTTGCCCGCCGATCAAAAGTTTTACGCTAATCCGGGTTTCCTTGGTTTTTCTGTTTATTAATGCGACTCTTTTTTTCATCACTTAAATCTCCATTATAAAAATCTGCTTTTTACCGAATCAACGTGTTTCTGCAAGCCTTCGATGCCAGCAATTTTCTCCAACGGCTCGCGTATTTTTTCCAGAGCTTTTTTGGAATAACTGATAATATGGTTACTCTTAATAAAATCGTAAACATTTAATCCGGAAAAAAACCGGGCTGTGCCGCTGGTCGGTAAAACATGGCTTGGCCCAGCGACATAATCTCCTAAAGCCACGGGGCTGTAGGGCCCTAAAAATATTGCCCCGGCATTCTTGATGCTCTTGAGCAACCCTTTAGGATGATTCACCAGAATTTCCAAGTGTTCAGGGGCGATTTTATTGGCGATCTCACAGGCTTGTTTCAAATTCTTGGTCAAAATAATATATCCGTTATCGCCGTCCAGTTGAGATTTTACTTCATTGGCTAAACTTTTAGAATTAGTGATTAAGATGGCTAGGCCTTTAGCATGCTCAGCCTGAGCGCGCAAATCGGCAATCACAAATTTAGGGTCGCTAAGCCGGTTAGCAATAATCACCAGCTCCGTGGGCCCGGCAATCATGTCGATATCGACCACGCCGAAAACCTGCCTTTTGGCCTCGCTGACATAGATATTTCCCGGGCCGACAATCTTATCCACCCGAGGTATAGTTTTAGTGCCATAAGCTAAAGCCGCGATACCTTGAGCGCCGCCAACCCGATAAACCTCATCAACTTTTAAAAGATCCGCAATCACTAAAATATGCGGATTAATATAGCCGTTTTTATCCGGAGGGCTGATCAAAACAGTCTTTTTTACACCGGCAAGTTTCGCCGGCAATACTGTCATATAAACCGTAGAAACCAACGGAGCCGTACCGGCAGGAATATAAACGCCGACTCTTTCTAAAGGTGAATAGTTTTCACCCAGAACTACGCCTTCGGCGGCTTTGATCCTCCAGGATTTACGCAGCTGCTTACGATAAAAACGGTTAACATTCTCAATAATTACTTTAAGGGAAGAGACAAAATTCGGGCTGATGTTAGCATAGGATGCGCTAATCTCAATCTGCGAAACCCGAATTTGACGTTGGCTTAATTTAACCCGGTCAAATTTACGCGTATATTTAATCAAGGCATCATCGCCGATAATTCGCACATCATCGATAATTTTTCTGACCTTCTCTTCAACCCGTTTCTGGCGAATTGAGCCGCGATTATAAATCTTTTCTAATTTTTTACTGGTAAAACGGATTATCTTCATAATTTTATTATTATATCCTTTATTTTATCAAATACCAGCCTAAACTTATCCAGGTTACTGCCTCCGGCTTGAGCAAAATCATCCCTGCCGCCGCCGCTTCCCCCGATGAGCGGAGCAACCTGTAAAATTATATTTTTAGCGCTTAATCCTTTAGCGCAGAGATCCGCGGTTAATCCCACCACTAAAGACGCCTTATTGGCATCCTGGGAACCCAAAACAATTACCGCCTGATTTAATTTTCCTTTAATCATATCTACCAGGGAGCGTAATGAATTCATCTCTAAATTATTTTCAATTGCAAAAATAGCGTGTATTCCGTTTATCGTCTGGCTCTTCTCCAGAAGCTCAAGCGCCTTAGCCGGCAGCGTCTTATTTATTTCTTCACTAAGCTTCTTTTCTTGAATCCTTTGCTCATCCTGCAAACTTTTCTTCTTAGATTCTTCAATCGTCTTTTGTTTTTGATCTTGAACAAACTGCTCTGCCCATTGTGACGTA
>CAYIFW010000026.1:0-14741 GCA_964362795.1 uncultured Planctomycetales bacterium | reverse complement strand
TTAGATCCGCGTTTAACGGAAGAGATTAATTATGAGGGGACTGTAAAATTAGCAACTTTAGCTAAGCAGGCTAAAGTAAAAAGATTTATTTATTCATCTTCTCAGAGTATGTATGGTGTTTCTACCAATAAGGAAGAGTTAGATGAAGAAAATAGCGAGAAAAACCCGGTTACTGTTTATGCTAAAACAAAATGGCTTGCTGAATTAAAGTTAAGAGAGCTGGGTGATGATGAATTCATCGTTGTGGCTTTTCGTCCTTCAACGGTATTTGGGGCCAGCCCCAGGCTTAGGTGTGATATTGTTTATAACAATCTTGTTGGTTGCGCTTATACTACCGGAAAAATTGAGATCAAAAGTGACGGTACGCCATGGAGGCCGGTGGTGCATGTCAGGGACGTATCCTGCGCTTTTATCGCAGGGTTGGAAGCGCCTCAGGAGCTGGTTGCTAATCAATCTTTTAATGTGGGTATTCCTAATGGTAATTTTACGGTAAGAGATTTAGGAGAAGCTGCGCAGCGGGTAGTTAAGGGGAGTAAATTGATTTTTACCGGTGAACATGGCTCAGATTCCAGGACTTATCGAGTCAGCTTTAAGAAGATCCTGACGGTTTTAAAGGATTATTTTAAACCGGAGTGGGACTTGATCCGTGGCGGTGAAGAATTAGTGGAAACTTTTAAGAAAATAAATTTTAATGAGGAATGGTTCAGGGGAAGGATGACTAATCGATTAAAGCAGCTGGAATATTTACGCCAATCCGGCCAGATTAATCTGGAGTTGCGTCGAGCTAAAGGAGAATAATGAATAAACCGTTACATGAAACAATTAAAGTTTGCCGTATCTGCGGTAGTAATCGGATAGAAACTTTTCTTGAACTTGGGGCGCAGCCTCCGGCTAATAGCCTAAGGGATAATCTGGCTGAAAAGCTGCCTTTGGTCCCGCTTTCACTTTGCCGTTGCGCGCAGTGCGCAACGGTGCAACTGACCGAAACTGTGGATCCTGAACATCTCTTTAAGCATTATGTTTGGGTTACGGGGACATCGTCAACTGCCAAAAACTACGCTAATTTATTTTGCCAGGAAGCATGCAAAAGGTTAAAGGTAAAAGATCCGTTTATTATTGAGGTCGCCAGTAATGACGGGACATTTTTAAGAGTATTTAAAGATAAAGGATTTCGTGTCCTTGGGATAGATCCGGCTGAAAATATAGTAAAGATGGCTAATGATAGCGGTATTCCTACTCTGGCTGCTTTCTTCGGCCAGAAAGTTGCTGAAAAGGTAAAATCGGATAAAGGTTTGGCGGATTTTATTTTTGCGCGAAATGTCATTCCCCATGTTGCCAATGTCCATGATGTCATTGCCGGCATGAAACACTGTTTAGCTCCACAGGGAGTCGGCGTAATTGAATTTCATTATGCCGGCCTTATTGTTGACGGGCTGCAATATGATTCAATTTATCATGAACACCTTTTTTATTTTTCGCTAAAAAGTATAAAGTATTTACTTGAACAGCACGGTTTAGAAGCTTTTGATCTGTTAGAAAGCCCGATTAGCGGCGGTTCTTTAGCGATTTATTTTTCTCACCAAGGCATAAATAAACCTGTTGAGGCAAGGCTAAAACAGAAGATTAAAGAGGAGGAGGAAAAGGGGCTCAATAGTAAAGAGACTTGGGATAAATTCGCTGATGATTGCCGCAGGCATAAAGATAAGTTTGTTGAGCTTATCCTGAAGGAAAAATTAGGCAAGAAATCATTAATCGGTTATGGTTCTTCTGCAAGAAGTTCGACCTTGCTTAACTATTGCAAAATCGACAAAGAGCATTTGATTTGCATAGCAGATCAGAATCCGTTAAAACATAAGAAATACACCGCAGGCTCAGACATCCTTATTGTCTCCCCTGATGAGGCTTTCTCTAAGAATCCGGATATAATTGTCTTACTTGCCTGGAATTTTAAAACGGAAATTATTTCACTTTTAAAAAATAAGTATCGTTTTAGCGGTAAAGTGATCACGCCGCTTCCTAACTACCCGGAGATGCTACAACTTTAGATATGAAATTCTACGAGCAGAAAATCAAAGGAGTTTGGCTTATTGAGCCTGTCCCTTTTAAGGATGAGAGAGGAATGTTCTTTAGGCATTTTTGCCAGAAGGAATTTTCAGAACACGGTTTGGAATCAAGGATCCTCCAAACTAATCTGTCCAAGAATAATCAGCAATATACTTTACGGGGGATGCATTACCAACTTAAGCCCTTTGGGGAGCACAAAACGATGCTATGCGTGAGCGGGGCGATCTATGACATTATCGTTGACTTAAGGCCTGATTCTGGAACATTCTTAAAATGGATATCCGTGGAATTGAATTCTCAGGCGCCGGTAAGTTTACATATCCCGGCAGGATGCGCCAACGGGTACCTGACTTTAAAAGACGATACTACTATCCTTTATTATATGTCTGAATTTTATTCTCCGCAGGCTTATCGCGGGTTTCGTTATAATGACAAATTATTTGATTTTAAATGGCCTGCCGAACCGGTAATTATTTCGGATAAAGACCGCACTTATCCTGATTTTGATCCTAGAGGTTGCTGATGGATGTTCCCAGACAAGCTGTAATTCTTTGCGGTGGATTAGGGGAACGCCTGCGCCCTTTAACTGATTTAGCGCCTAAACCAATGGTGTTGGTTAATGGCGTTCCTTTCTTAAAATATCTTTTGGAACAGCTTAGAGAGAATGGAATTCAAGAAGTTATCCTGTTAACCGGATACCGCGGAGAACAGATCCGCGAATATTTTAAAGACGGAAGCCAAGTAGGGCTATTGATACGGTATTCTCACGGGCCTGTGGAATGGGAAACCGGAAGGCGCCTTCTTGAAGCCAAAGATTTACTCGATGAGCATTTCCTGCTTCTCTATAGCGATAATTTTTTACCTTTTAACTTAAAAAAGATGGCAAAGTTTTATGATGAACAGAATAAAATATTAAGCTTTATTGTGCATCCTAAAGAAAAAGGGAATATCCGGTTGGATAGAGAAGGTTCTGTCCAGGTTTATGATAAAACTCGTTCTACTACAGGCCTGAATTTTGTTGAATTGGGGTATATGATTGTAAACAAAAAAGTATTCGGATTTTATGATAATAAAGATGTGAGCTTCTCTGATATAATTAATAAATTGGTTTCAGTGGGCCAAGTAGCCGGTTTTACTGTTTTAGATGCTTATTATAGTATTTCAGACCTCCAGCGTTTAAAGTTGACGGAGAAGTATCTTGAGCCGAAAAAGATATTACTTATTGATAGAGATGGAGTTATTAATAAGAAAGCGCCAAAGGGAGAATATATCGGTTCCTGGGGGGATTTTTCTTTTATCAACGAGAATGTTGAGGGGATGAAAAAATTGAGCCAGGCAGGTTTTTCATTCATCATTATCTCTAATCAGGCCGGTATTGCCCGGGGCATGGTGAGCGCTGAAGCGGTTGAATTTATCCATCAGCGGATGAAGGAAGCATTGAAAAATAATGAAATAAGTATTTTAGATATTTATCTTTGCCCGCACCATTGGGGCCAGAAATGCTTTTGTCGTAAGCCTGAACCGGGGCTTTTCTTTGAGGCTTCGCGTAAATGGGCTTTTCGCCTGGATAAGACATATTTTATAGGGGATGATCCCAGGGATTGCCAGGCTGCATACCGGGCCGGATGCGGATGTGTTTACACAGGTGAAAATAATGATTTAAAGGATTTAAGTTCCCAGGAGCAACCGGAATTTGTGGTTAAGAATCTAAACGAAGCGGTACCTTATTTGGAGAAAGTATGATTATTTCAAGAACCCCTTTTCGTATTAGTTTTGCCGGAGGCGGAACCGATTTACCGGAGTTTTATTCAAAAGATGAAGGCCAGGTAATTTCTACCGGAATAGATAAATATATCTATGTGGCGGTTAAGCGCCAGACAGCCATTTCAGAATATAAGTTCCGGATAAATTGGAGCAAGGTGGAGTTTAAAGACAGAATTGAGGATATTGAGCATCCGATTGTCCGCGAAGCCTTAAAAATGATGGACATGGATATTCCGCTTGAAATTTCCACATTTGCGGACATACCTGCAAATACCGGATTAGGATCTTCCAGTTCTTTCGCTGTGGGATTATTGCACGCTCTTTTTGCGCTTAAAGGGAAAATGGTTACTAAAGGAGTTTTAGCCGGAATGGCTTCGCATCTTGAAATCGACAAGTTAAAACGTAAGATCGGCAAGCAGGATCATTATGCTGCCGCATATGGCAATCTCAATATATTCACTTTTCATACCGATGGCGCTGTTTCTGTAGAGCCGGTTTTTTATAAGCCTGAGATAAAAGAATCTTTGGAGAACCACTTAATGCTATTTTATACCGCTATAAAAAGGGATGCTCATAAGATTTTAAGCGTTCAGCATATGAAGACCCAAGAAAAACGCCATGTGCTTGCTGAGATGAAGAGCCTGGTGCTTCCATTGGGCCAGCTGCTTTCTTCCGGAGCTGATTTACGGGAATTTGGCCGTATTTTGCATCGTGGATGGCTGCTTAAGAAAAGCATCACGGATGAAATTTCCTCCAAGAAAATCGATGGTTATTATGACCGCGCTATGGCAGCCGGAGCCCTTGGCGGAAAGCTTTTAGGCGCAGGAGGCGGAGGCTTTTTGCTTTTCTTTGTGGAGCCGAAAAAGCAGAAGGCAGTGGCTCGCGCGCTCTCAGGCCTTTATTGTTTACCGTTTAAATTCGAAAACGCAGGGTCAAGGATTACTTATTATGACCAATCTTTAATTTAATATTAATTATTTACCGATAAAAGGATAATATGGATTTTTCAAGGTTGCGAATTGGTTTTGTACCGATGAGTGATGCGCAGATGCATCCTTTTGACCTTAGGAATTTTGTTTATTATGCCCGTAAGCGTAATATCAAGTTTGAAATTGCGAAATTTAATGAGGAATATGATGTGATTGTCCTTTCACCGCGGGCTGATCTGAGTGTTTGGAGCCGTTATCAGGGCAAGGCCAAGCTAATTTATTTAACCGTAGATTCTTATTTGGCGATACCGCCATTTGATATTAAAGGGATTTTGCGAGGTTTGGCTAAATATGTCGCAGGAGAACATAAGAATTTAAAACTTAATTATTCTTTAGCTGTCCGGCAGATGTGTTCGAGGGCAGATACTGTTGTTTGCACAACATTGGAGCAGAAAGAGGATATTCAAAATTACTGTAAAAATGTACATATTATTCTGGATTTTAATTCTCAGATTATTCGTCAGGAAAAGCTGGATTATAAAGTTGGCAAGTGTATTAATTTAGTCTGGGAAGGCCAGGCGGAGAATATTCAGGGCTTTGCCCAAATTAAGAAACCATTACTTGAGCTTAGGAAAAAATACCATATTGCGCTACATATTATTACAGATCTTGAGCGAAGAAAATATATGAATAAATACGGAAAAGTATCTGTGTTAGATGATCTCAGGCGCATTTTTGGCAGCGCTTATCTTTCCAACACAGCAAGCGGCAATGGTTCTTTTGTGTATCTTTACCAGTGGAATTTAGAGATGTTATCTCGGATTGTAACAGGAGCTGACATTGCTATTATACCTTTGAATCTCGCAGATCCGTTAATGCGCGGTAAGCCGGAAAATAAACTTATTCTCTTTTGGCGGATGGGAATGCCTGTTATTGTTTCTTCGACTCCGGCATACAGGAGAGTGATGGAGCAGTGTGGGCTAGATTTATGTTGTCGGGATGACAGCCAGTGGCTGGCTAAATTAGAGGAACTTATCGCAGATTCAGCAAAGAGAGAGTCTGTAGCAATAAAAGGTAAGGCGTTTGCTGATCAATATTATAGCGAAGAGGAATATTTAAAGCAGTGGGATTGTTTATTCCAATCAGTATTAGGTAAGTAATCATTATGCATAATTTAAACAATAAATCGAATTTGCGCGTGTGGTTGGCAGACCTAACTCATACTGGTGTGAATAGCCAATCCCTTGGCGTTGACACTTTTCCCTTGGCTATCGGCTGTATTGCCACTTATGCTGAAAGTAAGATAATCTTTGATCATCCTATCCGGATTTTTCGTTATCCTGATAGATTTGCACAAGCATTAGACAGGGAAGGCGGTCCGGATATCGTCGGTTTTAGTAATTTTGTCTGGAATTGCGAGTTGTCGCTGGCGATGGCCGGGCGCATTAAAGAATTAAGCCCTAAGACTATTGTGGTAATGGGAGGGCCTAATTATCCCCTTGAACGTATAAAACAAGAAGAATTTTTACGGGCTCATCCGGAAGTTGATTTTTATATTCTTCATGAAGGAGAGGTTTCATTTGTTAATTTACTTATTACGCTTGAAGCTTGTAAAATGGACGCCGAAAAAGTTAAAGAAGGTCCAGGGTTACCGTCTATTCAGGCATTAAATAATGAGGGCAGGCTCCTGCCGGCATCAGGATTGGCCGAAAGGTTAGATAGCTTGGATCAAATTCCGTCGCCTTATGTAACGGGGAAGTTTGATGAATTTTTTGATGGCAAGTTATGGCCCCTGATTCAGACCAAACGCGGCTGCCCTTTTAGTTGCACATATTGCATTGAAGGCAATGATTATCATAATAAAGTTGCAAAGTTCAGCCTGGGTTACCTGAAGGATCAGATTGAATATATCGGTAAGAAAATGTCTTATGTTCGCGCTCAGGGCGGGCGAAGCGATATTTATATCGGTGATTCTAATTTTGGTATGTATGAGGAGGATCTGGAGATTGCCAGGGCATTAGCCATCTCGTATGAGCTTTACGGTTGGCCTGATCATATTAATACCTCCACAGGCAAGAACCATAAACAGCGAATTCTTGAAGTTGCGAGAATAGTTGACGGCAGAATCGTATTATCCGGCTCAGTGCAGTCTTTAGACCCGGTTGTGTTGGAAAATATAAAACGAAAGAATATTTCAACAGAGGAGTTGATGGCATTGGCTAAAGAGGCCAGAGATGTTGATGCTAATTCTTATTGTGAAGTGATATTGGGCCTGCCGGGGGAAACCAAGGCATCGCATTTTCAGACGCTGCGGACTGTCGTTAATGCAGGTTTTAATAAGGTGATTCCGTATCAGCTTATGATTCTTGCGGGGAGTGAGTTATCCACGCAGGAGACAATTACTAAATATGGAATGCAGCTGCGCTCCCGTGTTTTACCGCGCGCCTTTGGAAAATATAGTGTTGGTGATAAGGATATTGCTGTTGCTGACATTGAAGATATTTGCGTGGCCAGCTATTCCATGTCTTATCAGGATTATATTGAATGCCGATTGATGCATCTTGTAATAACTATTTTCTATAATGATATTGTTTTCGGTACTTTATTAAAAGCCATGCGGGCTAACGGATTATCTGTTTTCAGGTGGTTTGAACTGATTCAGGAAAGCCTAGCCGGGACAGATCTTGATAAATTATTCAAAGAGTTTAAGCGACATACCGAGACTGAGCTTTGGAAAAATAGAGAAGATTTAGAGGATTTTATTCAAGAGCCCGGCGCTATTGAGAAGTATGCCAGCGGAGAGATTGGGTTTAATCTTTTATATACTTTTAAAGCTTCTGCGCTAGTAAATAATGCAGAGAGTATGGCAGGAATTGTTCAGGCTGCGGTAAAGCGCCTGTGTAGCGAAGCCGGCCGGGTTGATTTTGAATTGGTTGATTTTCTTGATTCTGTTATCCGTTGGGATGTCGCGCGTTTTTCAGGTATTGTAAAAAATATGGATGATGAGATAGTTGAAGCATTCCCTTATGATATCTTGCAGTTTAGTTTAGATGAGAATCCTCAAAAGGCCAGTTATTATGCTTGCTTGAATCCGGTTACATGGCGGTTTGATTTAACTGAAACGCAGAAAGATTATATCCGGCGCAATCTTAAAATTTTTGGCGATGATGCTACGGGGATTGGCCGAGTCCTATCTAACTCTCATACGAAGCAATTATTACGCCAAGCGGCCATCGCGGAGGGAATTATTAATTGATGTACTACTTAGATAAACTTGAGAGTTTGAAAGATGTTTTTGGGACTGTGAATATCTCCTTGCAACTAGATGGCCTTGTTGTTGATCAGCATATATACCCAATTGTCGACGATGTTATAATTTTGCTTAATCCTGCGCAATATCCTAATTCGTTGGAGAAAAGAATTGAAGGGCGCGATAATAATCCTTTGGGGGTTGTTGATTTCGCAGAGGATATCCAGTTTACTTTCGGTGAAGAATGGCGGAGGTTTCCGGATATCCTGCCGGAGCATCGCCGAGAGTTTTCTGCGTATTTCGATTTAGTGGATATTTCGGCTCTTAAAGAGTCTCGGGTTTGCGATCTTGGTTGCGGGATCGGGCGCTGGAGTTATTTTTTAAAAGATAGCTGCCGCGAACTTATTCTGGTAGATTTTTCAGAAGCTATTTTTACCGCGCGCCGTAATTTAAGAGATTGTAACTCGGCTATTTTCTTTATGGGTGATTTAAAACAGCTCCCTTTTAGGGAAGGTTTTGCTGATTTTTTATTCTGCTTGGGCGTTTTGCATCATCTGCCGACAAATGCGTTAGAGGAAGTTAGAAGGCTAAAAAGATACGCCCCGGTTTTATTGATTTATTTATATTACGCCTTGGATAACCGTCCTTTTAGTTATCGTTTTTTGTTGTCTTTAGTAACAGCTATAAGGATTTTTGTTTCCAAAATACGTAATTATGCTTTTCGCGCGGCCTTTGTAAGCTTAACCGCGGTTCTTATCTATTGTCCCCTTATCATTTTGGGCAAGATTTTTAATATTTTTAGGCGGGGAAGATTTATTCCGCTCTATGAAGCATATAACGGTAAGGGGCTTAAGCGAATTAAGCAAGATGTATATGATCGTTTTTTTACCCGTCTAGAACAACGTTTTAGCCGAAGAGAGATTCTGGGCTTAAAAGATACTTTTGCGAATATTAAGGTTTCAGAAAATATTCCTTATTGGCATTTTTTGTGTGCCGATAAGAAAGGATTATAAAAAATGAAAAATTGGATTAAGCGCGAGTTGCGACTAATTGATTCACTACTAATACCGAAATGGCTGCTCTTTCTACTTTATGCTATAGTGACAGTATTATTTATTGTTGCCGTACCTCTGTTTCTTGAGTTGGTTAAGTTTTTGGGCCAGCGAATTCCGCAAAAGAATATACCGCTTGATTATATCAAAGGGCTAATTTGGGCTGGATTACTTGGCTTGAGTATATTTTTTTGGCCTATCCAGGTAAATGATAAGAAAGCTCTTTTATGGATTTGGCTAATCAAGTGTTTTGTCATGCTCGGTTTCATGCTTTTTTATGAATATCATTATCAAATAGATTCATTTGGTTATTTTTCAGGTGCAAGGTTTGATATAAGCCTGTGGAAAAGTATGGATTTGGGAGGGACGAATTTCTATCCAGTCTTCATTACCTGGTTGCATCAACATACTCTCCTTGATTCCTATCACGCGGTGAAGGTTACTTTTGGCATGATAGGGCTTATGGCGGTATATATATTTTATCGTAGTATGGTAGTTTTTTTGAAACAGGAGAATATAAGGTTATTGTATGTGTTTGCGTTTTTTCCATCAATACTATTCTGGTCTTCAACTCTGGGTAAAGATCCTCTGGTATTGTTTGGTATATGCGTATATTGTTACGGAATGGTAAGGTGGGTTAGAGAGAGCTCGTGGCAGTCTGCAATAATCTGGTTGATGGGGATTATAATTGCCACAATAATACGCCCTTGGATGGGATTTATACTTGGTATTCCAGCTTTTATCGTAACAATTATTATTTTTAACAGAAAACCTAGGGTAATTAAAATAGCGGCCATGCTAATAGTAATTTCTATAGGCTTGTTTTTTACTAAACAAGTTTTTACGCAATTTGAGGTTAAGTCCGCTGAAGATCTGATTAGCGTTGCAAATCAAAAATTCATTGGGTTTGCCAGAGGAGGGAGTATGACGGCTGAGAGTAGGATACTGGCAGCCGATAATTCTTCTGTTATAGTTTCCGTTTCGGGCGTTCAAGAAGTTAAATTTAGCAACAAAAAGCAAATGCTGTTTTTTATCCCCCAAGGTATGTTTACTGCATTGTTTCGGCCTATGCCGGGAGAGGTTAAAAATGTATTTGGTTTTCTTGCAGGGCTGGAAGGCGCGTTTATGCTAATATTATTTATTCTCGCCATTAAAAGAATTAGGTGGAAAGAGTTATTAGATCCAATAATGATCTGGGCAATTTCGTTAATACTGATATGGGCTGGCGTTTATTCCTTTGTTAGCTATAATTTAGGCACTATTTGCCGGTATAGGGTGCAAATTTTACCAATATTTTTAGGGTTATTGTTATATCAAACTAGAAGCAGGTCTGCCGGTAGAGATCTCCGGAGTAAGTGACGCGGGTATGAAAATTTTATTATGTAATATAGCCATTCGAAAGAAGCCTGATCCTTTTCCTCCGGTCGCATGTACGAGTTTAATACACGCACTAAATGAAAATGGATATGACGCGGTTTTTTATGATATTGATGCAAAAAGGCCTTCGCAGGATGAGCTTTTGGAATATTTTCGTAAAGAACAGTTTGATTTAATAGGTATAAGCGCGGTTGTTTCTACGGGATATCTTTATACAAAACAGCTGGCTAGCCTCATAAAAAGAGCCTGTCCGTCAACGAAGATAGCGCTCGGAGGTAACCTTGCTTCTGCGTATGAAGTTATATTGCGTAAATGTTCGATTGATCTGTGTGTCATTGGGGAAGGCGAGAAGGTTTTGCTAAAGGTAGCAAGATTATTAGTGAAACCCGTGGATCTTACGCGTTTCAGAGAAGGGTTATTGGAGATTAAGGGAGTGGCCTTTCTAGATGATAAAAATGTGTGCAGATTTACCGGACAAGCGGAGCTTATAGCCAGGGATGAAATAGAAGAACCTGATTATGAATTGTTGGAGAAAAGCTCCAGTATTTCTCAATATATTCAATACCCGTTTAACAGGGATGATTTTATGTTCGATTCGCGTACCTACGAGTACAAGCGGCGCGGCAAGAAGATGGCTACTATTTTTACCTCAAAAGGCTGCATAAACACTTGTACTTTCTGCCATCGTTTCGTAAAAGGTTATCGGGTAATTCCTCTTGAAAAGGTAATCAATACCATGAAGCACCTTATTGATAGGTATAATGTAGGTTTTTTTTGTATCAGTGATGAAAGTTTCGGGGAAGACAGAATTTGGCTGGAAGAGTTTATTGAGTTGGTCAAACCCCTGGACATTCTTTTCCAGATAGGAGGCGCCCGGGTATCTTTGGTTAAAAAAGACCCGGGTATTATGCTGCGGCTCAAAGATGCAGGCTTGACCGCGGTTTATTTCGGAATAGAAAGCGGTAGCGATAAGATCCTTAGAATAATGGAAAAGAACGCGACAAAAAAAGAAAACCTTGAAGCGATTAAGCTTTGCGGCGAAGCGGGTATATATACCGTCATACAGCTGGTTATCGGCATGCCGGGAGAAAATGAATCAACGATAAATGAGACGATTGATTTCATTAATACCGCAACCGAAAGATTTACGCAGCCACAATTCGTAGCTATAAATTATCTTCAGGCTTTGCCTGGAACGCTCTGTTATGAATTTCTCAGGGCGCGTAGTTTATTGGGAAGCACGATTGACGAGGAAGAGCAATATCTGATTAAGGTAGCTGATGTTAACGCAAGCGAATTTCGGCAGTACATAAATGTATCGGAAGAGGCTCTTGCGAAGGTAAAATTATGGAAAGCCAAAATATCAACGCTTACAATTATTTATTGGTTGAAACGCCATGGCTGGAAATTCCCGAATCAGCGCCACAGGAAAAAAACTAATATCAAGCAGCTCCTAAAAAGCAGTATTCTTTTATACAGGATGATCGATTTTTTGGGAGAAAATTTTTGGGGATTAGCCCTAACCGCAAACATGATTTCTGTTTATGGAATTTGGAAAGCCTCAATGATCATGCTGGGCCGGGCTGAAGATGATGATAGATCGAAGTTTCGGTTTGGGCCGGAAACCCTGAGAGAAAAAATTAATTTAAAAACTGGAGGTTTTTAATGGTTCGTAAGACGATAAAAATAGGCAATACGCTGATTGGTGACAATCAACCCTGTTATATTATCGCTGAAATAGGCATAAACCATAATGGATCTGTGGATATCGCAAAAAAATTGATCGATGTTGCCGTAGAATCGGGTTGCAATGCAGTAAAATTTCAGAAAAGGACAGTTGATGTTGTATATACAAAGGAGGAACTCGAAAGGCGGCGAGATAACCCGTTTGGCCTGACTAATGGCGATCTTAAAAGAGGGCTTGAATTTGGCCTGCGGCAGTATAAAGAGATTGATGTTTATTGTAAAGAAAAAAATATTATCTGGTTTGCGTCCTGTTGGGATGAGGAATCTGTGGATTTTATGAGAAAATTCGACCCGCCTTGTTACAAGATAGCATCAGCCAGTATCACTGATAATTCGTTATTGCGATATCATCGCAAGGAGAATAAACCAATTATTCTGTCAACCGGAATGTCCGATATGGGGATAATTGAACATGCAGTCAACATTTTGGGTGAAGATAATCTGTTAATCATGCATTGCACTAGTACTTACCCGTCAAAAACTGAGGAGTTGAATCTCAAGGGTATTGAAACCCTTAAGAAAAGGTTCAATGTGCCGATAGGTTATTCTGGGCACGAGGTTGGGCTGTACACCACGTTTGCGGCTTCAGTGATTGGCGCATCCTGCGTGGAACGTCATATTACACTTGACAGAGCGATGTGGGGAAGTGACCAGGCTGCTTCGGTAGAACCTCAGGGCATGAAACGCCTTATTGCGGATATTCGTAATTGGGAATTAGCAAAAGGTGACGGAGAGATCCGGATTTATGAGAGTGAAGTCCCGATCATGAAAAAATTAAGGAGAGTACCTATCAGATGAATCTCTACGGGTTAGGATGTATTAATGTGGAACTTACCAGCAGGTGCAATAAAAAATGCTGGATTTGCGGCAGGCGTAAAGTCGACAAGGAATATCCGGAACTTGCTATAAACTACGGTGATATGGATTTTGATCTGGTGGCTAAGATAGCAGAACAATTGCCTCCAAATATTGTGGTTCAATTTCATAAAGACGGCGAAGCTCTTCTTTATCCACGATTCAAAGAAGCCGTAAGCCTGTTTAAAAAGCAGATTAAGAATATTGTTACTAACGGTAAATTGATCGTAGAGAAGGCTGATGAGATAATTCATAATCTTGATACTATGTCTATATCTATTTTCGAAAATGATGAAGAAAGGGAAGAGCAGTTAGGATTGATAAGAAAGTTCTTAGTGCTTAAGGCGGATAGAAAGCCATATACTAGCCTTAGGCTTATCGGTAATGTTGATTCATCGCGCTATAAAGAATTAGGGCTTTTGATGATAAAAAGGGTGTTGCATGCTCAAATGGGCAGTTTTAATTATCAAAAAAAAGATCCCACGATACCTGAGATCGGCATTTGCTGGGATTTTCTTCATCATCTTTGCGTTAGCAGAGAGGGGAAAGTTTCTATTTGCGTGCGTTTTGATTCCAATGGGCTCGGAGTCATCGGTAATCTTAATAAGGATTCACTTGAGGAGATATGGAATAGCAAGAAACGTATGGAGTGGCTTGAATATCATAAGCAGGGGAAAAGAGGAAATGTTCCGTTGTGTTCCGCTTGCCATTTTTGGGGAGTCCCAACTTCTCCGTAATTTAATATAAAGGGAAGATATGAAGAAATCTATTGTAACGATTATTCCTGCCAGAGGCGGTTCAAAAGGTGTGCCGGGTAAGAATATAAAAATCTTAGGAGGATATCCTTTAATTGCTTATACAATCGCTGCTGCAAAATTAACAAAAGGCATACAACGGATAATCGTTTCAACAGATTCGTTAGATATCGCTAGGATTGCCAAGAAATACGGAGCTGAAGCGCCGTTTATGCGGCCGGAGGAAATTTCTCGCGATGATTCTACTGATTTAGAACTGTTTTGTCATGCGATTCAGTGGTTTAAATCAAATGATCTTGTCCCCGGATTAATGATTCATCTGAGGCCTACAACGCCCCTTAGAGATGCAGTTTTACTTCAGCAAGCTATTGATTTAATTCAGACGCGCACGGAGGCGACCTCCTTGCGGTCTATCCAGGAAATCGCAGAGCCTCCGCAAAAGATGTTTAAATTGAATCAGGAAAGTTATTTAGAAGGATTTTTTCCGGATGACCCTAGGCCGGAATATTATAATCTGCCAAGGCAAATTTTTCCAAAGGCTTACTTAGCGAATGGCTACATTGATATAATCAGTACGGATTTTGTCTTGAGCGCCAATAATCTTCACGGCAATCGTATTCTTGGTTTTATTACTCCCGCTACTACAGAAGTTGATCGGCCGGATGATTTTGCATATTTAGAGTATCAGTTGAAAAAACCGGGAAATTCCTTACAGGAATATTTGCTTAAGAATTATCCAAGAGAGGATTAAGTTATGCCAAGGTTTGATTTTAACAAAATTCCTAAAACCGTTGCTTTGGTTAAGACCAGGTACAGGACAATAAAAACCAAGATCCCGGCGCCAGGAAGCTTGTCGATAATTAAGGACCTTGAGAGGTATGAATCAAGATCTATGCATGGGCAGTTACCGGTTGTCTGGGACAAAGCAATAGGTTTTCAGGTTTTTGAT
>CAYIFW010000025.1:0-14754 GCA_964362795.1 uncultured Planctomycetales bacterium | reverse complement strand
GAAAGCACGAGGCGCGAGTTCAGCAGCCACCGAAATGCGAAAGATCATTGGCGTTTCCCGCAAGAACATTAATCAATCGCGGGATCCCGCATTCAAGCATAAAACGTAATCGCGGGAAAAAAATCGACCTGAGCGAGAAACTTGGCAGTGGCATTAGCAGCACACAGCGAAAATATTCGTGCCGGAAACAAAAGACGGAAAGCAAAGTATTATTATATTGCGATTAGCGGAATTTCGCTTATAATAGAATTATTATAGGAGTTTCCCTCGCTTAACCGCCTTGTAATTTCTCTAAAATTACAAGGCAAGCTCGGGATAAATTCGCGCATTAACTTACTCACGCTATTGTGTTCGTAAGTTAAGCGCTCATTTAATGATTTACGATCGTTTCCAGCAAGAGTCAATTGACCACATTAATGCCGGCCACTCCGTAATAGTTTCTGCCCCCACCGGCGCCGGTAAAACGGCAATTGCCGAATACATTATCAGTAACGCTATTAAGAACAATTTAGGCGTAATCTATACTGCTCCGATCAAAGCTTTATCCAACCAAAAATTCCGCGACTTCCAGGGCCAATTTCAAGACAATATCGGAATCCTCACCGGTGACGTTTCCATCAATCCCCACGCTCCGGTCTTAATTATGACTACCGAAATCTTTCGCAACAAACTCCTGGATGAACCGCAGAGCCTGGATAAATATTCCTGGATTATCTTCGATGAGATCCATTACATCGATAATCCCGAACGCGGAACAGTCTGGGAGGAATCCTTAATCTTTTTACCCAAACATATGAATCTTTTAGGATTATCGGCAACGATTCCCAATATCGAGCAATTCGCTAAATGGATCGAATCCATTCATAATAAAACCGTGAAAGTAGTCATCGAAGATAATCGCCCCGTGCCATTGCATTTTCTTTTTCAATACCAAAACGAAATCGTCGATAAGATAGAACATCTCAGGCGCATCCGCTCAAATAAACCCAACCGGTTAAGCACATTAATCGATTATCTGCGCAACAATGACGGGCTGCCGGCAATTTATTTTGTTTTCTCCCGCAAACGCGCCGAAGAACTCGCCCAGGAACTTTATGGATTCAAATTTCTGGATGCTAAAGAATCACGCGCCATCACCCAATTATATGAAGATCTCTTGCAAAGATTCAATTTAAAAAATGAACAGTCTGCGCAAATTCTTTATCCCTTAGTCCAACGCGGCATTGCCTATCATCACGCCGGCATGTTGCCGACGTTAAAAGAAGTAATTGAACGGCTTTTTACCAGCCGCCTGCTGAAAGTTATTTTCACCACCGAAACCTTCGCTTTAGGAATAAATATGCCCAGCCGCTCGGTGATGTTCGACGGCCTGCGTAAATTTTATGGCACTTATGTGCGTAATTTAAAAACGCGCGATTTTTACCAGATGGCCGGACGGGCCGGAAGGCGCGGTATCGATAAAGAAGGTTTTGTGTATACGCGGGTAAATACCCAAAGAATGACCTTAGATGAAGTGCGCAGAATAATCTACGGTAAACCCGAAGAGGTTAGAAGCCAGCTAAATACCTCCTATGCCACTATCCTTAATCTTTACGAAAAATACCAAGAGGATTTATTTAAAATCTATCCTCTCTCTTTGCATTATTTTCAGTCGCGTAAAAATGAACAGAAACAGGCCTTAAACCTGCTGGATGCAAAATTAAGGCTGCTTAAAGATTCCGGCTATATTCACGACAGTAAACTTACGGAGAAAGGAAAATTCGCCAAAACTATTTACGGTTACGAACTGGTTCTGGCAGAATTATATGAGCAGAATATTCTTGAGCAGCTGGATGAATTCGGATTAGGAGTAATTGCTGCCGCAATTGTCTTTGACCCGCGCAAAAATCAATGCATGCCATTAAACGTATCCAAATCTACCCGCTCGATAAAAAGGACTTGCGAGGAAATTTATGACAAAGTAAAAAATAAAGAACGCCGTTATAAAATTCACCCCTTTAGCAAGCTCCCTTATTTCCATTTATGCTCCAGCATGGAAGCCTGGCTGCGCGGAACAAACTTTGACGCAACTTTACAATTGACGGATTGCGATGAAGGCGAAGTGGTGCGGTATTTCCGAATGAGCGTGCAGGTTTTAAGAGAAGTTTCTCAAGCCCCGGTTGCCTCTTACCTACTCAAAGATAAAATCAAAGAAACTATCCGCGTAATTAACCGCGATATTGTCGATGCCGAAAAGCAGCTGCGCGAAAGTTAAATAAAGGGGACGGTTCTATTTTTAAGCTTGAAAAAATAGAACCGTCCCCTTTATTTTATAATAACTTTAAATTAAGATAGTCCTGAAGAATCTTCTTATGGTCAAAAGCAAAATCAATATTTTTAATTTCGTTTAACTTAATAACCCTTAAGCCGGCGGCATCATCACCTGCTCTAGGCAGACCCTTAGCTTTAGCAGTAAATACCGTGCCGATAGTATGAAATCTAGGGTCACGCGCAGGATCAGAATAGGTGTGCAACTGTTTAACTTCGGTTAGATTTAAATTCGTTTCTTCCTTGGCTTCTCGGATTACCGCATCTTCTAAACTTTCACCGTAATCCACAAAACCTCCGGGCAGCGCCCAGCCAAAAGGCGGATTACTGCGTTGAATGATTACAATTCCTTCACCTAATTCAATGATCGCATCCACCGTAACATAAGGCCCGCCGGATAATTTAGTGGTCACATATTCTAAATATCCCAATACCCCTTGATTAAAAACCGTAACCGCTGATTGATCTATCAGGCAAAAAATAATTTCCTTAAGCGTTGTCTGGCCCTGGCGCAGATGCCTTAAAACTTCCTGAGCCATAATTTTTGCCGAAGCCAATAAAGGAAATCCTCCGGTGCCGCTTCCTAAAGCCGGAAAAACAATCGAGTTAATTTTTAATTTCTTAGCCAACTCTAGCGCGTTTCTGCAAGAAGTGCGAATTTTAATCTCATCAGTCCGAAAGTCCATTCCCATAGTAGCGGTATGAATCACATATTTTACCGGTAATTTTCCCGCCCCCGTTGCAACTGCTTCTCCGACTTTAATCGGCCCTTTCTTTCCCGCCTCATCTTCAATACTCTGGCCGCCTTTTCTTTTAATTGCTCCGGCGACTCCGCCGCCCATTAATAATTTATTATTAGCGGCATTAACAATCGCCTCAACATTTAAAGTAATAATATCCCCCAAAACTACTTTAATTTCGGTATTTTTTATTCTCATAATAACTCCTACTCGCCGATTATTTTAACTAAGACGCGCTTTTTCCTTTGGCCGTCAAATTCGCCGTAAAAGATCCGCTCCCAAGGCCCGAAATGAAATTTACCCGCGGTTATTGCCACCACCACTTCCCTGCCCATAATCGTGCGTTTCAAGTGCGCATCCGCGTTATCTTCTCCGCTAAGATTATGCTGGTATTTATCCAAACCATACGGCGCCAGTTTCTCAAGCCAAGCGGAAAAATCTTTATGCAAGCCACTTTCATCATCATTAATAAAGACACTAGCAGTAATATGCATGGGATTAACCAAGCATAAACCTTCTTTAATACCGCTCCTAGCCAATACAGCTTCTACTTGATCGGTAATATTAAGAAATTCCTGGCGATTCTTAGTGTTAAAAAATAACTCTTGGGTATAAACTTTCATTAAAACACCTCACTGTTTTCCAAAAAGCACGTCAGTTAAGCCTTTGATAATACTAGTTACCACGGTCTTAAAACTATATTTTGGCTCGCTAAGTGAGCCGCTTAATTTAATCACGCCGAATTTTCCTGACTGGCCGATAATTGCGGTAGTAATATCCTTCAATGTCCCGCTTAAGGGGACCAGCTCACTTAAAATATCCACATTTAAAGCCCCCTCTAAAGAACCGTCAAAACCAATTTTTAACGGGCCGGCAATATTGGCAACGTTACCTTTTAATTGCAGGTTATCCGTATAAATAAATTTGTCTTTAACCAAAAAATCACAATCACATTCTGAGAGCTCAATACTGCCCAGATCTTTAGCAAACAACAATTTGCCTAACCCTCGAAGTAAATTTAATTCCCAAAGTTTGCCTTCTTTAATGCTAAGTTTACCGGCTCCGCTAAGCCTGCTTAAATCCCCTGAATATCCGTTAAGCTTAAGTTCGCCTAGCAAAATTCCGGATATATTTTTGTCTTTAGAAGCAGTGTCCATTTTTAACTTCTCTAACTTAATTCCATCAACTTTTAAATCTAGCTGATAAGGGAGATTGGCTGTATCCAGGTTTAAAGCGCCGTTTCCTTGAAGTAATCCGTCATAAAGAGCAATCCGCAAATCGGATATTTTTACTATTTTTTGATCCTGCAAAAAATCCAGGGATAAACTTTGCGCTTTAAACCCGTAAAAAGAAAAATTACTGCTATTAAGGCTTGCTTGTAAATAGCAATCTTTAAAATACGCCGGCTTGCCGGTAAAATTAAATTGCGCATCTAATCCTCCTGCAAGACGCAGGGACTTTATCGCCGGATACTGTTTATCCAGTATTTTATCTAAATTAGCCAGCTCCAGGCTAAGCTTCCCGTTTAAATCCACTTCCGGTTCCGAAGGATTAGAGATATCAAGGTCACCGCTAACTAAGAACTGCGAATCAAGATATTTACCGTTAAGCTGAGAAATTTTTATTTTCTTGCCCAATAAATCAAAATCCGCGCCTAAGGATAACTCCTCTGAAAAAAGTTTTAGTTTGATATTGGGTGTTTTAAAATTAGTTAATACTCCGCTGCTCTGGTAATCTAAGTCTTGATATTTAAATTTAGTATCTTTCCAATTAAACCCCTGCTGGCTGAATTCAATAATTGCGGAAATATCTTCTACAGGCTTATCCTGTTTATCTAATTTTAAACCGGCCTCTTTTATACTCAAATCGCCTTGCACTACCCAATCTCCTTTTTCATCCGGATGAGCTTTTATAATTAAAGCGGCCTTACCGAAAGCCGAATTAATCAGGTTAAAATTAAATTTTTCTTTAGCAATAGCCGGCAAGAGGCTAAGATCAAGCTCAGTGTTAATATTTAAAACCGGAGTATTAAAATCCTTAATCCCCACCTTAATTTCAAAAGGTACGCCTAATAACTGCGCCTTCAGGCTTTCGGCGATCAGTGAACGTTGATCAAAATAAAACTTACCGTGAAGATTCTTTATCTCGCCCAATAATTCTAGGCCCGTAATATCTGCCTGCCAGATATTACAAAAACCGTCAAAGACGGCCTTTTTAGTTAAAAAACTATATTCAACCTTAGCTTGCAACCCTAAACTCAATGTAGCTTTTAATTTATCTTTTTCTAAGTTCAGATCCTCACCCTTGACAATAGTATTAGCCTGCAATAGTTGGTCTTTAAAATTAATTTGCGCCTGCAAATCAATCAAGCCCTTAAGCAGGTCGCTTAAATTATAATAAGCGGCGAATTCAGCCGGCGGTAAATTCTTAACTGCCAGATTGCCGAAAAATTGGCCTGTTAAAAGCTTATACTGTCCTGAAGCGCTGATGAAAACAACCGGGTTTAAAGGCACCTCTCCCTTAAAATTAAACTTTACGCTTGCCGGTAGGCCCAGATACAGATTAAGCTGAATATTCTTAATTTCTTTTTTAAATTTAGTTGCCAGGGTGTCATCCTGAAAAACAATATTTCCCGCTAAAACGTTGATTTTAAGCACAGAAACATTGAAACCGGTTTTTCTTGCAGGAGCCCCTATAGCCGTAAAAAGATCTTGCAGATTAAAACTTCCATTCTCCCGGCGCTCTAAGAAGATATACGGGCTCTTCAGAGTTATTCCGGGAATAATAATCTGTTTCTTAAAAATTGGCCAGATAAATATGGAGCAGGTTGCCTGACGCGTACTTAAAACTACATTCTGCATATCGGAAATAACCAAATCGCGTAAAATTAGCCCCTGAAATAAGCTAAACTCTACGGATTTTAAAGTTACATCCTTGCCGGTTTGTTTCTTTAAGGTTGCAACAATGAGGGATTTTATTTTTACCGGAAGAAATACTTTATTCAGATAAACTATGCCGCCGCTAAGCAACAAAAACAAAATTAGCGTAATTATAATGAACTTCTTCATTTTTATTTTTTGGTTAATTTGGCGGCTAATTCCAGGGCTTCTTTTTTATTTTTAATCTTGCCGATTGCCTGAGCTTCCTGGAGGGCATCAAGTACCGTGCCAATTAATGGGGATGCCGGTAATTTAAATTTTTTCATAACCTCGTTGCCGTTAAGAAAACGGATGATCTTCTTTTCATTTTGTTTTTTTAAAAGCTTACGGATTAACGACTTGACTAATTTTTCATGACGCAAACGGGAAAGCGCCGTAGTTAAAGGCCCTTTAGTCGCGCGCTGGTCCGCCAGGGATAAAAGCAGCACCGCCAAAGCGTCGCTTGCGGTATCGCGAAAATAACGAAATACTGCCCGCGCCGTCGGATGCTCATAATCCGCCAGATACCCCGGCCTTAAATGCCAGAGCACAATCTTTTCTAAAGAGCGGCCCTCTTCATTAGATAATTTCAACCTGCGCCATATTACGCGGGTTAAACCTAAGCCCACTCTTTCATGTCCGTGAAAAATAATCTTCCCCTTTTCCCTGCGTAAAGCGCCCGGCTTACCCACGTCATGCAATATGCAGGCAAACTTTAAAAGGCTTGATCTTTTACGCAAACCGGAAACTTCTTCCTCGAGATAATTATTTATCTGCGGATTTTGTTTGACCGATTTTATTATTAGTTCAAACTGTTTTAATGTCTCTAAAGTATGCTGCCAGACATCCAGATGATGGTACGGCCCCTGGCCGATCCCGCGCATCGGCTTAATTTCCGGGAAGATTATCTCTAGGATTTTTATTTTATCCAAAACGACTAAAGAATCATAAGCAATTCGGCTTTCGAAAATCTTAAACAACTCTTCACGGATGCGTTCGCTGGATACTGAGATAATCAGTTTTTTTTCTTTTTTCGCCAGCCTTAACGTCTCCTTATCCAGGGTAAAATCAAGCCTGCAGCTAAAACTAAAAGCGCGTAAAATCCTTAACGGGTCTTCTTTAAATGAATTTATACCGGTAACTTTAATTATTTTTCGCGCCAGGTCATTTTTCCCAAGATACGGGTCTATAATTAACGCGTTTAAATCTTGATTGGAAAAAACATTCTTTAACTCCAAAGCCAGGGAATTAATCGTAAAATCCCGGTGCAAAAGGTCTTTTTCCAAAGTTACAGCGCGAAAATCCGTAAAATCAAAGGTATAAAGCTTACCCTCTATTCTTTTTACCAAGCGGCATGCCGCATGTTCCTCATCCAGAACCACAAAAGCCGCCTTGAGTTGCCGGCCGAGGCGCCGGCCAAAATCCAAAGCCCCTTTTTTTAAACAAAAATCAAAATCGGGATTCTCTTTTTCTCTTTTTAGAATTAGGTCGCGCAGGGCTCCGCCGACTAAATATAATTTCACCTTTTTTGATTTAGCGAAATTATAAATCGGCCTTAGAACACTTTCATCTTTTTTACTGAATTTAAGCATAGGTTTTTATGGCGGGGAACTTATTGTTTGTCTTTACCGAACATCTCATACTGCTGAATAATCGCTTCTTGGACAAATATCGGAGCATGGCTTCTCACCGCCAAAGCAATACTATCACTGGGACGGGCGTCAATACTCTTTGACCCTCCGGAGGCAGTTTTAATCACAATCTTGGCATGAAAGGTATTCTCCTCCAATTTATCGATAATAATTTTCTCAATGGTCGCTCCCAAATCACTTAGCATAGTAAAAATTAAATCATGCGTCAGGGGGCGCGGAGGATTAAACCCGCTGATTTTTAATTTTATGGCGCTTGCCTCATTTAAACCAATCACAATCGGCAACATCCGATTGCCGCCTTTTTCTTTTAAAGCAATCAGCTGGTCATGCCTTTTTTCATCAATAACAATTTTATTCAGCTCCATCTCGATCATTTTAATTCCTTTATTTTTTCTTCTTATCTTTGCCTAAAATATCTTTTAATTCAACCATAAATTGGCCGACATCTTTAAACTGCCGGTACACCGAGGCAAAGCGGACATAAGCAACATCATCAATAAATTTAAGCTTCTCCATAACTAACTCGCCGATCTTGCTGGCTAAAACTTCCCGGTCATTTTTTTTCTGAATCAAACGCTCTACCTGAGTAACCACATCCTCCATCTTCTCGACGCTCACCGGCCTCTTCTCACAAGCCCGGATTATCCCGGCTAAGATTTTTTTCCGGTCAAAGGTTTGGCGGCTGCCGTCCTTCTTAATCACCAATAACGAATTTTCTTCTACATATTCATAAGTTGTAAAGCGCTTGCCGCACTTTAAACATTCCCTTCTGCGCCTAACCGCCGACTCCTCGGCTGTAGCGCGGGAATCCACTACTTTATCTTCTTTATATCCGCAAAACGGACATCTCATATTTTCCTTATTTTAATCTTTGCCTGTTTTAAAAACTCCATGGCCAGCTTATCCGGATACCCCTGAGTAATCACAATCTCAACTATCCCGGCATTAATCAACATCTTGGCGCAAATTACACAAGGCTGGGTAGTGGCATATAATGTGGCGCCCTTAACGCTTATTCCGTGCAATGATGACTGAATCAGCGCGTTCTGCTCCGCATGCAAAGCGCGGCATAATTCATGACGCTGCCCCGAAGGTATATTTAATTTCAAGCGCATACAGCCTATTTCAATACAGTGCTTCAAGCCGCTAGGCGCCCCGTTATAACCGGTAGCCAGGATCCTTTTATTTCTGACTAAAACTGCCCCCACGCTGCGCCGTAAACAGGTCGATCTCTTAGAAACTAACTGCGCCATCTCTAAAAAATATTCATCCCAACTAGGACGCTTATCTTTAAATATTTTATTTTTCATCTTTATAATAACTCCCGATAGAGTGGAAATTTCCTGGTTAAAGCCAGGGTAGCTTTCTTAAGCAGCGCTAATTTCTGCGGATCTGCCTGATTTTCCACTGCCTCGTTAATTAAAGCAGCAATCTTCTGCATTTGGGCCTCTTTCATATTACGCGTAGTGATGGCCGCAGTCCCCAGGCGGATACCGCTGGTTACTGTCGGTGATTTCTCATCAAAAGGAATCAAATTTTTATTTACCGTAATATTTACTTCCCCTAAAATCCTGGAGGCATCGGCGCCGGTAGTATTTTTGGCGTTTAAATCCACCAGCATTAAATGCGTATCCGTGCCGCCGGAAACAATACGAAAACCTTTTTTCTCTAAAGCCGCGGCCAGCTCCGCAGCGTTTTTCATTAACTGAGCCTGATACTTTTTAAATTCCGGGGTCAGGGCTTCAGCAAATGCCACAGCCTTGCCGGCAATCACGTGCATCAGCGGCCCGCCTTGAATTCCGGGAAAAATCTGGCTGTCGATTTTTTTAGCAAATTCTTTTTTACATAAAATAAAACCTCCGCGCGGACCGCGTAAAGTTTTATGCGTGGTTGAAGTAACAAATTCGGCATACGGCACCGGAGACGGATGCAGGCCGGCAGCGATTAACCCTGCAATGTGCGCCATATCCACGAATAAATACGCTCCGACACTATCGGCGATCTGACGAAATCTTTTAAAATCAATTGTCCTAGGATAGGCTGAGGCCCCGGCCAGAATCATCTTGGGCTTATGTATTTTAGCCAGCTCCTGAATTACATCGTAATCCAAACTTTCGGTTTTTCTGTCTACCCCATAACCGACCATCTTAAAAAATCTACCGGAAAAATTATGCGGATGGCCGTGAGTAAGATGCCCTCCGGCAGCCAGATCCATAGCTAAAACAGTATCTCCCGGATTTATCGCCGCAAAATAAACTGCCATATTCGCCTGTGAGCCGGAATGCGGCTGAACATTCACATGATCGGCGCCGAATATTTTTTTTGCCCGTTCAATCGCCAGCGTTTCGACAATATCAACATATTCGCACCCGCCATACCAGCGCCTACCGGGGTACCCTTCGGCATACTTATTGGTCAATACCGAACCTTGCGCCTCTAAAACTGCCAATGAGGTAAAGTTCTCCGAAGCAATCATCTCTAAATTATCATTCTGCCGCCTGACTTCTTTTTTAATTGCCGCGTAAACTTCCGGATCGGTTTTCTTTAAGTGTTTCACTTTAATCTCTCCTTACCCATACGGGCATCAATACGTTCAATTAACTTTACTCTTCTTAAATGCCTTCCACCCTCGAACTTCGTAACTAGCCAGGCCGAAACAATTCTTTTTGCCAGGTCCGCTTTGACAAAAGCCGAGCCCAAAACTAAAACATTACTGTCATTATGTTGACGGCTAAGTTTGGCGATGATAATATTATGACAAAGCGCGGCCCGCACTCTCGGAAGCCTGTTGGCAACAATCGAATTACCGATACCGCTTTTGCAAATAAGTATCCCTCGTTTATATTTACCGGAAGAAATATCCCCGGCTAAGGTATAAGCAAATAAAGGATAGTCGCAGCGCTCTTTAGAATAAGTTCCCAAATCCTTTACCGCGATCTTTTTATTTTCCAAGAAATTTTTTAATTTTTCTTTTAAAATAAAACCGGCATGATCTGAGGCAATTAATATTTTACTCATATAATTTTACTTATCCTTTCTACGGCGTCTTTAATGGTCGAGAAGACCTCCTGATAAAACTTAGAAGATCCTCCGATAGGGTCGGCAATATTCAAATTATTATCATTTATTCTAGCAAATTCCTTCAATAAAAAAAGCCTATTCTTTACCTTAGGAGCAAGCTGCAAAATCCTCTCCTCATGTATCTTTTCCATCACCAGGATAATATCCGCTGCATCAACTAATTCTTTAGTTACCCGGCTACTGCGGTGATCGGCAACATCCATACCCTCTTCGGCCAATACCTCGCGCGTTTGCTCACTGGCTCCCATACCTTCCAGGGCCATCATTCCGGCCGAACTTACCTCGATATCAGTTCTGCTTTGAATCTTTAAAAGTTTTTTTAAATACGCCTCCGCCATCACCGAACGGCAGGAGTTACCGGTACAAACAAAAAGAACTCTTTTGGATTTAGCCACTGCCAGTATCTCTTCATCTTTTATCGCCCCGCTTCTGACTATCTGCCAAGGCTCAATCGTTAAATCCACAATCGTAGATTCTACTCCTATTTTTACTTGCCCGGCGTCAATTGCCAGATCCACCAAGCCATCCAAATCTTTAATCGCCTGCGTAAAATCAACCGGGGCAAGATGGTCGGTTATATTTGCCGATGGACATGCCAGGCCGATTTTAGCCCGATAAATAAGTTCTAAAACAAACTGCTGATCCGGTATACGCAAGCCCACCTTGCCCTGATCCTTAGATTTCAATAAAATTGTCAACGGTCCCGGCCAAAATTTACGCATCAGCTTATAACCGGCTACCGGGATATCGTTGGCAAACTCCTCGGCCTGCTCATTATCAGGGATAAGTATGGCAAAAGGTTTATCCTTAGGCCGTTTTTTAATTTCATAAAGCCTGTCCAATGCTTTTTTGTTGGAAGCACAAGCAGCAATGCCATAAACAGTATCCGTAGGAATAATTACTAATCCTCCGTCAACCAAAACCTTGGCTGCCTGCTGAATATGCGCCTCATCAGGGGCAATCGGATTAATTTTTATAATTTTGGTCAAACTCATAATTTAATTTTTATCTGTTTTATTTTAAGGCGCATCTGCTTTTTGTAATTAAGCAGCTTAGCTTTAATTTTCAGATCGCTTACCCCAAGTATCTCTAAAGCAAACAGCGCGGCATTCTTGGCTCCGCTTTTGCCAATGGCCATACAAGCTACCGGGATTCCCGGCGGCATCTGTACGGTAGATAAAAGCGAATCCAGGCCTTTTAAATTTTTAGTTTCAATGGGAATACCAATAACCGGTAAAGTAGTATGGGCAGCCACAACTCCGGCTAAGGCCGCCGACATTCCGGCAGCGGCAATAAAAACTTTAGTTCCTTTTTTTGGCGCTTCCTCCACATATTTAGCCACCTCTTTGGGCGTCCGGTGCGCAGATAAAACCTTGGCCTCAAAATCAACTTTAAATTCCTTTAAAACATTAATCGCTTCATTAACCGTTTCTAAATCCGACTGACTGCCCATGATTATGCTGATTTTTGCCATGATTCTCCTCTCCTTATAGAGCCTTCTTACCAATATCTTTACGAAAATGCATTCCTTCAAAATTTATTTTTCCAACTGCGGTATACGTTTTATTAATGGCATCTTTAATTGTCGCGCCTAATCCGGTTACCCCCAGGACTCTACCGCCGTTAGTTAAAATTTTATCTCCGACTTTCTTAGTTCCGGCATGAAAAACCACAACATCATCTAACTTAGCAGCCTGATCCAGCCCGCTGATTTCTTGATTCTTAACATAATCTCCCGGGTAGCCGCCGGCAGCGCAAACTACACAGACACAAGCCCGATTATCCCATTCCAAAGTTTTTACTCTGGAAAGTTTTCCTTCGGTAGTTGCCAACATTACCTCCACTAAATCGGATTTTAATCTGGGTAAAATTGCCTCAGTTTCCGGATCGCCAAAGCGGACGTTGAATTCTAAAGCCTTCGGGCCATCTTTAGTTAGCATCACACCGGCATATAATACTCCCCGGTAATCTATACCCTCTTTGGCTAAACCATCAATCGTCCGGTAAATTATTTTTTCCATAATCTCTTTAAAAAGCTCAGGCGTCACAATAGGTGCGGGAGAATAGGCGCCCATACCGCCGGTATTCGGCCCCTGGTCATGATCAAATACTCTTTTATGGTCCTGGGCTGTAGCTAAAGCTACCACTTCCCTGGAATCGGTGATCACCAGAATCGAGGCTTCCTGGCCTTGGAGGCACTCCTCAACAATTATTCGATTACCGGCATCGCCGAAAACCTTATCCTGCATCATTAAGGTGATGGCGTTCCTAACCTCATCAAAATCTTGGGCGACAATTACGCCTTTTCCGGCAGCTAAACCGTCAGCCTTGATTACGCAAGGCGCGCTCAATTTTATAATATATTTCTTAGCGCTTTCCGGATTATCAAAAACTTCAAAGTTGGCGGTAGGCACATTATATTTTTTCATTAACTCTTTAGAAAAAACCTTGCTGGCTTCTAAAGTAGCGGCTTTTTTATTCGGCCCGAAAATTTTTAACCCTGCTTTTTCAAACTCATCAACAATGCCTAAAGATAAAGCCACCTCCGGACCGACTACGGTCAGATCGATTTTTTGTTTCCTGGCAAATTCAAGCAGGCCAAAAATATCATCTGCCTTAATGTCAACGCATTCGGCAATTTGGCTAATCCCGCCATTGCCGGGAGCGCAGAAAATCTTATCCACTAATTTAGATTGGGCGATCTTCCAAGCTAACGCATGCTCTCTTCCACCCGAACCAACCACTAAAATTTTCATTTACTTCACTTCCTTAATTGTTGCATCAAGTGAATCCGCAGACTTTAAAGTTAACGCAAAAACATCTGAAAAAGGCCGGTCATCAATCCAACTGTCCGTAATCAATATATTCTTTACCGGCTCTAAAGGCAGAGGATTAATAAAACTAATATGGTACATACTACAATCTTTACGTACCGGATTCTCTCCCAGAGACTTAATCCTGGCTCTGCCTTTTAACCAAGTACCGGAACCGATATGAAACCAATCCCAAAAAACCGGCACGGAAAGCTCTTTATAGGTACCGTCCTCATAAACAAAAATTATTGAAAGCGTGGCATAAAAATACTTATCACCGTATAAACGCATTAAAGCATCATGATCGTAACTATTACTATAATTTCCCCCTGCCAACAGATGCACTTCATCGATTTTGGCTCCGCTGCGCATGGGAATAGAAAACTGATTATCGTATTCAAGATTAAGCCGACCGTAATCTTTCCAATCAGCAGCGCCGGCTACCAAAAAATCCACTCCATCATATTTTAAATATTTGTGCGCAAACGAATTTGGCCCGGCACCCACTAAGCTGAAATTATCACGGGTTTCTTTGGTAAGATAATAAAAATCTCCCTCTTTCTCCCAATTTCCCGCCCAAGACAAAACAACGGGTAACAAGACCATGATTACGGCATAAAAAATTTTCTTTAACATCTTACTCATACCTTAAATCTTATCCACATACTCCAGTCAAAAAGTGACTTGATCAAAAACGATTTTAAAAACATAATCAAAAGAATCACAATGATCGGAGAAATATCAATCCCAAACCGAAAGCTTAAAGGCAGGCGCCTTCTAATCGGCCCTAAAATCGGCTCGGTAGTTTTCTCCAGAAACTGCACAATCGGATTAATCGGATCAGGATTCACCCAGCTAACCAATGCGCGGATCAGCACCAACCAGTAGATTATGTTTAATATAATATCTAAGATATGCGCAACTGAAGCAATAAGATTAGATGGAATAAACATCATGTTAACCCCGGAATGTTAAACCCAACAACATCTTTCATTTTCGCAGCAGCTACTTCCTGCGAGCGCTTAATTGCGCGGTTAAAGGTATCTTTTAATGCATTGTTCAGGCGCGCCTTTTCTGGTTCTCCAAGATTATTTTTAATTGTAATTTCTTTTACCTCTTGAGCCCCGTTCATGGTGATTTTTACCAGGCCATCCGAACTTTGAATATCAAAATCAGTATTCTCTAGTTCCTTTTTAACTTCCTGCATCTTCTTCTGCATCTCAAACAAACCTTTCATTTTATC
>CAYIFW010000024.1:0-15192 GCA_964362795.1 uncultured Planctomycetales bacterium | reverse complement strand
TATGGTGAATGGAAGTTTGGCCGCGATTTGGGGCTAACTTTTCAGATGGATTATGGCCAGGGTAAGGTAAGGGCAATAGCATTCGGGGCAGAGGCGACTTTTGGACGTAATAAGGTTATCTTTGCGCTTAAAAACGAGTTTGGCGAACCTTTAGGCATAACGATCACTCTGACTCATAAATTTCTGAAACTCATTGATACCGAAGCTTTTATCAGGCTTAAATCCCGCCAAAAAGAACAGGTAATCGAAGCAGGAATTACCATCCCTTTTTAATTAAAAATACAGCATATTTCTTGACTTTTTCCCTTTGCTTGGTACAATATTTGTTCAATGACTGAACAGCCCCAAAAAGAAGAAACCCTCTTTATTTTCAAAGAGTTAGAAGCCAACCCAAATACTACTCAACGGGATCTTTCCACTCGATTAAAGATCTCTTTAGGTAAGACCAATTATCTTTTGCGTGAACTGATTCTAAAGGGTTTTATCAAAGCCAAAAGCTTTACCCGTAACCCGGGGAAACTAAGAAAAATCCACTATCTTCTAACTGAAAAAGGGATGGAAGAGAAATTCAGGCTTTTGCAGCATTTTATACAGAAAAAAGAAGCGGAATACAATAAATTAAAACAGGAACTAGAGCACTCGCTGAATGGAAAAGTTTGATTGTATAATCATTGGAGCAGGCGTGGTCGGCTTGGCGGTGGCTGGGGATTTAGCTGCCGAAGGACATTCAGTTTTGATCCTTGAGCGGCATGATTCTTTTGGCACAGAGACCAGTTCTCGGAACAGCGAAGTTATCCATGGGGGGATGTATTATCCCACAGGTTCGCTTAAGGCTAATTTGTGTGTCCAGGGCAGGCGTCTATTATATGATTTTTGCCGCGCGCGCAATATTCCTTGTAAAAAAACCGGGAAAATTATTGTTGCTACAGAAGATCAGGAAATACCTGCTCTTGAAAAAATATTAAAGCTTGGGTTAGCAAATGGAGTTGAAGGCCTGCGTCTCGTAGATAAAGAAGAGATTAAAAGTTTCCAGGAGCAGATTACCGGGATTGCCGCGCTTTACTCTCCGGAAACCGGTATTATTGATTCACATAAGCTAATGTCTCATTTAGTTGATGCAGCTAAGCAGAGTGGGGCAGTGGTTGCCTATAACTCTAATTTTTTGCGCGCTACTAAAAAGAATGACGGCTATAAATTAGTGATTAGAAACGGAGCTGATGAGCTTAATTTAGAGGCAAAAATCGTGATTAATTCTGCGGGCCTTGATTCTGATATTGTGGCGCAGAATGCAGGTTTTGATTTAGATAAGTATCATTATAATATTCATTATTGTAAGGGCCAGTATTTTCGTTTAAATAGTGCCAAGGCTAGATTATTAAAAATGTTAGTTTATCCTGTTCCAAAGCCGACTAGTGGAGGATTGGGAGTGCATGCTACTGTTGATTTAGCAGGCGGTGTGCGCTTAGGCCCTGATGATGAGTATTTAAAGTTACGCATTCAGGATTATTCGGTTGACCATTTAGCTTGTTCAAAGTTTTATGATTCGGCTAAAAAGTTTATTCCTTTTATTTCCGAGGAAGATCTTTATGCTGATACGTCCGGTATAAGGCCTAAGCTTCAGGAGTCGGGTGGGGATTTCAGGGATTTTGTGATTTCCGATGAGGTGGATAAGGGTTTTGGCGGTTTTATTAATTTAATCGGAATTGAATCTCCCGGGCTTACTGCTTCATTGGCGATATCAGCTTATGTGAAAGACAGAGTTGCGCAATATTTTTAGAAAGGATTTTTTAAGTAAAACATAGACACCCCGCGCTAATTGGTATTGCGCGGGTGTTGTCTAGGTAGACAAGGAGGTAAATAAATTGAAAATAGTAATTTTAGCCGGTGGTTTTGGTTCCAGGTTAAGCGAAGAAACTGATTTAAAGCCCAAGCCAATGGTGGAGATTGGAGAGAAACCAATTCTTTGGCACATTATGAAACTTTATTCCCATTACGGCTTTAATGATTTTATAATTTGTTTGGGTTATAAAGGGTATATGATCAAAGAATATTTTGCCAATTATTTTATTCATTCTTCCGATGTAACCATAGATTTAAGCAAGAATAAAGTGGAAGTCTTAGGATCAAAAGCCGAGCCCTGGAAAGTTACGCTCATTGATACGGGTATAAATACGATGACCGGGGGAAGAATTAAGCGTATCCAGAAATATACTGAGAATGAAACATTTATGCTGACTTATGGCGATGGGTTAATGGATATTAATTTAAAAGAACTTCTGGAGTTTCATAAAGATAAAAATAGCTATGCCACAGTTACTGCGACTCAACCTTATGCTAGGTTTGGCGCTTTAGATTTAGATAATAATCACAATGTTTTGTCTTTTCATGAAAAGCCTACCGGTGACGGGGTTTGGGTTAACGGGGGGTTTTTTATTTTAGAACCTGAGATATTTAAATATCTCAAAGATGATACCAGTATCTGGGAGAGAGAAGCATTGGAGAAATTGTCTCAAGAAAGGCAGCTTAACGCCTATAAGCATACCGGTTTCTGGAAATGTATGGATACTCTTAGAGACAAGCGGGAGTTAGAGCAGCTTTGGCAATCGCAAAAAGCGCCTTGGAAAACCTGGGAATGAAATTAAAGGGAGGTAAATTTAAAATATGATTAAAAAGTTTTTTGATGATTATAAGCGCCGTTTGAATGATTGCATGCAGTTTTATGACTGGTCGACCGTAGCCCTGCTTGCCGAGAAAATTAAATTTGCCCAACAAGAAGATAAGCACATATTTTTATGCGGTAACGGCGGAAGCGCCGCTAATGCGATACATATCGCCAATGATTTTCTGTGCCTGCGGTCAAAAGGTAAAGGGGCAAAAGTTGTAGCTTTGCCGGCAAACCAGGCGATTTTAACCTGTTTAGCCAATGATACCGGCTATGAGAATATTTTTGCAGCCCAGCTGGAGCAATTAGGCGGCGCCGGTGACATTCTCATTGTTCTCTCCGGAAGCGGGAACTCCTCAAATATTTTAAAAGCAATCGCTGCCGCTAAAAAAATGGATATTCTGACTTGCGCGATACTGGGTTTTGACGGCGGCAAATGCCTAAACCTAGTCGATATCCCGATTCATTTTTCAATTAAAGATATGCAGATTGCAGAAGATTTGCAACTGATAGTAGGGCATATGTTGATGCAGTGGTTTAATAAAGGCCTGCCTGATGGTTGAGTCGCCTAAAAAAATAGTTGTGATAGGCAGTAATTCTTTTTCCGGGTCAAGTTTTGCAGCCTATTGTCTTTCTTTAGGAATAGAGGTGTTGGGGATGAGCCGTTCTAATGAACTGCCCAAAGTATTCTTGCCGTATAAATGGGAAAACACAAGTAAGCCAGGAACGTTTAAGTTTGAAAAACTTGATATCAATCATGATACAAACAAAATCGCTGAGAGTATTCAAAAGTTCCGCCCTGATTATATCGTAAATTTTGCCGCGCAAGCCATGGTCGCCCAAAGCTGGGAGCATCCGGAACATTGGTATCAGACTAATGTTATCGGTAATGTTAAGTTGCATGATAAGTTAAGAAAATTTGATTTTTTGAAGAGGTATGTTCATGTTTCAACTCCGGAAGTATACGGTAATTGTATAGGGCAGGTAACCGAGTCAACCCCGTTTAATCCAAGTACGCCTTATGCTGTTTCGAGAGCTGCTTGCGATTTACACCTGCGGACTTTTTTTAATCAGTATAAATTTCCGGTAGTTTTTACGCGCGCGGCCAATGTTTATGGCCCGGCTCAACAGCTCTATAGGATAATACCCCGAACCATCTTTTGTATAAAAATTGGGAAAAAGTTACAATTGCATGGCGGAGGGCATTCAACGCGTTCTTTTATCCATATTCGCGATGTGGCGACAGCTACTTTAAAAATTGCTCAAAATGGAATTCCAGGAGAGGCTTATCACATATCTACAGATTCGCATATTTCCATAAGAGGTTTGGTGGAAATGATCTGTAAAATGATGGCCGTGGATTTTTCAAAGCTTGTGGAAATCGTAGATGAGCGTCCCGGTCATGATGTGGCATATTTATTGGATAGCAGTAAGCTGCGCAAGGAATTAGCTTGGCTAGATCGTATCGGCCTAGAAGATGGTATAAGCGAAACTATTGATTGGATAAATAATAATTTTGAAGAATTAAAAAAACAGCCGTTTGAGTATATTCATAAGGAGTAATAATGCTTAGCGCAAAAAAGAACATTCCTTTCAAAGACGCCGGAAATTTATTTTCTAAGTTTAAAAGTGAAGGCAAGAAGATTGTTCATTGCCATGGTACATTTGACCTTCTTCACCCCGGCCATATTATTCATTTTGAAGAAGCTAAGGCTCTCGGTGATATCCTGGTGGTGACGATTACCGCAGAGAAATATGTAAACAAGGGCCCGGGGCGCCCGTATTTTAATGATGAACTTAGGGTTAAATATCTGGCGTCTTTAGAGTATGTTGATTATGTGGTCGTTGTGCCTTTTCCTGCCGCTATTGAAGCAATAGAATGTGTTCAGGCGGACATCTATTGCAAAGGCAAAGAGTATGAAAACCCTCAAATTGACGTAACTGGTAATATTCATGACGATATTCGCACTGTAGAGCGTTTAGGGGGAAAGGTGCGTTATGTAGGCTCGGTGGTGTTCAGCTCAACGAAGCTGCTTAATAATCATTTTGAAGTTCATCCACCGGGGATGAAAGATTTTTGTAAAAAGTTGGCGGAAAAGTACACGCCTAACAAATTCAGAGAGATAGTGGATGGCTTCAGTGATCTGAAAGTATTGATTATCGGGGATATGATCTTTGACCGGTATTCTTCAGTTAAAGTGCAAGGCCTTACTTCAAAGAACCGTATTATTTCCACAAGGTTTTTGTCTGAAGACCTGCAGGCGGGGGGGGCACTGGCGGTTTTCCGTCATGTAAAACAGTTCACCTCTAATATTAAGTTTATTAGTTTAGTGGGTACAGAAGAATGGGTTGAGCCGGCTTTAGCTAAGTATATAAGCCCTGAGGAAGATGAAATAATCCGTAGCCCTGATTTTACGACTATCATTAAACAGCGTTTCGTTGAACCGCTCTCCGAAGGGAAAGAGTTATCTAAGTTATTCGCTCTTAACGTAATAGAAGAGCAGTATTTAAACGAAAAGATTTTACATTTAGTTTGTGACATTATAAATAGTTGTATAAAAGATTACGATTTGGTTATGGTGATGGATTTTGGCCACGGACTTATGCAGGACAAAGTCCGTGAACTTGTTCAGAAAAAGGCGCCGTTTCTGGCGCTTAATTGCCAGACTAATAGCTATAATTATGGTTTCAATATAATTGATAAGCAATATCACCGCGTAGATTCATTTTCTTTAGATGAGACAGAACTGACTTTGGCTTGCGGCAGGCGGGATATAAATTTTTCCGAGGAATTAAAAAAGTTACAACGTAAGCTATCCGCCCGTTATGGATGGCTAACCCGCGGCGCCACAGATACAATCGGCGTAAAAACAGGAGAGCCGGAATGCGAGTGTATGCCTTTTGAGCAATCCGTAGTTGATACAGTAGGCGCCGGAGACGCATTTTGTTCCGTAGTTTCTTTGGCGGCTATGAAAAATTTATCGATAGAGTTGGGTACTTTTATGGGCCAACTTGCAGGCGCGCAGGCGGTTCGTATCATCGGCAATGCCGATTCTATTAAAAAAGATAAATTATTAAAAGGCGGAATGACTTTACTTAGTTTCTAAAAAATAGGGAGAAATATGAATATTTTGTTGTTGGGGGGTTGCGGTTATATTGGGACAGTTTTTACTCACGGCCTTTTAGAACAAGGCCATCAAGTCACCGTAGTAGATATACAGTGGTTTGGTAATTACTTGGCCGAACACAAAAATCTCAAAGTTATTAAAGAAGATATACGCAATGTTGATAATATCTCGATGGAGGGAATGGACGCGGTTATGCATCTGGCTAATATTGCCAATGATCCTTGTGGGGAATTAAATTCTAAATTAGCCTGGGAAGTCAATGTTTTAGCAACCATGCGTTTAGTGGAGAAGGCTATAGAGCATAAAGTGAAGCAGTTCATTTTTGCCAGCTCCGGCAGTGTTTATGGAGTTAAAGATGAACCGCTGGTTACAGAGGAGCTCTCTCTTGTGCCGATATCCGATTATAACAAAACTAAGATGATAAGTGAGCGGGTATTGATGAGCTATCAGGACCGGATCTGCATTCAAATCCTGCGTCCGGCAACGGTCTGTGGTTATTCTCCGCGGATGCGTTTGGATCTCTCAGTAAATATGTTGACTATGCAAGCTTTAGCCAATGGCAAAATTACTGTGTTGGGAGGCAATCAGACCCGTCCGAATATCCACCTGAAAGATATGATTGGAGTTTACCGGCATTTTCTGAACCAAGGTACCAAGTTAAGCGGCGTGTTTAACGCAGGTTTTGAGAATATATCTATTATTGATATAGCCAACAAAGTGGTGACGCATATTCCTGCTGAGATTATTGTAGTTGAGTCTAATGATCTGCGTTCTTACAGGCTTTGTTCTCAGAAACTATTGGATACAGGTTTTAAGCCAAGGTATTGCGTTGACGATGCTATTAAGGAAATTGTGGAACATTTTAAGTCCGGAAAGCTTAAAAATGAAGATAAATATTACAACATCAGGACGATGAAGAATCTTAAGTTACAATAGAATATGAAAAGAATATGAAAATAGCTAAAAAAATCGCGCTTTCTTTATATCGCCATATATTACGGATTCGTATGATCGAAGAAAAAATAGCTCAACTTTATTCTCAGCAGCAGATGCGCTGTCCTGTGCATTTATGCATTGGGCAGGAGGCAATTGCCGCGGGAGTTTGCGCAAACCTTCTAAAAAAAGATTATCTTTTAAGTAATCATCGCTCACACGGACATTATCTGGCTAAGGGCGGAAGCTTAAGGCAGATGTTAGCCGAAATTTACGGTAAGTTAACAGGATGTTCTAGGGGAAAAGGCGGATCAATGCACCTAGTTGATCTAACCGTGGGTATATTAGGCACGACTCCGATTGTTGGCGGGATTATACCCGTAGCTACCGGAGTTGCATTTGGTACCCAAATGAAGGGAAGAAATAACGTAACGGCTGTTTTTTTCGGTGATGCGGCGACAGAGGAAGGTGTGTTTTTTGAGAGTTTAAATTTTGCTGCTTTGAAAAAATTGCCGGCGCTTTTTGTTTGTGAAAATAATTTCTTTTCAGTTTATTCTCCTTTAGCCGTCCGGCAGCCCAAGGAAAGGGATAATTTGGCTTTGGTAAGATCACTGGGTATTAAGGCTGATAAGGGTGACGGCAATAATGTGCTTGAGATTTATGAACTTGCAAAAAAAGCAGTGGCAAGTATACGCAAAGGAGAGGGGCCTTATTACCTTGAGTTTGATACTTATCGCTGGAGAGAGCACTGCGGCCCTAATTTTGATAATGATTTAGGGTATAGGACAGAGGAAGATTTTCTAAAATGGAAAAAGAAGTGCCCGCTTGATTTATTTGAGAGTAAGTTAATTAAAAATAATATTTTAGATCTTTCGCGGATCGAGAATTTTAAACAGAATATCCAGAAAGAGATTAATAGCGCAATCAGTTTCGCCAAAAATAGCCCTTATCCGGAAAGCAAAGAAATGCTTTCGGAGGTCTATGCGGATTAATTTTTCTATGAATAGACAAATAAATTTAGCGCAGGCAGTTCTTGAAGCAACAGCACAATGTATGCGGGATGACCGTTCGGTCTACATCATGGGGCTGGGTGTTACTGACCCTAAGGGGGTATTCGGAACTACGCTTGGCCTTGAGAAAAGATTTGGCGCCAAAAGAGTTTTGGATATGCCGGTAGCTGAAAATGGGATGACCGGTATCGCTATTGGTTCTGCCTTAGTTGGAATGCGCCCCATCCTGACGCATCAGCGTGTTGATTTTATGCTTTTATCCCTGGATCAGATAATCAATAATGCCGCAAAATGGCATTATATGTTCGGCGGAAAGATGAAGATCCCGATAGTGATTCGTTTATTAGTCGGCCGTGGTTGGGGGCAAGGGCCGCAGCATTCGCAAAGCCTGCAGGCGCTTTTTGCTCATATTCCCGGGCTCAAAGTAGTTATGCCGGCAACTCCTTATGATGCCAAAGGATTATTAATTTCTTCTATCGAGGATAATAACCCGGTTATTTTTATTGAACACCGTTGGTTACATAATACTTTAGGCAATGTTCCTTTAGAAAAATATAGAGTTCCTTTAGGCAAGGCAAAAGTTGTAAAACAAGGCAAGGACTTAACAATTGTTTCTTCATCCTATACGACATTAGAGGCGATAAAAGTGGCCGAACTATTGAAGAGAGACGGAATAAGTATCGAAGTTGTGGATTTAAGGACAATCAAGCCTTTAGATGAAGATGCAATCGAGAAATCGGTGAGAAAAACCGGAAGGCTGCTGGTAATTGATAGCGCCTGGGGAAGTTTTGGTGTTGCCGCGGAGATATTGGCGCTTGTTGCAGAAAAAATGCATCACTTGCTTAAATGCGCGCCGGCGCGTATTACTTTCCCGGATGCTCCGACTCCGACTAGCTGGGCGTTGGCTAATCATTATTATCCTCAAGTTAAAGATATAATAAATAGAGTTAAGAAAATGCTAAAACTTAAACAAGAGAACCAAAAGCGGTTAGGGACTGTTTTGAATGTTCCATTAGATGTGCCTGATGCGGCCTTTAAGGGGCCATTTTAATTCATGTTAATTAAACCTAAACCAATCAAAAAAATACTTCTAACCCAGCCTAATTATGCCTGGCTTTCTAAGAGGACCTGGCAATTCCCTCCGTATACTTTGTGTTTATTGAAAGCAATTATTAAAGACAAAGCCAAAACAACAGTCTTTGACCCGAATTTTAAGAATCTTTCTGAACAGCAGGCAAAGATTTTTTTACGTAAGACTAAACCTGATTTAGTGGGAGTAAGCTCGATTTCAACGGAGTATTTTAATGTTACCCGGCATGCAATAGCCCTTATCCGTAAATGCCTGCCGAAAGCCGTGATTGTTTTAGGAGGTGTAATCCCTACGGTGATGATCCAGGAGGCGATGAAAGATAAAAATGTCGATTACTGGATTATGGGAGAAGGAGAGCAATCATTCCCGGATTTGATTGAGAAAATACGTTCCGGTTCCCGGGATTTAACCGGGATTAGCGGTTTGGCCTATTGGCAGGGCAATAAACCAGTGATTAACAAAATGGAATTTATTAATAACCTCGATGCAATTCCTTTTCCTGATTATTCCTCTGTTATCGGGGCTACTCTGCAGGATTATGGTAATATTAAATTCAGATACGCTCCGGGCCTCTTGGCGCGTAACTATCCTGCCGCGGTTACGATTACTTCCCGAGGCTGTCCTTATCGATGTATTTTTTGCGCCGGCAGGACAGTAAGCGGCCGGAAGGTAAGGTTTAGAAGCGCGGAAAATGTGCTAAAAGAGATCAATATTCTATATCAACAGGGTATCCGGGAAGTTATATTCTTAGATGATCATTTTTTAGCCGATAAAGACAGGGCGATAAAAATAATGAATGGTATTTTGACAAACTATAAAGATCTCACTTGGAAATGTGTTAATGTTACTGCTTGGTTGCTGGATGAGGAAATCTTAACGCTCATGCATAAAAGCGGATGTACCCATATAACTGTTTCTATTGAATCCGGAAATCAAGAAGTGCTTACGAATATTGTAAAGAAGCCAATTAGGCTTGATAAAATACCTGAGAAACTTGATTTTGCCAAATCAATAGGTTTTGACATAATCGCAAATTTTGTTCTCGGTTTTCCGGGAGAGACTTGGGAGCAGATCCGGGATACATTAAGGTATGCGCAAAAGCTTAATGTTGATATCGTAAATTTCCATATAGCTACTCCCTTGCCGAAAACTGAATTAATGGATATTTGCCTAGAGAGTAAATTATTACCGGAGGATTATTTAAAGAATATTTCTAAATATTCCGGTTACGGCAAGGGGTTAATTACGACTAAAGAATTTACTCCGCTTGAGCTGGAAGTTTTAAGGTCTTTTGAATGGGATAGAATCAATTTTTCATCGCCTGAAAGAAAGAAGTCGATTGCCAGGATGAACGGGATAACTTTAGAAGAGTTGGAAGATTGGCGGGTAAATACCAGGCGGAATCTTGGCGTAAATAATATGATTAAGAATATTATGGATGTTGCGAAAAAAACAAATGGTAAGCAGAAGAACAAAAAATAAGAATATTTTTATTCTTGGCATAGGAAGCGATATTGGAGCTGCCTTAGCCAGGTTTTATATAAACCAGGGCCATCAGGTTTTCGGTACATACAGGACTGATAAAAGTATTAAGTCAATTTCGGATCATAATAATATCCGGTTATTCAAATGCGACCTTGCGGATAAGCCCGGAATTAAAAAGTGCGCGGTTAAATATAAAGCCTTAGGCAAGCCCTGGGATATTTTTGTTTCTTGCGCAGGGACAATGGAGCCTATAGGTAAATTTTTTAATGTTGATTTCGATGAGTGGGAAAATTCTATAATTGTGAACTCTACATCACAACTACGTTTTCTTCATGAGTTATATCCCTGCAGGCGTAAAAAAAGCCTAAACCATGTTGTATTTTTCGCAGGAGGCGGAACAAATAATCCCTTTACTAACTATTCGGCTTATTGCGTTTCGAAAATTATGTTGATAAAAATGTGCGAACTTTTGGATGATGAAAATAAGGATTTAAATACGTTTATTGTTGGCCCGGGATGGGTGAGGACTAAAATCCATGCGCAGACGCTGCAAAGCCGCTCAGCCGGATCCAATTACGGCCGGACAAAGCAATTTTTAAAATCAGATATTCCGGGAACAGATTATCAGGATATTTTTGATTGCATTAATTGGTGTATTGACCAGGGCCGCCAAGTTGCCGGAGGCCGTAATTTTTCCGTTGTCCATGACCAATGGAGGGAAAAAGGTAAATTTCTTGCGCGTCAGCTTCGTGTTGATCCGAATAAATTTAAATTAAGGCGGTTTAAAAACAATTGATAAGAATAGGAGAATAAAGTGAATGAAGCTAAAATTATTAAATCTGCCAAAAAGGCCTATAAAAAAGGAACGGATTATCAGTTTAATACCCGGGAATTGAGGTTGGGCCCTTGGACATCATACAGTTTGATTAACGATCCAAAGCACATGTGTTTTGTGCTCTCCAGGTATAAATTCTGCGCGAAAATGTTGGAAGGCAAAAACACGGTTATGGAGATAGGTTCAGGAGATGGTTTTGGTTTGCCGATTATTGCTCAGGCAGTAAAAAAGGTATATACGGTGGATTGGGATAAGCGGCTGCTTGAGGGAAATGCCAGCCGGCTTAAACATCTGAAAAATGTCGAATATTTACACGCGGATCTTAATAAAGAATCTCCCGGTGTGAAGGTGGACGGAATATTTCTTATTGATGTCATTGAGCACTTAGAACAGGAAACCGAGAAAGTATTTTTGAATAATATTGTAAAATGCCTTAATTCTGCGGGGGTTTTGATTATCGGCACACCCAATATAGGCGCCTCCCAGCATGCTACTCCCAGAAGCAGAGTGCAGCATATTAATTTAAAAAGCAATAAAACTTTGCGGGATCTTATGGCGAAATATTTTGAAAATGTATTTATGTTCGGAATGAATGATGAAGTTTTACATACCGGTTATGCTCCGATGTGCCATTATCTCTGGGCAGTGGGAACAGGTTTACGCTCAAAGACAAGGAAATAACAATGAAACTTTCAGATTACGTAGCCGGCTTTTTAGTAAAGCTGGGCATAAAACATGTATTTGTGATTACCGGAGGAGCAGCAGCGCATCTGATTGATTCTATTGCTAAGACTCCCGGCATAGAATATGTTTGTCCGCAGCATGAACAGGCAGGGGCAATGGCTGCTGATGCTTATGCCAGGGCCACTGGCAAATTAGGAGTAGCAATAGCAACCAGTGGCCCGGGCGCCACCAATATGCTTACCGGAGTCTGCTGTTCGTTTTATGATTCGATTCCGGCGTTATATATCACCGGCCAGGTTTCCACCTTCCGCTCTAAAGGAAATACCGGAATAAGGCAGCTGGGTTTTCAGGAGACCGATGTTACTGCCGTATTCAAGCCTGTTACTAAATATGCCGTAAAAATCAATGATCCTCAAGATATTAGATATGAACTCGAAAAAGCTGTCCATATCGCGCATTCCGGGAGGCCGGGCCCGGTATTAATCGATATCCCTGATAATTTGCAAAGAATGGATGTACAGCCGAAGTTACTAAAATCGTTCGTACCTAAAACTGATAAAAATAATTCTCGTCTTTTAGATTCGCAGGCAACAAAATGTATAAATTTGCTCCGTCAAGCAAAAAGGCCGGTTATTATTCTTGGTTGGGGGATTTATCTTTCCGGAGCAGAAAAAGAAGCCCTGAAATTTGTGGAGAAATCGAAATTACCGGTAGCGCCTACTTGGGGCCTGAGGTATTTATTTCCGGCTACTCATCCGCAATTAATCGGCGCATTCGGCACCCATGGCACGCGTTATGGTAATTTTGCGGTACAGAATGCCGACCTTGTTTTATCTATCGGAGCGCGCCTGGACACCCGTCAGGCAGGTTCGCCTCACTGGACATTTGCCAGAGGGGCTAAAAGAATAGTTGTTGATATCGATCCTGCTGAGTTAAAAAAATTCAAGAGATTAAAGATGAGAATAGATTTAGAAGTTAATGCGGATGCCAAAGTTTTTCTAGAATTGCTTAATCAAAAAATTTCTGTTACAAAATTTCCCCAGATATCAAATTGGCAGAAGAGAATTGCTCAATGGAAAGAAAAATTCCCTGTTTTCAGGCAAGAATATTTCAAGCAAAGGGATGTGAATCCGTACGCTTTTATAAAGGCACTTTCTGATGAAGCGTTACCGAATGATATTATTTTTGCTGATACCGGTTGCAGCCTGGCCTGGTTATTGCAGGCTTTTGAATTTAAAAAAGGGCAGAAACTTTTTAGCGCTTTTAATAATACGCCGATGGGGTATGCTTTACCGGCGAGCATCGGCGCATCTTTTGCCATAAACAAAAAACCAGTCATCTGCGTAACCGGAGATGGTGGTTTACAGATGAATATTCAGGAGTTTATAACAGCTATAAAACATAATCTTCCAATAAAAATTTTTCTTTTTAATAATCACGGCTATGGCATGATACGCCAGACACAGGACCAATGGTTTGGTTCGCAATATGAGGCTTCTACAGTAGAAAGCGGATTAGCTTTTCCGGATTTTATTAAGGTAGCTAAAGCATATGGCCTCAAAACAGTTAATATAGCGAAAACAAAAGATATACACAAAGGGATAAAGGAAGCTCTGCGCTTAAAAGGCCCTGTTTTATGTAATATTGAGATACACTTAGGGCATAGTGTAATTCCCCAAGTCAAATACGGAAGGGCCTTAGAAGATGGAGAGCCTTTGTTGGATAGAAAAGATTTTTTTGAATGTATGATTGTTAAGCCGCATCAGGCATCGCTTAAATAAAACACAAGAGGGGGAACATTGAGAAGAGAAATAAACCTGATAGATTCGCATCCCAAAACCGTGCGGGATTATGAATTACGCGCCAAAGAGAAGACTCCCGAAATTATCAGTTTAGCTAAGCAGTTTGGGAAAGATTTTTTCGACGGTGACAGAAAATGCGGTTATGGAGGATATAAATATGACGGCCGTTGGAAATCCGTCGTAAAAAGGTTTAGAGATTATTATAATCTTGCAGCCAATGCTACGATTCTGGATATAGGATGCGGGAAAGGTTTTATGCTCCATGATTTCAAAGAACTTATGCCCGGCTCAACTATTGCCGGGATAGATGTCAGTGAATATGCGATTGAAAATGCTATGCCTCAAGTAAAGCCATATCTAAAAATCGCCAGTGCTGAAAAACTACCGTATCCGGATAAAACTTTTGATTTAGTTATATCGATTAACTCAATTCATAATCTGCCAATTGCGCGGCTTAGAGCTGCTTTAAGGGAGATCCAGCGAGTCTGCTGCAAGGATAGTTATATTACCATTGATGCCTGGCGAAATGAAACGGAGCGCCAGAATTTGTTTAAATGGGTGCTTACCGCCGAGACAATGATGCATGTTGATAATTGGAAAAAGTTATTTTTGGAGGCTGGCTATACCGGTGATTACTGGTGGTTTATCGCGGATTAAGGACAAATAGATGAAATGAAAACTTTAGCAGCTGTATTATCAGAAATAAACAAACCATTAATAATCGAAGAGCTCCTGATTCCGGATTTAAAAGCCGGGCAGGTGTTAGTCAAGATTGCCTATAGCGGGATTTGCCATACTCAGTTAAATGAGATGCGCGGATTAAAAGGAAAAGACAGGTTTCTTCCCCACGCTTTAGGGCATGAGGGATCCGGAATAGTTGAGGCTATCGGAGTTGGCGTAAAAAAAGTCAAGATAGGCGATAGAGTGGTATTAACCTGGATTAAAGGCAACGGTTCTGATATCCCCGCGGCTTCATATAAAAGAAAAGATGGCTCGATTGTTAATTCCGGAGCAATTTCTACCTTCATGACCAAGGCAGTTATTTCCGAGAATCGTTTGGTCAAGATTCCGGATGAAATGCCTCTTCGCGAAGCTGCGCTTTTGGGCTGCGCTATTCCTACGGGCGCCGGTATCGTGATAAATACAATGGATATTTCCGTAGGCAAGAGTATCGCGATTTTTGGAATGGGAGGTATTGGTTTAAGCGCCTTACTTGCTGCCAAGGCAAGGGGGGCTTCGAAAATCATCGCTATAGATATATCCGAAGATAAGCTTAAGCAATCAATTTCATTTGGAGCGACGCAGGTATTAAACGCTAAGAATGATAGTATCATTGAAGCGATAATGAAGATTACGGATAACAGGGGGATTGATTACGCCATAGAATCTGCCGGTAAAAAGGAATCTATGGAGATGGCTTTTAAATCGGTGCGTGATAATGGCGGGTTATGTGTTATAGCGGGCAATCTTTCTTTTGGCGAAAAGATTCAAATAGATCCTTTTGATTTAATCAAAGGCAAGCGCATAATTGGTACCTGGGGAGGCCAAACTCAGCCGGATAGG
>CAYIFW010000023.1:0-15370 GCA_964362795.1 uncultured Planctomycetales bacterium | reverse complement strand
CAACGAATCCGTAATTTAACCTAACCGGTAACATCTAATTATGAGTCAACTGGGGACAGACCCCCGATCATAGCGAGGGGCCTGTCCCCTAGATTTTAACTCTAACATTAATTTAGTCCAAACCGCGGCTTCGGAGGCTCTTCCGGCGGCTCAAACAATTTCCTGATCGCCTCAAAGATTACCTGAATATCCTGCTCATGTAATTGATACTTTCGTTCTAACTTCTCAAGTTTCTGTGCTAGATCTTTGTGCGTTAATAGTACCTCTCGAAGCTTTACGAATGCCCGCATAATAGCAATATTAACCTGCACTGCTAACTTAGAACTAAGCACACTCGAAAGCATTGCGACTCCTTCTTGTGTAAAAACGTATGGGGCGTATCGTCTACCGCCTCGTTTTGAGGTTGCATTTTGCAACCTCAAAGCCTCCTCCTTAGCCAACTTAAACATAAAATCTTCCGGGAAACGATCAATATTCCGTTTTACCTGCAAGTTTAAGTTCTTGGTTTCTACACCGTAAAGCTTTGCTAAATCCGAATCCAACATTACTTTTTTCCCTCTTACTAGCAAAATCTTTGCTGCCACTACCTCTACCGAAATATTATCTTTACTCATTTGTCCCTCCTGTGTACAAACACATACTGGTGCAATTCCATTTAGCGCCAGGTGTCTTACTACAATAGACGTAAGAAGGGACAAGATCTAACCGAAAAATAAAAAGGGCGCTTTGAGCTTGGGGCCTTCTTTTTGGCTGATAAACCTTTTGGGAAGGTAAGCGCCCTTTTAAATTAGTGTCATTGCGAGGGCACAAAGTGCCCGAAGCAATCTAAATCTTCATCGGCTCAAGCGGCAGAATGCTTATCTTTAATAACTCTGTACCCATCTGCTCTGCCGATTTATTTGATTCAAGCAACATCAATATTGCTTTTAATTCTGTTTCAGTTTTAAAAGAAGATTCTTCCTCCATCCTTAAAATGTCCGCCAAGCCGCTTAATACCTGATCGATTTTAGCCTGGTAATTGGCATCTTTACAAGACAAAACAAGGTATTCTCTGATACGCTCCAAAGACGGTTTGATTCCGGCATTAAGCATATTCTCAATCTCCTGCCATTCTTTATCCAGGTCCATATTTGCAATATTGATTGTGCCAGGAGTGATTCTCCCTCCTACCCCTGCCAAAGTCATGGGCTGCGCAGTAATCGGCAATGCGCGAAAATCAATACCGCCTTTCTCGTTTATTCCGCTATCCTCCGCTTTCTTTTTTGTATTTTTATCTCTAAGCTTTGCCGAAGCAACGCCCATTGACTCGCCATGGGCGTTAATCTTCTCTTTCACTTCAAATCCTAAATCGGAAAATAATTTTTTACCCTCCGGGCTTACAATTAGCGGTACATCTACTTCGACCCCATTGTTTTCTCTCAATAACTCAGCCACCAGTTCTTTGCCCGCATTTTTATACTTTTTGTGGTCATTATTATCTCGCGCTGCTATATCATGAATAATTACAGAGTTTTTTCCAAAAGCATATCTTAAAACCACCTTTATATCACCGTTTACCATCAACACCTTAATTTTATCCCCAGCTTTCTCAAATTTTTCTCTATTAAGCAATATATTATTTATTACAGTCCCTAAATAGCTATCTTCTGCCCGCTCCGGACGGTTACTTAATTCTTTCCATCCAATATTCTCCACTGTCAACTCGGATGGTACTTTCAAGGAATTTTTTGGTTCAGGCTGGAAAATATCAACTTTTTTTATGTCTAAATCATTAACCATATATACAGCTAAGCCCTGATCTTTATCTTCTCCTGTATCAGAATAGATTTTCATAGTAGGATTGTTCTTTATTTGGAATACCATGTTTGTGCCATCGTTATAATTTATCCTAAGCAATAACGGCCATATGTTATTTTCATTTTCTAATATACCTCTTAGGAAGGCTACTATGTCTCTTTGCCCAGTTTTTTCGTAATGCGTATTTTCTTTTCCGAAATGCACCCTGAACTGATTAGGTAAAACAATATTTCGTATACCAGAGACGCTCTGTTCAGCTTTTCCTTCTAAAAGATCGTAAAGGCTGATAGCATCTCTATTCCGCGCAGAGAAGTTTACCTGAATCTTATGGAGATCATAATCCCCGATATCTATACCGATATCCTTGAGTTTACCTTTCATACTTTGCATTGATAAAACCTCTTCTTTACTTAGAATTATGGATGCCGTTCTTGATTCAGCACCGTTACGGACTACAACGGGTACAGTAATAGTTTGGTCTTTTACGGCCTGCGTTGCCTCCCCCGTACCGCCAGAAGTATTTTTTTCCCTAGCCTGTTGTCCTTGTAATATTAATTTTTCAAAAAGATCATTCATAGCTTTTTTCTTTTCTGGATCACCTTCCTTATCTCTTAATTGTTCTATGCTTTTCTTTAACTTTTCCAGCTCTGCTTTGTCCAATTCATTAACAATTATAGCCAAGTGTGCATTAATCACTGCATCATTTTGCCCCAGTAATCCTCTAGTAATATGAACGGCGATTTTATCTATTTCGCCTGCTTCTGCCCAGCCTCTAAGTATATTCGGAGTCACCATGCCACCTTCAGCATTTGCCATCTCTGCGACGGTTGTTCTTGTTACAATGTCTGACTGACTTGCCAGCGTAACTGCTGCGGTATACTTCATCGCCTCGGCAAACGTTCCGACAGAATCATGAGTAAAACCAGATAAGTGTGCCACATAACCTTCTTTCCAGACCTGTTGCCAATCATCTTCATGTATAAATCTTTCCAATAAATGCCCCAATTCATGAATAATCCCATCTGTCCCCTCATCAATAAACCCTCTACCCATATTAGCCCGGCCAATTTCGTTTGCGATGCCGCGATGCAAAAACATCGTGTGTTTACCCTTATAATTTTTAAAAGCGCCGGCAAACGCAACTCCATCTACCAACAGAATTTGCTCTATGCCAAACTGCCTTGCGTTAGAAAATGCTGATTCTATTAACCCTTGGTCTGCCTCCGTATAGTCTTTGGGATTAACAAGAAATTTTTCGGGTTGGTTCATCTGTTCATGGCCTTCTTTAATCAACTGGGCCTGAACTATTTTTTTTTGGCTATGAGGGATTTCTCGAATATTAGCAGGCGCTACAGATTTTCCTGCATTTTGAAATCTTTTCGCCATGGCTTCTGCCATAGCTTTGTTTATTTGTTCCTGAACTGCTAATCTCCTATTTAACAAGCTCTCTTCCTTACCTGGACTAATCGCCACCTTCAAAGTATAAATAAGCTTTACAAATTCTTTAGATTTATCCAGCTTGCCTGCTTCAGTTAGCAAGCTTGCTAATTCCTTTCGAGTGATTTTACTGTATCTATTTCCATCAATCTTATTGCCCAATTCCATTATGCTTTCGTCTCCCAAAATTTCATTCCAATATCGTTGATCATCATTGGTTTCCCAGTCGTAGGAAAATCCTTCAAAAGCAAATTGCGGGGAGTTCTGGGTCAACGTCTTATAAGCAATTGCTTTATAGAATTCAATAGCGATGTATTTTTGAATAAAAGGTAGGTATTCATTTTCATGCTCAAAAGCGCTGCGGTTGCGGATAAGCGGTAAAGGGATCTGAATTATAATGCCTAATTCTTTAATATGCCGGCGCAGAGAATGCGGAATAAGCTCCAAATATTCTTCTTTAATTTCTCCGACCCTTAATCCTGCCTTATCTATTATTTGTAAAGGCATATCTTGCGCGCTGATTATACGCATGGTGCCGAAATTGGTTTCTTGTTCTTCACCGGGTTTCGGCGCCTTAAAATCGGTTGAGGTCAAAACTTCACTCTTGATGGTTAGCGGCTGGCGCCGGCCTTCATGGTCAATGAAATAAATTTTAAAATTCTCATTCTGCGCAAGCCCGGCAAAGCTCCTCCACGCCCTTTGCGCAAGCATTTGATCCAACTCGGGAATGGTGTTGTTTACTGCCTTTATCCTGCGCACAGTTACCCCTTGTGCTATCCTGGAATCGGTGACCTTTCGGATGCCCGTTAATCTAATCGCTGTGGGATTACCGGAAGCATCTCTTGTGACTACAAATTTAAACATATATGCCTGACGCTTATTTTTGGTAATAATCTCTATTCTGTCCGCTCCTTCAAATATGGTATATTTGCCTGTGCCAAAGAATCCTGTAATATCCACCTGTCCGCCTGCTGCTTTAGTAGACTTGGGAATCAGCAATGCCACTTCCTCAAGGGCGCCTGTTCCGTTATCAACTGCCTCTTCCACATATTCATCTTTTCCTTCTTCATTTGCTTGTAGATAGAAATCAATAACTAATTCTCCTGTCATACCTTTTGTGGCATCACCGGAATTTTGGGCAGTTTCTCCGGTATATGCGCCGGATTCACGCTGGACTTTTGTATCATTAAGAATCCTTGCCTCCATATCTTCAAGCGGATTAGGTAAATTATCAATGTGGCCAACAAGATAATCCATATCCATAACCAGGTCATTTTCACCTTTCTTCGGCCTTTCCCGTTCAAGACGAACTATCTGCGTAATGCTTACCCCGCCATCAGGCATTGCAATATCCTCTCCTTCTGGGATAAAGTGTTCCTTCTGCTCTAATCTTTCAACATCATTGGTTAGAAAGACAATGAATTCGCGCGCTTTGCCTAATTTATTGACCTCATCCGGCGCGATGATAAAATTCTCCAGGAGTTTATCGGTATCCTTAAAAGCGCGATTTAGTTCTTTCAAAAATTTCTGCCTTACCTGCGGCTTAGCTGTTAAAATTCTACCTATCTGTTTTTGCAAGATAGGTATATTACTAGCGGGATCTTCTGCAGCAAAAACGGATAACAAAGGTATAATATCAGCATTATCAATTTGTTGATTGGTCGCGCCCTTAAGATGGCTGATAAATTCGTACATAATAGGGATTGCCTCCGCTTTCTCTTGGGTGTTTGCTACCCAGCCATTACCCAGCACTTCTAAAAAATGCGTATCAATATCCCCTGGATTTATATCTATGTTATGATATCTGCATAAGTCAAATGCTCCCGTGAATAAAAAAAAGCAAAATCTTCTTTGCGCCTCAGCCGATTCTTGCGACAAAATAAGATTAAGCCGCTCTATATATGAACGGCCATTCTCTTTCTCGGAAAGAACCCGGATAACCTTGCGCATCCTTTCGCTAAAAATATCAAAAGGAAGGTTGTCTAAATCCAACTCCTCTCCCTTGCGAGCTGCCTCAAATCTTTTTCTTATCTCTTTTTCTTGCTCCTGATATAATTCTTCTATATTTTTCTTTATACTGAATTCGAGTTCATCTCTGCCTTCATCCGGGATAAGATCCAACAACGGCTGGTAAGCTTGTTGCGACAGGCTGATCCATTTGTCGCGCTGCGAGAAAATCTCTTTCTTCCAAAGAGCAAGTATTTTTTCCTGCTCTGCCGCATCTTCAGGAGCGGGCCCTCTCTCCTTTTGCGCAGCTTCCGCTTGTAATGCGCCGGGGGTCAGGTATTTTATTGTCCCGGCCCGCTCATTTATAAATGCAAAGTGTTCGCCGATTGTCTCTGCAGGATGAAATCCCTGCGGCACTATATCGGTTATATCTTTTACTTCTCCATTTGCATTGATCAAATAAATGTGACTGTTTGAGTTGGATACCCCCAAAAGATACGCTTGGCCTTCGGTTACAAAGACCTTAGAAAATACGGGATCGAGTGTATCCCCTTGCAATTCTCCAGTTTCTGTATTAATTACAAAAAGGCCGACAGACCCGCGCCCAACGTTTTTCCCATAAAGAATCTTTCCACCCTGAAGAAAAAGCGGTCTTTCAAACTCTATATGTTCATCTTCTTTATCGCTCAACCACTTATCTTTACCTAAAACTTCAACAATCTGCCCTGAACTAAGATACCGGAAAAAGGCAATGCGGCCTTTTATTTGAGTACTATTATCATCGATTACAAATTCCTTATTTAACTTCGACCCAAGAATCCTCTGGCTTTCAGATTTATAATTTTCTGCTCTTGCGTAATCCCAAATAGCCCAATCTTTTTCCGTGAATCTCTGCCAATATGCCGGCCTGGGCAAGCTTAACGCTTCTTTACTTGGCAGCCTATTACCCTCTTTATCATAAACATCAATATCACGCTCAAGAAGATCTCCCAAAGATAAATTATCTCCATATTTTCTTGCCGTAACAAAGATGTGCTCCCCATCATAACCTATCAGGGCCTCTTCGCATTCATTTGTTTCAGCCATATTCTGGGGAAATCCGTTTCCTACCCAATAGCTCATACCTCCCGCCTTATTAATAATTTTAACAAGGCCTGAAGAATCTAGCCTGACATCTTGAAGCATGGTCCTTTTTGCTGTCTCCAGATCATACCCGATCAAATGATTTCCACCCGGCCGTCTTATTTCAAAAACAACAAAATCTGCCCTGGGATGAATTTTCATATCTTGATAGTGCTCCATATCATCTTCAAAGACGCCTGAAAAATATTTTTCCTTTAAACCATCTTCGCAATCCACATAAGAAACCTTATCGCCTCCTCTTGCCGCGATCCAATATCTTCCCGAAGCAGAAAAACCCACATTATGGGCACCGCTATAATCACGTACCTCTCCCGTCAGCGAATCTATAAGCTGCGTTACCCCTCCCGAAGATTCCACGACAATAAATCTATCGTTGTGGTCTAAAAGTTTTCTGATTTCAAAGATTTTTTGCCCGGATTCGGATTGTATGGTTAACGTTAGCTTATCCAAGCTAGGAATAATTACAGTCGTTGCCCTTTTATTTACTCTGCTTATTGCTCCTTCACTGCCTCTAGTTGCCTTCCTCTTCTTTCCCATAAAATAATAAACGTCCCCATCTTGTTTAATTACATAGGGTGCAATACCTTCTGGCAGGGTATCTTCCAATGCTAAAGCCGGTTTCTTACCGTCAATATGTAGCATATTTCCGGGATTATCCGGTTCCAAATAAACTGTTTCACCGCTTTCAGGATTACTAAATACAAAATATTTTCCATCAAAAGAAACATCTTTGTATTTTTCTGCCGCGATATCGAGCATCATGTTCGTTAATTTGTCACCCGCAAAAAAGTACCACCTATCTTCATCTTGCATAACCCATCTTCCTTCTCTATCCGCAGCTCCCTTACCCGAAGTGGTCAATGGCGCTTCTGTTAAAAATATTATTTTTCCATCATGATATGTTACTAAACCTGACCCTGTTGTGTCATCATGAGAAATTATTTCGCCTTTAAAGGAAATACGCTTACCGGAAAGAGGATCAATCACAGCGGGATTCTCCGGATCGGTTTTATCGATAAAAAGCTCAAAGCGCGGGTGCTTATAGGCCATAGCATGATCCATCCTTTGCAAGGGGTCTATTTTCTGCGATCCAAAAGGAATAACCGGGGCAACAACAGCGGACGTTTCAAACTTGCATGTCCCATCACTATTGATGAATTCAAAATAGTCGCCTTTTTGAGGATTACGTATGTCCCCATCAACCCCCTTTTCTATGTCTTCCGGAAGAGTTACAACTAGGTTTATAATATCGCCATCTTTATCAAAAATATAATATTGGTGTGATCCGTCCGCCAATTCAATCTTGGCCCGGAAACCTACTGTTCCATATCGCCAAACCGTATCTACTTCAATTATGCGTTGGGCAAGGGGATTAAAATTTTTAGCATTAAGCCTTTTCTTTGTCTCATGAATATAAATATCCAAGTCGCTCCAGCGTCCGATTACTGTATAAGTGCCTGTAGAATCTGCGTGCAACCAGGATGCCTCATGGACCTGCATAAATTTAGGAGCAGCGCGAAGATCTATTAGATCCATAACGGGCCGCGACCTTGCCCGCACAAACACAAGATGATCCGCAAAAGGATTAACCGCCCATTCATCGCCTTCCTGCAGTTCTGCAATTATAGGCGCAGTATCCCCTATCTCTTTAGTGCCATCTACATAGAGCAGCTGGCGTTTTTTTCTTTCTCCATTACCATGCTCCACCTCACAGATAAAAGAATCTCCTCCCTCAGAAAATTGAATTTCGTAATTTTCTCTTTCATCAGGGCTGATTACAAGACGAGTAGGTACATCGACCAATTTGCTTAAATTTATTGTAAGGCCGGTTTTTATATCAAACAAAAACGGGCTGATCCCGCCATCTTTACGCTGCGTATAAACAAATCTTCTATTCGGAGAAAATAAGATTTCCGAAAACCCTTCAGCTCCTGGCTCTAAATCATGAATTTTTTCCTCATCCTTATTTAATTTAACTAATTCGGTAAATAAAAGCATGCGGTCGCTGTCGCGGTTTCCTTCTTCTCTAGTGACCAGATAATATCCGTTACCCAGCGCCTCTAATTTCTTAACATCTTTCAAGATTACATTTCCAGTTCTGATATCCACTACGATACCGTTATTTAACAAAACATGCTTTTGATTAGCATCCTCCGGGACTTCGGCTTTGCCTTGGGAAACCGCGACAGGCGGCTGGGTAAGAAAGTTATTTACCGCTTGTGAATCAATTTCTCCGGAACTTTGCGATACCCTAAATTCCTCTACGGTTAAATTATTCTCTATCTCTGCTACCTCATAAGATGTAACCACCTCTTCGGCGGTAATGATATTTACTAACTGCAACAGTTTGGCAAACTCTTTTTCTTCCTTGTTCGATAATCCTTTTTTGCGTTTATTATTGAGTTCGTTCAATCTCTCTCCGAACTCTAAAGGAATAGCAACAAATCTATCGGTTTTGATAATAGGCAGGCGCTCGTCTTGGTGCCAAGTATGCCAAAGGCGGCGGAAAATAGATACTTTTTCTAAATTTTCTGGTGTAAATGGTACGATGACTAAAGGAAGCTTATTTTTCCCGAGCTTGATTCCCCTAACCACTTGCCCGCCGGCTTCCGTAAGGGCAATCGCACCCTGCCAATTAAATAGTTTTTCATGCATAAAAAGCGCTTTTTTGCCGGTAGGAAGCTTTAGCTTATCAAACTGGCGGTCATGTGGCAGAATGATAAATCCTTCTTTTTTTAATTCTTCGATTAGCGGCTCAAGCGCCATCCGGATATTCAACCGTATAGCATTGATAATATGCGCGTAATTGTCATTACCCTGGATCAGGCCGTCTAAGCCTACTGCCAATGTATTGATGTAGCGCACTTTTTCGGCTGCTGAAAGCTTTGGATTCTTAAGGATTTCTTGCACTGCATATTCTACTGCCTGCTGGAAATTGGAAATTTCTCCGGGCTTAAGATCCAAAGGAATGATTATTTGATCTCTTGATTCCGGCACGTCTAAAAGAGAACCAAACTCAATCATTAAACCGCCTTCGGCGGTAGCAGAACCTTGAATTTCTGTTCCGAGGTCAACAGCTACAACTACCTCTCCGTTACGGCTAAAAGAAACCCTGTGCGCCAGCGTAGGGTCATGAACCACTTCAACATTTTCCAATTCCTTTTCAGCTTGCTCTCCGCTTAATGAGGTGGGCTTTTTCGTGCCTTTTTGCGGCACAAACATGCGATTGATAACCGCGGCGTCCATTCCCACGCCATTATCAAGTACTGTTATATTGTTAGCAGAAAAGGCGATGTGGATGTGTTTAGGGGTTTTTTGCACTTTTGGTTGTCCGGGTTTACCAATAGGAACAATTATTTTCTTATCTGCAAAGCCATTTACTTCTTCGGCCTGATTCCCGCCTACTTGCGTGGTAATCTTTACGGAGGTAATAAATGGGAACCGCTTGTGTATTCCTTCAACAATGCCTTCCTGTGAATTAGATTTTTTTTCATCACGCTCATTTTCCGAAAGGGGTATTTCGTTTTGGGTATTTACGCTTATCAGCGTGCCGCTACTTGTTAACTCCGCGCCCGTGGATTGAACAGCTTTCTCAAAATCCTCGGCAGAAATCGTTGTGATTTGTATATATACCTGCCCTGCCTTATCTTTTAATAATGTAAGCCGATAAGCAAAGCCATCTTGTTTTCTAGTAAAAACGTCAATGCGATCCTGGCCGGTTGGTTCAAGCCAATCGATAACCTGTTTTACGCCTTTCCCGAACTGGCCTATTTTAAAACCCAGGGCATCAAGAGAATTAGCAATTGCTTCATAAACGCTCTGCTGCCGGGGATTTTTATTTTGGCCTATAATTTCAATGCCTAACCGCGGGTCTGTAAATGTGTCCTGGTTTATCAAGTCGATTATTTCTTTGATTAAATTTCCTTCGGCAAGCTTTGCGTAAATTGCCTGGTAGGCGGATTCTCCGGTTAATGCCGGATCTTGACCTAATTTTGATAAAACCCGCATTAGGACATCAGCGGGTAGGTCTTTCTCTATCAATAAATCCTGCGCGTGGACAAAATGTTCCAAATCGATGCCGTAAAAATCTTGCGAAGAATCCTTATGTTCAAATGCTCCCTTACTGTTTTTGACTACTGCCGGATCTGTGCCGCCAAAAATCTCTTTTCTGGATAGTGGGCGCCCTTTCTGCCGACGCACGCCAGGAAGAAACCCCACAGGAGGATGCAAAAAATTATCTAGCCAGTTAAGGGCTCTTACATATATTCTTTTTATTCCTTTTTCGTCCTGGTTTTCTGCGATCTCGACTTTATCCTGCGCCGCGGGGGCGGCCGGCGCCTGAATAGCTTGTTCTTCAATAAACCTCAAAGCTTCAGCATCCATTTCTACAGAACCATTTGTTTTAAAAATAAGTCCTAAAAGTCTATTTTTAACAGCGCCATATAAATCACGTAAATGACTACCGACTATTGAAGTAAAAGACCCTCTACTTGTTCCGGGTTGCCCAATCGGTACACTAAGATTAGCTCCACCCGAGAAATAGCTTCTGATTACCTGGCCATAGGGTGTGGACATAGGAACCTTAAAATTATATTCTCCGTCTTTAAAGGATTTTTGATACTGCTGAAAATAGGTGTTTTTAGACCAGGAACCTTTAGAAATCAGGCCATCGAGATTTTGCCTGTTAATTAAACCGGCATAGCGGCCGCCTTTACCATTAAATCTTTGTTTAAACCATTGGGCTAAAATCAAGGAATAATAAACTTGGCGTAAGCTTGCGTATTTTTTCGAGGCATTCACCTCTTGGGTAAGCTTGGGGATAATTTTCTCCTTTAAAATTTTTGAAGCATAAGCGTTAAGTTCCTTTAAGCGCGGGTCATCAAAATTATAAACTGCTGACCCTTTAAGGTAATCATCCTCTAACATGACCTTCAAGGTGGCTTTGTAAACATAGGCATTATCGCTGGTTTCACGCAAGATGATTTCATCGGGCACAATCCAAGGGCGGGTTAAAGTAGGGATGGTTACATTCTGACTACCAAAAATTTCTCCGGCTTTCTCATAGAGTTTATCCCAATATTCTTTGCCTTCGGGGGTTTCCGGCGAAGTAAATCTGGCGGTGTCTTTTTTAAGCTGTACGTCTGCTTCAAGCAGAATCTTGCCGACATCGGTTTGCCCTAAAAGGGGGTCAATAACATTATCCGGAGAGTCAGGGCGCAGATTCACCCAAAAAGCATCATTGGGTAAACTAATACCAACTAAAAAATATTGCAGTAAGGTTTTTGTGGATTCTTCAACAAAAGAGCTTGATAAGGCCTTGGTATTTCCTTTATCGAGCAGTAATTTAAAATTGCTTAACTGGGGATCATATTGCAGATAGCGAAGGTGGAGCGGACGGAATTTATCTTGGACTAAAGAGTTGCTAAATGCAGCTAAATGGCCTGAGATATCCAGCTGCCCGGCAACCTGGGCAAAGCCGGATTGCTCAAAGACCATAAAAAAGCACAAAGCAATCGCGATAATTTTATAAATTTTACTGGATTTGATCTTCATATTTTAAAAGGTTATCAGCCGTAATACATTCAAAGTTTATACTATAGGTAAGCAATTACAAGGGTATTTTAGGGGTTTTGGGAAAGCGCTACCTTTTTGAGGGGGAATATAAGCACGACCATAGAATAAGCACGACCCTGTTTCCTAAAAATCGGGAAACAGGGTCGTATTCGAGCTTAAAATCTTGGGGACAGGCCCCTGCGGGGTCTGTCCCCGCTCTATTAGAGGCCAAGATTCTTCGTCCCGCCATTGGCGGGACTCAGAATGACGCAACAGGCAAATTGGACATTGATTATTTGACAGATTGGACAATTTTGTGCTTAATTTAAGCGTTTAGGCGAGAAAAAACTTGAGTATAGACGTCTTTACGGTGCCCTATTTTAAGTATAATTATAGTGCTGCCTTGCACCCTATAAATAACCCGGTAATCTCCTACGCGCAGCTTGCGGTGACCTTTTAGGCTATTTCGCAAGGGTTCGCCCACCATAAAGGGTTCCCTGATCAACCTTTCCTCTATAGCCCTGCGGATTATGTCTCTTATGTTCTGTGGAATTTTAGATAGATCGTGTTTTGGGATATCAGGATGATAAATTACCTTATACATCAAGCCCAGGCCTTTTTATGCGAAAGCGCCTTTTTCTTGCTGAAGGTCTTTTCTCTGGAATCTGCTATTTTTGCCCAATGCACATTTTCACAGTATTCTAGCGCCTGATTAATAAGATCGCGTGCTTTAAGTGACAGAGATACACCGTCTTTGTGGGCTAATTGAGAAACCGCTTGATATGTCGGCGGCTCCAGCACAACATTTAAACGTGGATTCTTAGTAGACATTTTTCACCTCCACAAAAAGTGTATCATAAGTGATGAACCTTGTCAAGCTAAATTATAATTACAAACTCACCACGAGGCTTGCATTTAGAAAACTTTTCTTGGATAGTTTTGAGGCTGGCACGCAGGATTTCTTCGAATTTCTTGGTTAATTCCCTGGCAACCGTAATTTCCCGGTCACCAAAGACTAAATTTATATCCTCAAGGCTTGCCAGAATCCTATGGCAAGACTCATAAAAAACCAGGGTGCAACCGAGTTTTTTAAGCTTTTCCAGTTGATTTTTTCGTGCGCCGCTTCGGTTAGGTAAGAATCCGGCAAAATAAAATTCATGGGCTGGCTTACCTGACAATACCAACGCATTGACAAAAGCTGCAGCACCCGGAATAAAAGTCATTTCCAGATTATTTTTGATTACCAGGTTGATTAAATTATATCCGGGATCCAGTATCCCAGGAGTACCGGCATCAGAAACTAAAGCAATATTTTTTCCTGCTTTTAATAAGCCGATTAAATACTCACCTTTGGTAAATCGATTGTGCTGGAAAAAACTAGTGGTGGGTGTTGTAATTCCGTAGTGAGTGAGTAAAATTTTAGTATGGCGCGTATCTTCGCAGGCAATTAGATTGACGGATTTAAGGGTTTCGATTGCTCGAAAGGTTATATCTTTTAAGTTTCCGATGGGGGTGGCAATAATGTATAGCATAAGATTGCTAGGGTGTCCCTTTTCAGGACGTCCCCTTATTCCACAGTTACGGACTTGGCTAAATTGCGCGGCTGGTCCACATCGCATCCGCGCTTGACCGCAATATGATATGCCAACAACTGCAGCGGCAGAACGACTAAAAGCGGAGAAAATATTTCCTCTATTTTGGGAATATAAACTACTTCCCGGGTTAATTCTTTAATTTCTTTATCCCCCTCAGTGGCAATAGCAATAATTTTTCCTTTGCGCGAGCGGATCTCTTGAATATTGGAAACCATTTTTTCATAAACCTTAGATGCTGGCGCAATACAAACTACCGCCCGGTACTCATCGATCAAAGCAATCGGCCCATGCTTCATTTCACCGGCAGCATAACCTTCGGCCGGTATATAAGAGATCTCTTTTAATTTTAAAGCCCCTTCTAAAGCCGAAGGATAATTTATATTTCGGCCTAAATACAAAAATGAACCTAAGTGCGAGTGTTTATGAGCAAGTTTGGCAATATTTTTTTGAAGTTTTAAAATTTCAACCTGATGCGCCGGCACCTTGCGTAACTCTTCCAATAATTTTTTAATTTTAGTAACGGACAAAACTCCTCTGATTTGTGCCAGATAAAAAGCAAATAAATAAAGCGCGGTTAATTGAGCAGTGTAAGCTTTAGTCGAGGCAACTCCGATCTCTGGCCCGGCGTGAGTATAAATTACCCCGTCGGATTCCCGGGTTAATGTTGAACCTAAAACATTACAGATGGAAATCACGCTTGATCCGTGCCGCTTAGCCTCTCTAATTCCGGCCAAAGTATCGGCAGTTTCCCCGGACTGACTGATGGCAATCACTAAAGTTTCCGCGCCAATTAAAAGATCCCGGTACCTGAATTCACTAGAAACATCAATCTGCGTAGGAATTCCACAAACTGATTCTAACGCGTATTTCGCCACCATCCCGGCATGATAGGCCGTACCACAGGCAACAATAAATATTTCTTTAATTTCTTTAAGCCGGGCTTCCGGAATATTTTGTTCTTCAAAAAATATCGCCCCAGTTTCTTTGTGGGTGCGGGAATTAATCAGGCTCTCTAAAATTTTAGGCTGCTCATTAATTTCCTTGAGCATAAAATGATCATATCCATTTTTCTCCGCCTGAGCTATATCCCAGCTAATATGCGTAATGTTCTTAAAAACAGTTTTACCCTCAAGGTCTCTTACCTGAAAATTATCTTTATCTAAAACCACAATTTCATTTTCATCCAGAAAAATAACCTCTTTGGTAAAACCTAACACTGCCGGAACATCCGAAGCCAGAAAATTTTCTCCTTTACCCACTCCGACAATCAAGGGGCCGCCCAGACGGGCACCAATTAACTTATTCGGCTCCCGTGCCGAAATTACTCCAATAGCAAATGAGCCAGATAATAATTTCAGCGCTTTACATACCGCCTCTTCCAGAGGAATATTTTTATAAAATTTTTCAATTAAATGCACAATTACTTCGGTATCTGTCTGGCTGTTAAAGGTATGCCCTTCTTTAATTAATTGCAGTTTAAGAGTTTCGTAATTCTCAATAATCCCATTATGCACAATCGAAACCTGGCCGGAACAATCCAGATGCGGATGGGCATTAGCTTGCGTAGGAGCGCCATGGGTTGCCCAACGCGTATGAGCAATACCAACCACACCACTTAAAGGCTTACTTTTAACTAATCTTTCTAAGGCTTGAATTTTTCCGGGAGATTTTCTAATTGATATACTATCTTTTTTAGGCAGGACGACAGCTATGCCACTGGAATCATAACCGCGGTATTCCAGGCGCTTTAAACCGGCTAATAAAATCGGCTGGGCTTCTTTTTCACCAATGTATCCGACTATCCCGCACATTCAGCACCTTAAAATTTAATGACCCCAACGGGATTTGAACCCGTGTCGAGAGCTTGAAAAGCTCTTGTCCTGGACCAGGCTAGACGA
>CAYIFW010000022.1:8179-16077 GCA_964362795.1 uncultured Planctomycetales bacterium | reverse complement strand
TGAAGGAGCAATGAAGATTTTTATTATCGATAACGCGCATAAGCTTAATGCGGATGCGTCAAATGCTCTGCTGAAGACTTTAGAGGAGCCGCCTAAGAATTCTTTGATTATTCTAGTCACGCATAAGCCTCAAAGCATTATTAAGACCGTGCTTAGCCGCTGCAAGCAGATAAAATTTTATCCTTTGGCCAGGGGAAAGCTTGAAGCTGTTTTGGCTAAAGATTATTTATTAGATAGGCTCACTGCTCACTTTCTTGGCTTTTACGCCGAGGGAAGATTGGGGCTGGCCTTAAAACTGAAAGACTCTTTGCAGTTAGCCCAGAAAAATAAAATATTTGATTCTTTCCTGCTTTCGGTAAAACCTCTGGAGCGTAATTTTATGGAACAAAGCAAGGACCAGCTGCGCGCTTTTTTGAATATCCTGGCTTCCTGGTTTAGGGATATCTATCTGCTTAAAGCCGGTTTGGCAGATAATGAGATTATACATTTAGACCGCAAGGAGGATTTGCTAAAATTAATTCCGAAGTTCTCTTTTAAACAACTGGATGATATTCTGGCGGCTATTTCAGAAAGCGCGCTGTATTTGGAGGCTAATATTAATAATAAGATGCTTTTACACAACTTAGGAGCTCTATGTCGAGTGATATGATTCTAGTTCAACTTAGAAATTCCGGCCTGGTTGCGCTTTATCAGGCGGGTTCTTTAGTTTTAAAAGCCGGGGATTGCGTGATTGTCGAGCATGACCGGGGCCTAGATTACGGAAGCGTGGTTTTGCCCGGGCATGCCCGTTGCTGCGCCACTGCCGAGGGGCCGAAAGAGCCTCCGAAAAGAATAATCCGTATGGCCAAAGAAAGCGACTTAAAACAGATCGAAGACAACCTGGTAAAAGCCAGGGAGGCTTATAATGTTTGCGAGAAAAAAATCCTGGAGCATAAATTGGATATGAAGCTGGTAAAAGCGGAGTATTCTTTTGACCACTCAAAAATTTTGTTTTATTTTACTTCCGACGGGCGGGTGGATTTTCGTAATTTGGTTAAAGATTTAGCTAAGATGTTTAAAGCGCGTATTGAATTAAGGCAGATCGGGGTAAGAGATGAGGCCAGGCTTTTTGGCGGATACGGCTCATGCGGCCGGGAACTTTGCTGTAAAAAATTCCTCAAAGATTTTGAGCCGGTAACGATTAAGATGGCCAAAGAAGAGGGCTTGCCGTTAAATCCGCCGAAAATTTCCGGATTGTGCGGCAGGTTAATGTGCTGTTTATCTTATGAATATGAAACCTATAAAATACTTTCTAAAGGCCTGCCGCGCGAAGGCGAACATATTAACACTCCGCAAGGCAAAGGCAAGGTTATCAGTTCCAATGTTTTTAAACGCTTAGTTAACGTAGAACTTGAAGAGGGCGGCTATTTAGAGGTAAGTTATAAAGACAAAGAACATGGCAAATAAATTCTATATTACTACTCCGATTTATTACGTGAATGCTTCTCCGCATATCGGCCATTCCTATACCAATATCGCCGCCGATACCCTAGCCCGCTATAACCGCAGTGTCCTGGGAAAAGAAAATGTCTGGTTCTTGACCGGAACCGATGAACACGGCCAAAAAATAAAAAAAGCAGCCGATGAGGCAGGGCTTGCCCCGCTGGAGTTCGTCGATAAAGTCGTGACGCAATTTAAAGATTTATGGAAGAAGCTTGAGATATCCCATGACGATTTTATTCGCACGACCCAAGACAGGCATATTAAGTTTGTGCAGCAGGCTTTACAAATTGCTTATGCTAAGGGCGATATTTACCAAGGTCAATATGAGGGTTGGTATTGCACTCCCTGTGAAACCTTTTGGCCGCTTTCTCAGATTACGGATAATTTATGCCCGGATTGCCATCGGGCATTGGAAAAAATAGTTGAGACTAATTTTTTCTTTAAATTATCGAAGTATCAGGATTGGCTGATTAAATATATTAAGGATACTCAGAATAACCCCGAGCGTATGCATTATATCCAGCCGGCTTCCCGAAGAAATGAAGTCCTGGGTTTTCTAGAGAATAATAAACTGGAGGATCTTTGTATCTCTCGTCCTGTAGAGCGGCTGAGTTGGGGAATTGGCCTGCCATTTAGCTCCAAGCATGTTACCTATGTCTGGTTTGACGCTTTAATTAATTATATCAGTGCCGTTGGCCAGTTTGATGCTCAGAACATCTATCGCTCTGCTTGGTGGGATAAAGACGTTAAGGTTGTGCAGTTAGTAGGAAAAGATATTTTAAGGCACCATGCGGTTTATTGGCCGATTATGTTAGAGGCTTTAGGTATCCGGCAGCCGGATACGATATTTGCCCATGGCTGGTGGATGTTTGATAAAGACAAGATGTCTAAATCGCGCGGCAATGTGGTAAATCCGGTTGAGATGGTCGATAAATTCGGCATCGATGTCTACCGCTATTTTCTCCTGCGCGATGTTCCTTTTGGCTTAGACGGTAATTTTTCAGAAGAAGCGATAATTAAAAGATTTAACGGTGATCTGGCCAATGATTTAGGCAATCTCATTTACCGCACGCTGACGATGATTGAGAAATATTATTTTGGTGAGATCCCGGACCTGGATATTTCTAAAACTAGTTATGATCATAGCGGCCAGATGATTAAGAATAAATTGGAGGCTTTACCTAAAGAAGTAAATCTTGCGCTGGATGATAAAAATGATTTTAGCTTGGCGCTGGAAAAAATTTGGGAGGTTATCGGCTTAACCAATAAATATGTGGAGGAGACTAAGCCCTGGAATCTAGTAAAAGAAGATAAAGTTGAACAGCTCAAAGCTTTTATCGGTTTATTAGTTGCGGCAATTAGAAAAATTGGTATTGAAATCGCTCCTTTTATGCCTAAAACCGCAGAGTCGATTATTTCGCAATTAGGTGGTAGTGAGATTAAAAAAGATGCTCCTTTATTCCCGCGTATCGAGACCAAAAAGAAATAAATTTTGTTTCTATGTTAATTGATACGCATTGCCATCTTGATTTTCCCCCATTTGAGCCGGATCGTGACGCGGTTATTCAGCGGGCGATTGAGGCGGGAATAACTAATTTTATTAATATCGGTTCTACTCTGGAATCCTCAATTGCCTCCTGTGAATTAGCGCAAAAATATGCGCAAATTTATGCCAGCGTGGGGGTGCATCCGCATGATGCGGATAGTTTCGATATCAACTCCGAGAATAAATTAAGGGAGTTGGCGCAAAAAAATAAAGTTGTGGCTATCGGGGAGACCGGCATAGATTATTATCGCAATCTATCCAGCCCGGATAATCAGAAGCAGGCATTTATCAAGCAGATTGCTTTAGCCAAAGAATTAAAGTTGCCGCTAGTAATTCATAGCCGTCAGGCTGAGGTTGAGGTTATGCGGATTTTAAAAGCTGCTTTGCCTTTGCGTGCCGTAGTGCATTGTTTCTCCGGTGATAAAAATTTTCTTCAAGAATGCCTGGATTGCGGATTTTTTATTTCTTTTACCTGCAATATTACTTATTTAAAAGCTCAAAATTTAAGAGATATGGTTAGCTTAACGCCCTTGGACAGGTTAATGCTGGAAACAGATGCTCCGTATTTATCCCCGGAAGGATTTAGAGGCAAGCGCAATGAGCCGTTGCAAATCAGATTATTAGCCGAGGTGGTCAGCCGGATAAAGGGCGTTAGTTTTGATGAGATAGCGGATAGGACAACTCAAAATGCCAAGAATTTTTTTAAATTAAAATAAAGGGGACGGTTCTTAAAAAAAAGAGAACCGTCCCCTTTATTCAATCTATTATGAGCGCGAGAGTTTCAATAGTGAAGTGTGATAGTTATGAGCCTGGGGCTGTCGGGCAGGCAGTCAGAGATTTGCTCGGCTTCATAGGCGGAATTACGGCTTTTGTCAAGCCGGGATCCTCCGTATTGGTTAAGCCGAACCTTTTGATGTCCAAGGGGCCGGAGTATGCAATTACCACTCATCCGGAGGTTGTTAGGGCGGTAATTCAGATATTAAAGGAAATCAACTGTAAAATTGTCGTCGGAGACGGTCCGGCTGCTTGGGCCAAATATGCCGAGAATGTGGATGAGGTTTATAGTTTAACCGGTATCAAGGATGTTTGTCAGGAGGAAGGGGTTCAGCTAGTCACTTTTGATAAGCGCCGGATGCGCGATAAGTTTCCGCTGACAACCTGGCTGGATGAATGCGACTATTTAATCAGCTTGCCTAAATTTAAAACGCATGAGCTTACTTTGCTTACCGGCTCAATTAAGAATCTTTTCGGCCTGGTCTCCGGAACCTACAAAATGGAATTGCATAAAAATTATTTTGAAGCTCAGGAATTTGCCGGAATCCTGGTGGATATTTACCAAGAGGTTAAGCCAGCTCTAACGATTATTGATGGAATATTAGCCATGGAGGCAGAGGGACCGGGGACCAGCGGTAAACCCCGGCAACTTAATCTTCTCCTCGGCGGTTCTGACTGCGTGGCGCTGGATACGGTTATGGCTAAAATAATGGGAATTACTAATCAGGAAGTTTTATCGACCAAGGAAGCGGCGCGGCGTGGTTTAGGGGAGAATCAGTTAAGTAGAATTAAAATAGAGGGAGAAGACATCGCCAAATTAAATATACCTGCGTTTATTTTACCGATAACCTATAAGGGGGTAGGTAAACTGCCGTTACCTATTAAAAAATTGCTCAAGTCTTTAATCAGGCATTATCCATATTGTTTAAAGTTAAAATGTATCCGTTGCGGCCAATGTGAAAAAATTTGCCCGCGTCAATGTATCAAGCTTAAGAAGAGTGGCTTAAGTTTTGATTATAAAAAATGTATCGCTTGTTTCTGCTGTCAGGAGACTTGTCCGGAAGCAGCGATCAAAGTAAAAAAGAGTATTTTAGCCAAGCTCATGGGATTATAATGAACATCAGAACTATTGATTGGAAAAATAATAAAATCAGATTAATTGACCAGACTAAGTTACCCGGTAAATTTGTTTATATCGATATGGTTAGCCTTAAAAGTTTATGGCAGGCAATTAAAGAATTAAAAGTGCGTGGGGCTCCGGCATTGGGCGCGGCTGCCGGTTTAGGAATGTATCTGGGAATAAAAGATTATCCGGGTTCGGATTGGGCAGGATTTAGCTCTAAATTAAATTCTGTAGTAAGATATATTGCTAGTTCCCGCCCGACAGCCAGGAATTTATTCTGGGGTATTGAGAGGATCTCCAGGGTTGCTTTAGAAAATAAAAATAAGTCGATCGCCAAGATTAAACAGATTATTTTGGCTGAAGGCAAAAAGATTATGCAGGAGGATAGGGCCTCTTGCCGTAAAATCGGAGAGTATGGGGCCAGGCTGTTAAAAGATAAGGCTAAAGTTTTGACAATTTGCAATGCCGGGATCCTGGCGACTATCGATTATGGCACGGCTTTAGGAGTGATTTATTCGGCGCAAAAACAGGGTAAAGAAATAAAAGTTTTCTCCTGCGAAACTCGCCCGCTTTTGCAAGGGGCGCGCCTGTCTACTTGGGAACTGTATAAACAGGGTGTAGATGTAACGATGATTGCCGATAATACCGCGGCATTTCTGATGAATAACGGGGAAATTGATGCGGTAATTGCCGGAGCAGACCGGATAGCCGCAAATGGCGATTCGGCCAATAAAATCGGCACTTTTAATTTGGCAATTCTAGCTCAATACCATAGAATTCCTTTTTATATCGCCGCGCCTGAAAGCACCTTTGATTTAAGAATAAAAAACGGCTTGGAGATTAAAATTGAAATGCGCCGCAAAGAGGAAGTAGTTAAGCTTTTATTAAAAAAAGATATTGCTCCTGCCGGAGCTAAAGTATTAAATCCTGCTTTTGACATTACCCCGCAGCAGTTAATTAGCGGTATTATCACTGATTACGGGATAATCCGGCAGCCATATTCTAAAAATATTCGAAAAATTTTAAAGGAAAGCTAGATGCGCTTGAGTGAGATTGGTGAATTCGGTTTAATTAAAAGATTTCAGAATAAAATTAAGATCGATTCTTCTGTAATTAAAGGCAGTGGAGATGATTGCGCGGTTTTAGAATTAGATAAGAAGTATTATCAGCTATTTACTACGGATATGATTGTTGAAGGAGTGGATTTTAAGAAAAATGAAAATCTTGCCCTGGTAGGCAGAAAGTCTTTGGCGATATCGATTAGCGACATTGCTGCCTGTGGCGGGATCCCTCTTCATGCAGTAGTTGCTCTTGGCCTGCCAGGAACTATGCAAGTCAAGCAGGTTGACCGATTGGCCAAAGGCATATTTGATCTGGCCAAAGAATTCCGGATTAATATTGTCGGAGGGGATATCAGCGCTGCGGATAAATTGATGATCAATGTGAGCTTGTTGGGTAGAGTTGAAAAAAATAAACTTTGCCTGCGCCAAGGCGCAAAAATAGGCGATTTGATTATGGTTACCGGTGAGTTCGGGGGATCTCTCCAAGGAAAGCATCTAAAGTTTACTCCTCGCCTTAGAGAATCACGATTTTTAGTTGATAATTTTAAGATCAATGCGATGATTGATGTCTCTGACGGATTGCTTGCGGATTTAGGGCATATTCTAGAGCAAAGTTCGACAGGGGCGGTAATATATGAGAGTCTTATTCCTTTAAGTAAAGCAGCAAAGAGTCCGGAGGATGCGCTTTGTTCGGGTGAGGAGTTTGAACTGCTTTTCACCGCTAGCCGTACCCAGGCGAATAAAATTATCCAAAGTTCCAAATATCGTTTTAAGGTTATCGGTGAGATTATGCCGGAGTCATTCGGCCTAAGGTTGATTAATCTTAAAAATAATTATTCTAAACTAAATTCTCTTAAGGGGTTTAAGCATTTTTAATATGGAAAAATTATCTAACTCCGTTAATCAGACATTAAAGATAGGAAAACTTATCGCGCGTAACCTTTGCGGAGGAGAAATTGTTCTTTTGTCCGGCTCTCTGGGTTCAGGCAAGACAGTTTTAGCCAAAGGGATCGCTCAGGGTTTAGGGATCAATAAGAATAAGGTGATCAGTCCGACCTTTGTTTTATTGCGCTTGCATCAGGGCAAGCACCTCCTACAGCATTTTGACCTCTATCGCTTGAAAACCGTCGAGGATATTTTTGCTTTAGGATACGAGGAGTATTTTTACTCGCAGGCTGTCACGCTCATCGAATGGCCCGAGCGGCTAAAATTCCTCAAGCCACGTGAGTTTTTAAAGATTAAGCTGTTGAATAAAGGAAAAAATAAGAGGGTTTTGGAGTTTATCGCTAAAGGCAAGAAGCACAAGGAGCTATTAAATAAAGTCCATGAAGATACTCGGCATTGACACGACAACTAAGATTCTCTGCCTGGGATTGTACGTAGACGGTAAACTTTACGAATACAATCTTGAGGTGGGCAGGGCCCTTTCGGAATTATTAGTTCCGACGATTCAGAGGGTGGTCTCGGCGCTAGGTTTAAAAATTGCCGATATTGATTATTTTGCCTGTGGCCTGGGTCCGGGATCTTTTACCGGGATGCGTATCGGAGTGGCGACGGTCAAAGGATTAAGTATCGTCAGGAATAAACCGGTTATCGGAGTGTCTTCACTGGATATTTTAGCTAAGAATGTCGACCTAACCGGGCGCCTGATTGTTACTGCCCTTGATGCCAGGCGAAATCTTATTTACTGCAGCGCTTATAAATATGAAAAAGGCCTCTTAAAACGCAGGAGTGAATATTTGCTTCTGAGCCTGGAAGAATTTTTGAAAAAATTTAACGCTGCCAGTCCGATAGTTTTGGGAGATGCCATCGCTTTATATGGGGATAAAATAAGCGCCGCAATTAAAGGCGCAACTTTGTTAGATAAAGATTATTGGCCGCTTAAGGCGCATAATCTTATGGAGCTGGCTTG
>CAYIFW010000022.1:0-8079 GCA_964362795.1 uncultured Planctomycetales bacterium | reverse complement strand
TGTTAGATAAAGATTATTGGCCGCTTAAGGCGCATAATCTTATGGAGCTGGCTTGTTTAAAGATTAAGTTTAAACAATTTACTTCGGCACAAAATATAAAACCGATTTATTTATACCCTCGAGAATGCCAAATAAAAATAAAATAGGTTACCGGCCCACTTGGGCTCAGATTAACCTAAAAAATTTAGAGCACAATTTTAACCAGGTTAAATCTTTACTAGAGCCGCAGGTAAAAATTCTGGTTACCGTAAAAGCCGATGCTTACGGCCATGGCTTAATTGCGGTATCAAAAAGATTGTCTGCCGTCGGGGTGGATTATTTGGGGGTTGCCTCAATCGATGAGGGGATACTCTTAAGAAAAGCAGGAATAAAAATTCCGATTTTGCTTCTGGGTTTGATTCTTAAGCAAGATATTCCGGCGCTTTTTACTTATCAGCTTATTCCGACGGTTTGCGATAAGGAAATGGCTGTTGCCCTTAACGCTAAGGCGGTTGCGTTAAATAAATCTCTGCGTCTACATATTAAAGTGGATACCGGAATGGGCAGGATCGGAGTTTTGCCTAATGAAGCGCTTAGCCTGGTCAAGGATATACATAAACTTAAGAATATTATAATTGAAGGCATCTTTACGCATTTTGCTTTTGCGGACCTTAACCGCAAATTTACTAATTATCAGATCGATTTATTTAATAAGTTGATCAGTAATCTCAAGAAAGACGGTATCGTTATTCCTCTGGTGCATGCCGCTAATAGCATCGGGTTAATTGATTATAAACCTAGTCATTTTACGATGGTCAGGCCGGGACTGGTAATTTATGGGTTGCACCCCAAGAATCAGTTAAGTATAAAATTAAAGCCGGTTTTAAGTCTAAAGACGCGCATTGTTTTTATTAAGCGGGTCAGTGCAGGGACGGCTATAAGTTATGGCTGCACTTATATAACCAAGCGGCCAGGAAATGTTGTTACTTTACCTATTGGTTATGGGGATGGTTATCCGCGCAATCTTTCTAACCTAGCTCTCCTTTTGATCGGAGGCAGGCGGTTTCGTATTACCGGGCGAGTTTGTATGGATCAGATCATGGTTGATGTCGGTAATTTTAAACCGAAAATCGGCGAGGAAGTTGTTTTAATCGGCAGCCAGGGCAAGCAAAAGGTTACTGCTGAAGAACTTGCGGAGCTCTCTGGTACTATCTCCTATGAGATTGTCTGTGGTTTAGGCAGCCGCATTCCCCGAATCTATAAATAAAAAACTAGGGGACGGTTCTCTTGTTCTTAAGAGAACCGTCCCCTTTATTTTAAGGTAGTTTGGAGATAAGATAGAGGCTTGTGGATAAAACGATGATGTGGCTTAATGATGCCGCCAGAGAAGGAAAAAGCAGCCCGGATTTTCCGATGGCCAGGCAAATGGCATCTAAAACATAGTAAAGGAATCCGACACTAATTGAGACTCCGATTGCCGCCATTCCTGTGGCGCGTTTACGCATTAAAAGCGAAAAGGGAATCCCCAGTAGTATGATTATGATGCTGGTAAACGGAGAAGTAAAACGCTGATAAAGATCCACCTTTAAATTCCGGATTATCCCCGTCGCTCCGCTTTTAGAAAGCCTCCAAATATAATTTTGCATCTGGCGGATGTCCATCTGTTCCGGTTTTTGCCTTAAAGACGCCAGGTCCTTGGGGGTTTCGGTGATATTCATAATTTCTTCTTCCATATAAAGCGGCTCATCGATAATTTGTCCGTTTTGGTCATAACTGTAGGTAGTTGTTTGATAGAATTTCCACAGTCCATCCTCGTAGATTCCTTTAACGGCGTTAATTTTTCTGGTGAGGTTTTGATGCTGATCGTGCTCTAGGATCGTAATCCCTTCCATAGTTTTTGTAGCCGGCGAATATCGATTGATAAAGAATAATCTATTTCTTAATCCGTACATGGAAAGGTTGATAATTTCATCGGGTTTTTTTAGCTTGCCTTTTTCCGAATCTCCTTCGATTTGAGCTTTAATCTTCTGATTTTCCACCGATGCCGAAGGGACGAATTTATCACTTACCCAGAATACGGTTAAGCTGATAAGTAGGCCGAAAATGAGAGCGTTTCTGGCGATATCGAAGATGCTTAATCCGCTTGAACGCATGGCAATTATTTCATTATTGTGATTAAGCTTTCCGAAGGTATAAACTGTGCTTAAGAGGCAGGCAAAAGGAGAGACCTGCACAAACATGATCGGTAAATATGATAGGTAATAACGGATTAAAAGCGCTAAACTTGCCTGGTGCTTTAAAATTTCATCCAGATTTGTTAAGAGGTCGATAACGATGTAAAGAAATAGGAAGACAAAAATGCAGGAAATAAATATAGAGATAATTGATTTTAAGGTGTAGCGGTCTAAGATGCGCATAATTTATAGGTTAAGAATCCGGCGATAGCCGTAAATATGATATTGGGAGTCCAGCAGGCCAGGGCTGCGGGTATTACTCCTTCCATTGCCAGGGCCACCAGGCCGATATACATCGGATAATAGCAGACGATAATCAAGACGGCGATCCCGATGTTAATGGATTTCTCCCGCCGGCGGGTAATAATTCCCAAAGAAGATCCCAGCAGCATAAAGACAAAGCAGGAAAATGCTAGCGCCAGTTTCTCATGGATTTTAGTGATTAGCGGAGCCGGGCTGATACCTTCGCTTTGAAGTTTCTTGGCCTCGACTTTTAACTCTTTAATCGTCATCTCTTTGTATTTTTTTTCCACAACTTTATCTTGCATCTGGGCTATATCCAGATTCATAAAGTATGTGCGGAAATTCAGTTTATAAAAGTTTGTCGGGTTTTCCGGGTCGGGTTCATCGCTGGTGCCGTCGATAAGTTTTAATTTTACGATATTTTTTCCGGGAACACTGATAAATTCTCCGGCTTTGGCAACAATAGTGCGGGTAGGCCTGTCTTCGCCTTGGGGCTCATAAATGCGGATGTTGTTGAGGCGATTTTTTTTCTGGTCTACATGATAGATAAAAAGGATATACTTTTTAAAGGAATCGATGAATACGCCCTCTTCAAAAGCCGCGGTAGGATTCTTTATTCCCATTTCCTGTAAAACTTTACGGTAAGCAAAATGCGAGTATGAGGCAGCCTGGTCATTGAAGGCAGCTAGCCCTAAGCTTAGAGCCAAGCTGATGGTTAATAAAGGCAGGATTAATTTAAATAAATTTATGCCGCTTGAGCGAATGGCAACTACTTCGTTATCTCCGGATAACCTGCCTAAAGCAAGTAAAATTGCCACAAGTATGGAAATGGGCAAAGTATAGGTGACCAGGTAGGGGACAAGGTAGATAAAAATCTGGATGACGCTGAATAAATCCACGCCTTTGTTGATGACTAAGTCGGCAATGCGTTTGAGGTTGCCGATTAAAACCATCACAAACGTCAATACTCCCAGGCATAAGAAAAACGGCCCGGCAAATTCTCTTAAAATATAATTACGCAGTATTTTCATTTTAATTGGCTAAGGTCATCAGGATAACTGTTTTTGCGCCCGCGTCTTTTAAGCTCCTGGCAGCCGCGCTGGATGTGGCCCCGGTAGTTAAGACATCGTCGATTAACAATAAATTCGTATCTTTGATTAAATCCGGCTTAGTTACCGTAAAGCTGCCTTCGACATTTCGGCGGCGTTCTGGGAGCGTTAATTCTGTTTGAGTTTTAACCGCTTTATTACGAATAAGCAGATCACTTAAAAGGTTTTTATTAAATTCATTAGCTATTCTTTGGCTTAAAAGTTGAGCCTGATTGAACTCTCTTTCTCTCTGCCGGCTTTTATGCAATGGAACAGGGATGATGAAATCAAGATGTTCGATAGGCAGGCAATATTGCCGGATGAATGTATTCATCAGAGCTGTAAAAGGAGTAATCAGGTAATCTTTACCGTTATATTTGAACTCATGGATAAGTTTTTTTATTATTCCTGTGTAGACGCAGGGGCTAAAAGCCCGGTCAAAATGAAATTTTTCGTTTAAACAGTGCGGGCAGCTATTTTTTCGGATTGCTTCTATGTCCAGATGCCTGCCGCAGGTTGCGCAAAAAGGAGGCCGATTATTCTCGATTTTTCCCCAACAACCAGCGCAGATGTGCTCCTGCCCCGGAGTAGTTTTGATTAAATCTCCGCAGGCTAGGCATAAATTCGGATAAATTAAATTCTTTAAGCCTTTAAGTAAACCACTTAACATAAAACTATAATAACAATGAAAACTAGCTTTGTCAAAGTAATTGACAGTCAGCTTTGTCGATAGTAGAATAATCTTATGGAAAATTTGAATCTCGAGCAATTAAAAGTGAAATTATTCGCGTTATTGAATCAAGAAGCCTTAAAAAGAGGTAAATTTGTGCTTTCTTCGGGCAAAGAAAGCAATTATTATCTGGATGGCCGGGTGATTACTCTGACTCCGGAAGGAGCGTATCTGGTTGCCGGCATAATATTGGACTTGATCAAAGATGAAGCTTGGGATGCCATCGGCGGGCCGACTTTGGGAGCGGATCCGATTGCCGGGGCTTTGGCTTTGTTAAGTTATATTAATGGGCAGCCGATCAAAACATTCATTGTGCGCAAACAGGTCAAAGAACATGGAACACAGCGGCAGGTGGAAGGGCCGGAATTAAAGCCAGGTGACCGGGTGCTTCTTATAGATGACGTAGCTACCAGCGGTAAAGCTATTCTGGAAGCTAAGCAGGCGTTGGATAAAATCGGAGTAATCGCCAATAAGGCAATCGTAATTGTCGATCGCAACCAGGGAGCTGCTGAAAATTTAGCCAAAGCAGGCCTGAAGTTAGAGTCAATTTTTAAGATTGCGGATTTTGGTTTATAAAATGGTAAATTAAGGGGACGGTTCTCTTGGGAAGAGAACCGTCCCCCTGATTCTTAAATGAAAAAAATAAAAATCGTAGTAGTCGGCGCGGGGCCAGCGGGGATGATGGCAGCAATCCAGGCGGCAGCGGGCGGCCAGGAGGTAACTCTTCTGGAAAGAAAAGACTCTTTAGGCAGCAAGCTCCTTTTGAGCGGCAAAGGCCGCTGTAATCTTACCAATACTGAAGACCTTCAATATTTCCTCAAACGTTTTTCTAACGGAGATTTCTTAAGAGACGCTTTTAAGAAATTTTTCAGCCCGGAGTTGATCTCTTTTTTCGAGGAGCGCGGATTAAAATTAAAAGTTGAGCGCCAAATGCGCGTATTCCCTCAAAGTGACCGCGCATCGAGTATCTTGGATGTATTAAAAAAAGAATTAGAAAAACTTAAGGTTGAAATTATTTATGAATGTAATGTAGTTGATTTATTGGTTGCCAATGGCCTAGTCAGAGGAGTGCGCTTAGAAGACGGAACGGATATCCTGGCGCAGCGGATAATCTTAGCCGGTGGAGGGGCAAGTTATAGTTTTACCGGCTCGGATGCCGCGTTAATTAATATCGCCAAGAGATTCAGGCATCTTAGCACGCCTTTAAGGGCGGGGCTGGTGCCTTTGGATATAAAACAAACCTATATTAAAAAATTAGAAGGCCTGACCTTGCGCAATATCAGCTTAAAGTTCACCGACGGCAAAACGCAAATTATTTCCGAGATAGGAGAATTAATTTTTACTTCCACCGGTATATCCGGCCCGCTGGTAATTTCTTTAAGCGCAAAAGTAGGCGATTTATTGGGGCCGGGGAAAAAAGTTTATGTGGATATAGATCTAAAGCCGGCATTATCTATCGAGCAGTTGGATGGGCGCCTGCTTAGAGAGTTTAAATTAAATTCTAAGAAAATTATCCAGAATATGCTTAAAGAATTATTGCCCTTGCGTTTAATTAAAGTTTTTACGTCTGTCACCGGGATTGATCCGCTTAAGAAATGCAGCCAGATTACGCAAAATGAAAGACAGAAAATTATTTCTTTGCTCAAAGGTTTCCGGATGGAGGTTTCCGCGACCCGGCCGATTGAAGAAGGAATGGTTACCCGCGGCGGAGTAAGTTTAAAAGAAATAAATCCCCGTACCATGGAATCACGCCGGATCAAGGGCTTGTATTTTTGCGGAGAGATGATCGATATCGACGCCGATACCGGCGGGTTTAATCTCCAAGCGGCATTCTCAACAGGCTACTTAGCCGGCGCAAGCGCGGCATTAAGTTAGGTTCGGCAGGATCCGTAAATAATAAACTAATGAAAATTTATCTAGCCTCAAAATCTAAGGCCAGAAAGAAGTTGCTGGAGAAATTTGGGCTGAAGTTTAAAGTTCTTGTTTCGAATGTTAAGGAAAAGTCTAAGCGCGGAGATTTATCTTATGCGCGGTTAGTCAAGTATAATGCGCGCAATAAAGCTCAAGGTGTTGCTGAAAAAGTAAAAGAAGGCCTGATTATTGCCGCGGATACTATTTGCGTGCAGAAGGGCAGAATATTCGGTAAGCCTAAAAATATCCAAGATGCCCGTCGGATGCTGAAGAGATTATCCAGCGCGCCGCAGTGGCTTTATACCGGCCTAGCCGTGACTAAAAAAGAAAAAGGCAAAGTAAAAACAGTGATTGATTATGAGAAAACAAAAGTTTATATGGATCGCTTAAGCGGCCCGGAGATCAGTAATTATTTTAAGCAAGTTTCTCCTTTGGATAAGGCGGGGAGTTTTGATATTCAGGGTAAGGGGGCATTTTTTATTAAAAAAATAGATGGTTGTTTTTATAATGTCGTTGGCTTGCCTTTGCGAAAACTTTATCTTAGCTTTAAAAAGCTTGGGCTATTTTCAATAATCTGTTTGGTTTTGGCGCTTTCCGGCTGTTCTACCGAATATAATCTGGTGACCAAACAGGAGGAGAAATACTACTACAGCAGCGATAAAGAAGTAGTTATGGGCCAGTCGATTAACCGCCAGGTAGAAAAAGAATTAAAATTTTCCAATGACCCTTTACAGAAAAAGCGCGTGGAAGATATCGGTAAAAAAATAGCCGCGGTAAGTGATAGGAAAGAGATCGATTATTATTTCCAGGTTTTAGAAGATGATACGGTAAATGCTGTTTCTTTGCCGGGAGGTTATGTTTATGTTAACACCGGATTACTGGATAAGGTTGCTAACGATGATGAACTGGCTTGTATTCTGGCGCATGAAGTCGGGCATATTGTCGCCCGGCATAGCATCAAAAAACTTCAGGCTATGCAAAGTTTTTCCATATTAAGGTTATTAGTGGCGGTAGCCCCTGCCCCCGGTACAGGAGAAGTAGGGACTGCTGCCGACGCTGCTTTTACTCAATTTCTTCTGGGTTATAGCCGGGAGGATGAACTATTGGCGGATCAGTTAGGGGCTCGTTATGCGAAGTTGGCAGGATATGACCCGCACGCGATGATTACTTTCTTACTTAAACTGCAGGATATCAACCGCCGGATGCCGCTCCAGGGGAGGTCATATTATAAAACTCACCCTTATGTCCCCGATAGAGTAAGAGTAGTTAAGCAGGAATTAGGGGAGCAGATTGAATTTGGCGATTATATTAATATTGAGCAAGAAACGCATGGCCGAAGTAAATAATTTTCGCTTAATTTTTTAATGAAATTAGTGGTATAATTAAGAAAAGGAGGATTCTCTTGAAGCATAAAATAATGATTATTGATGATGAAGAGAGTTTTGCCTTATTACTTAAAATGCGCCTGGAGGCTTCGGCTGATTACGAAGTTATGGCTGTCAGCGAAGCAAAAGATTTAATCAACCGTATCCATGTTTTTAAGCCGGATGTTATTCTGCTGGATCTTTTGATGCCCGGTATCGGCGGGTTGGATGCTTGCGATATGTTGAATAATGACGCTGTCGGATCAACTATCCCGATAATTGTGGTTTCCGGGTTGAATAAGAGTGAAGATAAGATTAAAGCTTTTAGATTCGGGATTACGGATTATTTTGTCAAGCCTGTCGACGATGCCAAGCTTATCGAGGCGATAGAAAAAGCGATAAAATCCAAATCGGAGTAACTTTAAGTTTTGTTCAATTCTTGAATTATATTGCGGAGGAAGAGACTTGAACTCTTATGGGTTGCCCCACACGCTTCTGAGACGTGCGCGTCTGCCATTCCGCCACCCCCG